>NC_014388.1:77500-302358 GCF_000145035.1 Butyrivibrio proteoclasticus B316
TCTAACCAAGGATCTTGAAACAGGTCCGGGGACAATGTCTGCCGGGGAGTTTGACTGGGGCGGTCGCCTCCGAAAGGGTATCGGAGGCGCTCAAAGGTTCCTTCAGAATGGACGGAAACCATTCGAAGAGTGTAAAGGCATAAGGGAGCCTGACTGTGACACCGACGGGTGGAACAGATACGAAAGTAGGACTTAGTGATCCGGTGGTATGAAAGTGGGATTGCCATCGCTCAACGGATAAAAGCTACCCTGGGGATAACAGGCTTATCACTCCCAAGAGTTCACATCGACGGAGTGGTTTGGCACCTCGATGTCGGCTCATCGCATCCTGGGGCTGTAGCAGGTCCCAAGGGTTGGGCTGTTCGCCCATTAAAGCGGTACGCGAGCTGGGTTCAGAACGTCGTGAGACAGTTCGGTCCCTATCCGGCGCGGGCGTAGGATATCTGAGAGGAGCTGTCCTTAGTACGAGAGGACCGGGATGGACGGACCGCTGGTGTATCAGCTGCATCGCCAGATGCATAAGGCTGGGTAGCCACGTCCGGAAGGGATAAACGCTGAAGGCATCTAAGCGTGAAGCCCCCCTCAAGATGAGATATCCCTGCTTCGGCAGTAAGACCCCTTAGAGAGTATGAGGTTAGATAGGCACAAGGTGTAAGCATGGTAACGTGTTCAGCTGATGTGTACTAATAGGTCGAGGGCTTATCCAAAGAAGGTTAGGAACAAGAAAGAGGTTAGGATTTAGATTATCAGTGTTCGGTTTTGAAGATACAAGCATAAATTAAAAAGTTTAAAATAATAAGTGTCGTAGCAAAGATGTATGATTTCTCTGTTACGACACTTTTTTATTATTGTAAAATACTCTACTATTGATACTTGATTGCTGTAAATACTTATATCATTTTTGGGGATTATTGTAAAAATCTCATGCCATTATTTTTTGATTTTGGAAGAATTTTTTCAACTTTCTCTATATCTTCAGCTTCTGTTTCCTTGAATTTATCGACAATATCCTTTCTACAGTCAGGACACAATTTTCCTGACGAGACGGGTTTGCCGCATCTGTCGCAAACAGCCCCTAGATTAACAGCATTGGATGAGATAAGTCTTTCTTCGCGGACCCATTTTATCAATGTGTTAATTGGTACGCCCGTTGCCAGAAAAACTTCTTTTCCTTCAGCACCAGGATATTGATCAAGGAATTTTTTAACAAGTTGAAATTGAGCTTCATCTGTACGACGACATTCCGGGCAAAGGATATATCCGTAGCCCGGGTACTGAAATACTCTATGGCAAGTCGCGCAGTTTTTTAATTCCATATTATCTATTACTCTTTGCTATTAAGAACTATCTTTTAAGTTCCGATTAACAGAATCCAAAATATTACATTCTCTCATTTAAAAGATAATCCCATAAAAACATGGTGTCAATTAATAATCGGTATAATTATTCATAAAACAAAATTAAATAGTGTCCGATTATATAAGACGATTATATTATATTTAATATATTGTTAGACGAAAAAGAAAAATACTTAAAATTTTCTAAAATAGATAAGTAAAGAGCACTACATGAAGAGAAGAGAAAATAAGAAAGATGTATATTTATCCTGTGCGTATTATATGCGCTAAATATATTGAGAATGTAGCTGATTACAAGGAGAAAAGGTATGAAAATGGGGAAAATTACAGTAGATCCAAACTGCAGGATAAAGTTTAACAATAATGTGGACTACTGTGTTGGTACAGGTCGATTAGGGCTTGCGCTCACTGAAGAATATTTAAAAGAGCTGGAATTTGTTCAGAAGATGATAGGCTTCTCATATATAAGAGGCCATGGTCTTTTTTCTGATGATGTCTCTATTTATCATGAATACGAAGAAAATGGAGAAACAAAAGTAGAATATAACTATACTTATATTGATAGAATTATTGATAGCTATCTAAAGCTTGGTATAAGGCCGTATTTGGAACTTGGTTTTATGCCCGGGCAGCTTGCAAGCGGAACTCAGACTATTTTTTATTGGAAGGGAAATACCACACCGCCCAAGGACTACAAGAAGTGGACAGACATGGTGATTGCTCTTCTGGTGCATCTCAAAAAGCGCTATGGAGAAGAGGTTACAAGCTGGCCTATCGAAGTCTGGAATGAACCAAATCTTCCTGGATTCTGGTACAAAGCGGATATGGAAGAATATTTTAAGCTGTTCAAAGAAACATTTCTGGCAATTAAAGAATATGACTCACGGTTTAAGGTAGGTGGACCAGCAATTTGCGGAGTTAATGATGCCGTGTGGATTAAAGCTTTTCTTTCTTTTTGTAAAAGGGAAGGACTTCGTCCTGATCGGATAACAAGGCATCATTACACAGTTGAATTCCCTGAGCGAATTGGACATTATGACTATTCCAAGTTGGAAGACTCTGAGATGCGTTTTGCGAACCTAAAGTCTACAAGGGATATTGTGGATTCTTACGATGAATTTAAGGGACTTCCAATCCACCTTACAGAATTCAGCACATCATACACACCCAAAGGGGTAATCCACGATACCAATATCAATGCAGCTTATCTTGCACGACAATTATCGAGACTCGGTGATGACAACGAAGCATATTCTTACTGGACTTTCGGTGATGTGTTTGAGGAACAGGGGGTACCGGATTCTCTTTTCCATGGAGGATTTGGAATGGTAGCAGCAGGTAATATACCAAAGCCTACCTTTTGGACTTTCTATTTTTATAAACAGCTCAAGTTATTCAGCGATGAATGTGTTTATAGAGATGATAACGCAGTTATAGTCAAAAAAGACAATGGCTACTCTGGAATCCTGTGGAATATTGATGAGGAAGATGAAATCAGGGAACTTTTGATGGAAGTGACAGATAGTTCAGATTATACGCTTATTACAAAAACAGTTGATGAAAACTGTTGCAATCCATTGAAACTCTGGCATGATATCGGCGAACCGGCTTATCCAACGCATGCAGAGACTGAGCTAATTAAGAGCGCTGCGTGGCCATTGACAGAAAGTACAGTTATATCAGCAAAAGACGGAGTTGTGAGTAGTCAGATTACTGTAAACAGAAATGGAGTAGTATATTTTACTCTCACAAAGAGGCAGCTTACATCGGATCGCGGATATGATTATGACAAGGTAGTTTCCTACCACTAATATACTTAGCGACAAGGAATTTGTTTAACATGTTTTAGTATTTTAATTATTGTGTCCAGATAATTACTGCCTGAAATCATTTCAAGTTCGTCATCGGTCAGCTTAATACCGGAACTACTTAGTTTTTTTAATGCTTCATCAGCACTTTTTGAATTTTCGATATCCTTAATTAAATTGTTCATATCCATGATTATTCCTCCGTTAATATAAGGATGGTTTATTAAATACTACAATAATTATTACGATAATACGAGAATTAGAGCATTAGATTATTGTGAAAAAAATATGAAATAGTAATTAAAGAACGAGGCTTTCTTGCTTTTTCTGATAGAATAGTAGGAATGAAAGTTAGGGAATGGTTATAGATCAATGAATATTTTAAACGTAGAAAATGTATCAAAAACATATATGTCCAAGCCTGTTCTCAGTGATGTATCGGTGGGAATAAGCGATACGGACAAGATAGGTGTGGTTGGAACCAATGGTACAGGCAAATCAACTCTTTTATCGATAGTTGCAGGGGTTACAGAGCCTGATAGTGGGCAGATAGTTGCAAATAATGGGCTTAGAATTTCATATCTTCCGCAGAACCCTGTGTTTGACATGGACAAGAGCCTTTTGGAAAATATAGCAGACACAATTTATGCAGGAGGCGATCATTGGGACAAGATGGGCGAGATCAAGGCTAATCTCGCCAAGTTTGGAATAGATGATCCGGAGTGCAATCCATCTATTTTATCCGGTGGACAGAAAAAGAGAGCTGCGCTTGTAGCGGCAATCATGACACCATCAGATCTTTTGATCCTGGATGAGCCTACTAACCATCTGGATTCCGGTATGATAGAGTGGCTTGAGGATTTCTTGCAGCATTTCAGAGGAGCACTCCTGATGATCACTCATGACAGATACTTTTTGGACGAAGTAACCAATCAGATTCTGGAGATCGATAAAGGCAGTGTTTATCGCTATGAATCAAATTATTCAGGCTTCTTGGAGCTTAAGCAGCAGAGACTTGATTATGAGCAGGCTGCGGAGAGAAAAGCCCAATCGCTTTATCGCAAGGATCTGGCCTGGATGCTCAGAGGTGCAAGAGCCCGTTCTACCAAGCAGAAAGCTCATATTCAAAGATTTGAGGAGCTTCGTGACAGGCAAAAGCCAGAAGAGGAGAGATTTGTAGAGCTCAGTTCGCTTCCCAGCAGAATGGGGAATAAGACAATTATCCTTGAGAATATATCTAAATCCTATGAAGGGAAGAAACTTTTTAAAGACTTTTCCTATACCTTCAATAAGCTTGACAGAATAGGAATAATCGGGCCTAACGGCTGTGGCAAATCTACATTTTTAAAATGTATTATTGGCATGGTAGAACCTGATACAGGCACGGTAGAGATTGGCCAGACCATCAAGATAGGCTATTTTGGACAGGAAAATGAAGCCCTTGATGAGAGCAAAAGAGTTATAGACTATATCAAGGATACTGCGGAGTTTATCAGGACTGCAGAAGGACTTGTTTCTGCATCTGTAATGTGTGAGAGATTTCTTTTTACACCGGATATGCAGTATGCGCCTATAGCTAAGCTCTCCGGAGGGGAAAAGAGAAGACTGTATCTGCTAAGGGTTCTGATGGAACAACCTAATGTTATTATTCTTGATGAGCCTACTAACGATCTTGATATTCAGACACTCAGGATCCTGGAGGATTATCTTGACGGATTTGCAGGCATTATCATTACTGTCAGTCACGATAGATATTTTCTTGACCGAGTGGTTACAAGAATTTTTGCTTTTGAACCTGATGGAAGCCTGTATCAGAGCGAAGGCGGCTATTCAGATTATGTGGTTCACAAAAATGGGCTGGAAGATGCAGATGCTGCCACGGATTCCGGTAATAGGAAAAAGTCAGGAAATGCAAGTGGGAACAATAGTGCCGGCAGTAATAACGGTGACGATCAAGACGTGAAGTCCAATGGAAAATATCGAGCTCCGCGTGAAAAGACCAAGCTTTCCTATAAGGAGCAAAGAGAGTACGACACTATCGAAGAAGAGATTGAAAAACTTGAGCAAAAGAGTGAAGAACTTGAAGCTCAGATAGCTGAAGCTGCCACAGATTATCCAAGGCTGGTAGCTCTCAGTAAGGAAAAAGAAGAAGTAGATGCCGAAATTGAGCGTAAAATGGATAGATATGTTGAGCTGCAGGATATGGTTGATAGTTTTTCTAAATAAATAACTATTGCCAATTCGAACAGCTGTTCTTATAATGTTAGGTAGTGAGGTACAATATGGAATTATTAGAACAGCTCAACCATGCTCAAAAAGAGGCTGTAATTAGTACAGAAGGATATATTCGGGTAATAGCAGGTGCTGGAAGTGGCAAGACCAGAGCGCTTTCCACGCGCTTTGCATATCTTGTTAATGGCCTTGGCATTATGCCGGGGCATATTCTGTGCGTTACATTTACCAATAAATCTGCCAACGAGATGAGACAGCGAATACATGCACTTACCGGAGACAATGATACTGGGTATATCAATACCTTTCATGGATTTTGTGTATCGGTTCTTCAGGAAGATTCTCATGCAGTGCAGTATCCCAAGAATTTTCTGGTTCTTGATAATTCCGATATTGATGATATGCTCAAGATCATCTATGAAGAGAGAGGGCTGTCTCTTAGAGATATGACCTTTAGTTCAGCTCGAGATATGTTTGAGATCAGGAAGCTCTTCGAGGAACCTGAGTACTATTTAGATATGCTTACAATGCCGCTTGAAACGCTCAAGGATAAATATGATCAAGCGACAGAAGTTAAGGATATCTTGTTTTATGGCTATCTCTATCAAGAGAAGAAGTGCTTTGGACTTGATTATAACGACCTTATCAAGTTTACTCTTTATATATTCAGGGAGAATCCGGACATCAAGCTTAAATGGCAGAAAAGGCTTGAATACATTATGATCGACGAATTTCAGGATATTGACAGTCTGCAGTACGAGTTGATGGAGGTTTTGGCAGGTTATCACAAGAACCTGTTTATAGTAGGTGATCCGGATCAGACTATCTATACATGGCGCGGAGCCAATGTTAAGTATCTCTTGGACTTTGATCAGAACTTTCCTAGTGTTAAGACTATCATGATGAATGATAATTACAGGTCAACTCCACAGATACTTTATGCTGTCAATTCTCTTATAGACAAGAATCGCTATAGGATTAAAAAGGATCTGTTGCCTACTATTGCAGAAGGGGAGAGTGTCCTGTGCCATCTTGCCCCTAATACCACAGAAGAGGCTGACTGGATAACCGGTGAAATTCTTGTTCTGAAGGGTCTTGGCGTTCAGTACAAGGATATTACAATTTTATATAGAGCACATTATGTTACCAGAACTATAGAGGAAGGACTCATGAAAGAGAAAATTCCTTACACGATATATTCTGGAGTTCAGTTTTTTGGAAGGACAGAAATCAAGGATGCCCTGTGTTACCTTAGAATGCTGGTTTACAGGGATGATATTTCTTTTCGCCGTATTGCCAATGTCCCCAAGAGGAATCTTGGTAAAAGAAGGATGAGCTTTCTGGAACAATACGCTGCAGATAACAAGTGCTCTCTGTATGCTGCTTTGCATGAAAATCTGGATAATGAGCTGTTTAAAGGCACTAAGGCTGGGAAGTTCATTGACCTCATCGAGCATTTTGCAGCGAGCTATGAAGGACTTCCTGTGTCTGAAGTTCTGGCCAAAATATTAAATAACAGTGGTTATGAAGAAATGCTCAGAACAGAGGGAGCTCAGGACAGACTTGATAATCTTGCGGAGCTCAAACAGTCTGTATTTGAATATGAAACTACCTGTGGAGAAGAAGTTGGTCTTGAAGATTACCTCAAGCATATTGCGCTTTTTACCAACGCGGATTCAGATGCCGGAGATCAGGACAAAGTAAGACTTATGACTGTGCATGCGGCTAAGGGACTTGAGTTTCCTTATGTCTTCTTGTGCGGTATGAATGAGGGTATATTCCCTTCCAGAAAAGTTCGCACTTTGGAGGGAATGGAAGAAGAGAGAAGGCTGGCATTTGTTGCTATGACAAGAGCCCAGAAGAGACTCTTTATCACTGAGGCTGGTGGGAATACATTTGAGGGAATTCCCAGGTATCCCTCCAGATTTATCATGGATATAGATCCGGAATTGCTGGAATTTACCGAGAAACCTGATGACAATATGATCAAAGCTGTCAGGAAATTTATAGATAATGACAGTAGGCACCTTAAGGGCGCAGAGAAGCTGAACCTATTGGAAAAGGGGCAGCGTGTAAAACATGCTATTCTGGGAATTGGGACAGTTCTTGATATAAATTTGGATGAGGAGAGTTATCTGATCAAATTCGATGAAATGGATACTCCGAGACAGATTTCAATGAAGGTTAACCTGGCAAAAGAAGACTGAGATTATTAATATATATAAACGCAAACAAGCCACTTTCAGCAAGCTGAAAGTGGCTTTTAAAAAACAATAATAATTATTTAGATGCATTTTCTCCGGCGATTCTTCCAAAGACTACAATATCAGCAACAGCGTTTCCACCAAGTCTGTTAGCGCCGTGGATGCCGCCTGTAACTTCTCCGCAGGCATACAGGCCAGGGATTGGGGTTCCGTCAGTTGAAATGACCTGCGCATCTGTATTGATCTTAACGCCACCCATACAGTGGTGTATTCCGGGACCTACATTAACTGCGTAATATGGGCCGCTTGACAGGTCTGTAAGCGGAGTGCCTATATCCCTTGAAAAATCAGCATCTGTTCCGGAAGCTACGTATCCGGACCAGGTTTCAACAGTTTTGAGAAGGGCAGAAGTAGCATTTGAATCAAATTCCATAGCTGCAGCGAGATCTTCGAGAGTATCGCCCTTTACAAGATATCCGCTTTTATCCAGCTTCTTGATAACAGCAGAGCCCTCATACATTTCCTCATTGGCAATCAGCCAAACATTTCCACCGGTCTGAGCAACCTCTGCAGCAGAAACTGCATCTCTAGTACCGGTTTCATTTGTGAAACGAACACCTTCTCTGTTGACAAGGATGGCACCATCGCCTCGAAGGGCTTCACCTACAAGCGCGCCATCGGTCGGGATAACAGTAGGATGAAGCTGTATCTGTTCAAGATCAACGAAGTCTGCGCCTACTTCCCCAAGGAAATCTATTGCGTCACCACTTGCAGTGGCAACGTTGGTTGAGATATAGCCTGCAAGATCCGGACGGAGAGCGACTATTCTGTCCATGTTTCCGCCAAAACCACCGGTTGCAACGATGACAGCATTGGCATGGACGGTAATGTTTTCACCGTATTCGCCAATTCCACTAACACCACTGGCTTTACCGTCTTCCATTATAATCTTATTAACAGTAGCACCTGTTATTATTTCAACGCCCAATTCATCGAGCCTAACGCCCAGCGCAGATACAAGGAAGTTACCTACTGAAGTAACATTTCCTTCGGCATCTGTTGGTCTGTGAGTTCTCTTGGCACTAAGACCGCCCATGGTTCCAAGAGGACCGGATAGAGGAGCATTCTCTTTATCAAGCCAGTCTATTGCTTCTGACGTGTTCTCTGCCAGAGTTCTGACAAGTTCCGGATCGTTGATCTCTTTACCGCTCTTCATTGTATCTTCAACGAAAAGATCAACTGAATCTTCTACACCTTGTTCTTTTTCGTAGTGAGTCTCGGCAGCATTCATACCGGAGCTTGCTCTGCTGGTATTTCCGCCAAGGATATCGCTTTTTTCAAGAAGAATGACCTTTTTGCCATTTTCAGCAACAGTGATGGCCGCTGTCATTCCAGCGCCTCCGCCTCCAACAACTACTACATCAGCAGTTGCCTCATAATCCTCAGAAGCAGCGTTTCCCTTATGACTACCATCAGCAACAATCCCAGCTTCAGCGAGAGCTGTATTTACAGCAGAAAGGAATCCTCTTGAACTGTAGGTTGCGCCTGAAATTGCGTCAATCTGGGTGTTCTGAGTTTTGAGTATTTTGGTGCGAAGAGCTTTGATAGCACTGCCGCCGATAGATGGAGTTTCGCCTTCGGTCTGATATGTAATGTCTGTGATAGTACCATCTTCAACAAATACTGATACCTTGATTTCTCCTGCGAAGCCATCGGCTGCTCCATCATATTGATGACCTTCATGTTCAACAACATAGGTGCTGCCCCAGATACAGAAAGCAACCAGTCCTACACAGGCTATACAGGATATAATTCTTTTAGATAGTGTGCTCATGAATCTTTTCCTTTCACAAACAAACGAAATAACATCTACATATAATTACTATAATACAAATCAATAATTTTGTGACATCTTTTATCTAAAAATAATGTTTTGTTAACAATCTTTTTCTATGTATAGTCGCAAAATAGTCTTTTAAATTCTCGAAAAAACGACTATCATTAATATAATGAGGAGGATTATAGCGGTATATGTATTATGCAGCGGTTGCCTTTTTAGCTTTTACAGTAAATATAATATTGAACTGGAATTCTTTTAAGAACGCATGGAAAAAGACAGATGCGCGTGATACCAAGAAACTGTCGCTAATCCGTTACGGTCATTTTTTGCTTGCTGCTAATTGTTTCTTTCTAACGGAGATATGCTGGGGCATTATATATGATCATCATGACGTGCCGGAACTATTTCCTATTGTATATTCAATTACAGTTTTTTATTTCCTGTTCATGCTGCTGACTATGTTGACATGGGCACGTTATATAGTGGCCTACCTTAATAAAGGCAATTTTCGCAGTAAGATACTTACTATTGGAGCGTGGATTATGTTCCTGCTCGGTATCGGCTCTCTGATGCTCAACCGGTTTTATCATTTTATTTTTTCCTATAATGAGGCGCATGAATATATTCCGGAAAAAGGAAGTCTTGCTACGTTTATTTTTGTTCTTGCATTCTATGCCATACTCTCAATGCACATGTTAATAGCAGCGTACAAAACCAAGGGCAGTCAAAAAATAAGATATATGGCAGTGGCTTATACTAGCATGGCTCTGGGTATTTTTATGTTTCTGCAGATCCTTACCTCGTTCCTTCCACTGTATGTCATCGGCCTCCTGATTGCTATATGTATTGTCCATTCTTATGTAGAAGCCGGAGAAAAAAAGGAAAAAGAAATTCAGGACCATATTACGTCAATAATGGCGGAAGACTATGAAGCGATTTATTACTTTGATATAGAGACAGGAGAGTATATTGAGTTTTCCAGAAGCCAGAAATATTCTTTTTTGGATGTGACATATATAGGAAAAGACTTCTATAAGGAATCTCTTGATAATATTGAAAAAACTGTGCATCCTGATGACAAGGAGTATGCAAGAAGCCTATTTAATAAAGAAGCAATGATCAAGAATCTTGAAGGAAAAAGGTCTTTTTCATACAAATACAGGTTGATGGTTGATGGATATCCCAGATATTTCCTCTTTACATACAGAGGCGCCGGAGATGATAAACACATTATCCTTTATGAAAAAGATATAGATGATGAGCTCATGGCTGAGAAAAAAATCCATGAGAATCAGGAAAAGAGCATTACATTTAGCCGTATTGCTGAAAGTCTTGCTACCAACTATGATGCTATCTACTATGTTGATGCAGTTGATTCCTCGTATGTCAGTTTCGAAGCTAATGATATCTTTGGACAGCTTCAGGTTAGCCAGCTTGGCAAAGAGTTCTTTGAGGAATGTTATAGTAATATTCCAAAGATCATTCATGAACAGGATCGCAACCGAGTTGTTGAGTTTCTGGATAGAGACAAAATGATCACAGCTCTCGATAATCACAGGAGTAGTTCTATTGAGTACCGACTACTGGTAGATGGTTCCTCCCAATATCTTAGGATGATAGCCCGTAGGAGTAGTGATAGATCACACTTTATTATTTGCGTAGAGAATATTGATGATGAGGTCAGACGAGAAAAGCAGCGCCTCAAAGAGCTGAAGACTGAAAAAGAGCTTGCTAGGCGAGATGAGCTAACGGGAATTAAGAATAAATACGCATATAAAGAGCTGGAAGAGTCAATACAGGGAAATATGGACCACGGCCTCGATTACTTGCCATATGCTCTTATTGTATGTGATGCTAACGATCTCAAAAAGATCAATGATACTTTGGGCCATGTTGCCGGGGATGAATACCTCAAAGCGGCTGCCAAGCTCTTGTGCTATACCTTTGTGCATAGCCCTGTTTTCAGGATTGGCGGGGACGAATTTGCAGTTTTTCTCAGGGGCGACGATTATTATATTAGAGAAGAACTCATGGAAAAACTACGTAATCAGGTGCTTGAGAATCAAAAAGCCGGAAACGGAGTTGTGCTTGCTTCGGGAATGTCGGAATATAATCCAAAGACAGACACAGTGGTATCAGATGTGTTTGAACGAGCGGATAAGGCGATGTATGAGAATAAGAGAAAACTGAAAGGACAATAAATGATATTGGAACCACTGCTTACGGAGACAAATCGTATAGCAGTGGTTTTTACATTTTACTATATATTGTCCACAAAAGTGGCTATAATCATGTCTATAAGGTGTTTATCACATTTTGGCGGGAGTATATGGTATGGATATAAGATTTTTGGAAAAAGAAAAAGTATTTGTAATTGACACTGAGAACACTAGCTATGTCATGGGGATTTCCGGTGAAGAAGGGCTTTTAGGACATCTATATTATGGGGATAAAATAGATAGCTCAGATGTAGCATATCTGTGGAAAACTGTCGAACCTCAGGTGAATCCGACAGTGGATATGAGGGACAGGAGCTCTTTCCTTGACAGATTTCCTTTTGAGTATTCCTCTAACAACGTTGGAGATTACAGGAAGAGCAGCATAGAGATAACTGATAGTAACGGACATACAAGTCTTTTGCTATGCTATGAATCCCATGAGATATTTGGCGGTAAAAGAGCTATAGCAGGACTTCCGGCTACTTTTGGAACTGCAGATGATTCCATGAGCCTTGAAATAGTACTTGCAGATAAGGTTGTTGGGATCAGGTGTATTTTGTCATACAGCATTTTTGCCGGACTTGATGTGATCGCAAGATCGGTAAGGCTCGAGAACTTGTCAGATAACACAGTCTATATTGATAAAGTAATGTCTTTTACCATGGATATGGATCAGGAGGATTATAAATTACTGACGCTTCATGGATCATGGGCAAGAGAGCGCTGGATGGATTTTAGGGAAATCGGATTTGGAGATACTTCCATTGAATCCTTCAGAGGAGAGTCCTCGCACCAGTTCCAGCCATTCATGGCATTGGTACAAAAAGAGGATTCGCAGGATACAGGTAAGGTTTATGGTTTTTCTTTTGTCTATTCCGGTAATTTTGAGGCTGGAGTAACAAAGAGCCAGTTTAACAGTTTAAGAGTATACATGGGAATCGGAGCCAAAAACTTTAGATGGACATTAAGGCCGGGTGAAAAATTTGATGCCCCTGAAGTTGTAATGACTTATTCAGCTGGTGGCCTTGGAAAGATGACCAGGACTTTCCATGATCTTTTCAGAAATCACTTGATTAGAAGCAAGTACAAGGATATGGAGCGCCCTATCCTGATCAATAACTGGGAAGCTACTTATTTTGATTTTGACAGTGACAAACTCATCGCTATTGCCAGAGAAGCCAAGAAAAGCGGAATTGAAATGCTGGTAATGGATGATGGCTGGTTTGGAGAGCGAAATGATGATAATTCCAGCCTTGGAGACTGGTATGTCAACGAGGATAAGCTTAAGGGCGGACTTAAAAAATTAGTAGATGAAGTAAATTCTCTAGGGATGAAATTCGGCATATGGATGGAGCCTGAGATGGTTTCTCCCAGATCAAAGCTCTTTGAAGCGCACCCGGATTGGGCTATACAGATTCCTAGAAGAACACCTTGCAGGAGCAGAAATCAGTTGGTGCTTGACATCACCAGGCAGGAAGTGCGCGATTATATATATGGAAGGATCAGAGCTATCCTTACAAGTGCCAACATTGAATATGTTAAGTGGGATATGAACAGGCAGTTGTGTGACCTGGGTTCTCTGGGACTGGACAAAGAGTCACAGGGAGAGCTAAGCCATAGATATATGCTGGCAGTATATGAGCTTCAGGAGCGCATGATAACTGAGTTTCCGGACCTTCTTCTTGAGAACTGTTCCGGAGGAGGAGCAAGATTTGATGCAGGAATGTTGTACTACAGTCCTCAGATTTGGTGCTCGGATGATACAGATGCAATTGAAAGGCTTGTAATACAGGAAGGAACAAGCCTCATTTTCCCTCTTAGTACTATGGGAGCACATGTATCTGACTGCCCTAACCACACAGTTGGAAGGACTACGCCTTTTAAGACACGCGGAGATGTTGCTCTAGCGGGAACATTCGGGTATGAGCTTGATATTACCAGGATTCCTGAAGAGGATAGGGCTGATATTCCTCGACAGGTTGCTGTATATCATAAGTACAATCATCTTGTAAGGGGCGGAGATTACTATAGAATTGCCTCCTATCAGAGAAATCATGAATATGACGCATATATAGTAGTTAGTAAGGATAAAAAAGAAGCACTGATAACCTATGTTCAGGTGGTTGCAAAGCCTAATTCTTCGAGGAAGTTACTCAAAGTTCCTGGACTTTTAGCAGATGTACGTTATCAGCTTGAAGGAAGCGATGAAGAGATTCTTGGAGCTACCCTTGAAAAAGTGGGACTGTCTGTGAATCCGCTAAATGGAGATTACAGGTCAGAACTGATACATTTGATAGCCAGGAAATAAATATAAACTGCCTTTCTTTTTGCTTCCTTTTTGCATGGGGGAAATGGCCGGGATTACCCGAAAACTGGATTATCAGAATCTGCTTGGAATGAATGTGTTGATAATGCGAATCTGATATATAACATATTTATAATATATAATAAATCACATGATAAAACATGTTACTTGCGAGGGCATTTACATAATGGTAGAATGATGAAAATCATGCAGACATAGCCATGTTTGTAAATCTATAAGATCAGAATAGGAATAAGAGGCACATTAATGAATAACAGACTTAGACAGATAGGCTTTTTGATACAGGGCTGGCTCTCACGCGCTTTGTATGGCAGAAATGGTTTTGATAACCTGGCAAGAACATGTAATGCAATTGCACTTATACTTCTTGTGATAAATATATTTGCTCAGAGCGTAGTGGTATATTTTATCTGGGTTGTTCTTTTTGGATATTCTCTTTTCAGGGTATACTCCAAGAACATTACCAAAAGATATGCAGAAAATCAGAAATTCTTACAGATAACTGAGAGCCCCAGAAGATATGCGAATCTCATGAGACTGCAGTGGAGAGACAGAGAAGTCAGTAGATATTATATCTGTAAAAAATGTCATCAGCAGATCAGAGTGCCTAAGGGAAAAGGCAGGATCGAGATCAGATGTCCTAAATGTGGGGAACGTTTTATAAAGAGGACATGAGGCCTGTTAGAAGAGAGAAAAACTGAATAAAACAAGGGGTTTATAGAACAGTAAAAAATGTTTTGGATTATAGCAACACTTTGCGCCTTTTATGTAAAAGGGTTATGCGGATTTGCAAACACACTTGTGTTTACATCAATACTGAGTTTTGGAACAGCCAATATAAATATTTCTCCGGTGGAGCTTCTGCTGGGATATCCAACAAACCTGATAATAAGCTGGAAAGAGAGGAGACATATTGATCTTAAGATATGTATTCCTCTTTCTCTTATGGTAATAGTTGGAAGCCTGGGAGGAGTTTTTTTTCTGAAAAATGCTGACGTTTCTGTTATAAAGATCATCTTCGGAGTTCTGGTGGCCCTTGTTGGTGCTGAAATGCTGGTAAGAGAGTTGCCTCAGAGGCAGGCGAAGAGCTCTAAACTTCTGCTCACAATAATAGGAATTGTTTCGGGAGTACTGTGCGGACTCTACGGCGTAGGTGCCCTGCTTGGGGCGTATATAGGCAGGACTACCACCAATGCCGATGAATTTAAGGCTAATATCTGCACGGTATTCATGATCGAGAATACATTCAGGATAATTCTGTATGGATTTTATGGGATCATTACTTTATCTGCACTGAGGCAGGCACTTACACTTGCGCCTTTTATGCTGATAGGACTGATCGCAGGAATGCTTAGTGCCAAAATAATTGATGAAAAAATGGTCAAAAGAATAGTGATCATTATGCTCATAGTATCAGGAATAGCACTGATTCTGACTGTTTAAGATAAAAAGCACTCTAGGAGATGTTTGATAAGTATGTTGCTCTTGGAAAAAAGACTAAGTTTCCTAATGTTAATATCTATGATGGATTTGCAGAGAACTATGATTCCTACAGTGCTGAGAGATCTGCTGTAACTATAATATCCATGCGTTAAGCGTGTAGATGAAGGGATATGCTACTTTGTCTGATAACTATAAAAAAATAACAATTAAAGAATACTTGAGGTTGCAAAGAGGCTGAACTATGTACCAAACCTTAACGGTAGAAATCTCAAGGCACAGGTCAGTATGAATGCCGGAGTACCTGTAATGTTCGGCGTCCTCACTACAGATACAATAGAGCAGGCTGTTGAGAGGGCAGGCACAAAAGCCGGCAACAAGGGCTTTGAATGTGCTCAGGGAGCAATTGAAATGGTTAATCTCATAAGGGAGATGAATCATTAAAGATTTTGTCTCATCCTGAATATGAGTGTAAAATGTAATGAGTAGAATAGCATGGGATGAATGAAACATAAATCCTATAGCAGATAAATTTTTAGATGTTGAACCTGATAAGCAATAGCTATGAAAGAAAAGAGGGACTTATGGTAAAAGAAATAGTTGGAGATCTTTTAAGACAGCCTGTAGATATTGTAGCCCATCAGACGAATTGCGCGGGTAAAATGGGAGCGGGAGTCGCACTTGCAATAAAAAAGCAGCTGCTTACTTCTGACGCTTATGAGAAATATAAGTCAATATGCAAGGAACAGGGCTCTGATCTTTTGGGTAAGACACAGCTCCTCGAGGCACCGGACGGGCGGATTATAGCCAACTGCTTTGGGGAAAATATTCCTACCGGAAAAGGCAGAGATACTGATTATGACGCTCTTATGCATAGCATTGCCAAGGTTCGAAACTACGCAAAAAGAAGCGATCCAATGCTCTCTGTCGGGGTGCCCGGCTTAATAGGATGCGGCCTTGCCGGAGGTGATTGGCGAATTGTAAGAGATATGTTATACAAGCTATTTGGCGGAGAAGGCGAGCCTGATCTATACATTTGCTATCTGGATGAAAAAGAGTATAGGAAATGGAATTATTAGGAGCAAACTTGATTTAATTACGTTCTCATCTATACTAAAGATTCGTTTATGGAGATAACCGATAAAAGGTGGTATAATTGACGACGCTGTCGTAAATTATTCAAAGAATTCATTTAGAGGAGTCTTTAGTAACAGAAATGAAAGAAGAAAAGAAATTGGGACTTATGTCCCTGATACTGATGATTTTTACATCAGTTTATGGTTTTAATAACATTCCAAGATCATACTATTTGATGGGCTATGCAGCTATTCCTTGGTTTGTTATAGCAGGTATTTTGTTTTTTATACCTTTTGCTTTTATGATTGCAGAATTTGGATCTGCTTTTAGAAATGAGACAGGTGGAATGTACTCTTGGATGTGCAAATCCGTAGGTCCCAAATATGCATTTATTGGAACACTTATGTGGTACACCTCATACGTACTTTGGATGGTAAACGTATCATCCGGTATCTGGGTGCCTGTATCAAACATCCTTTTTGGTGAGGATAATACAGCAAGCTGGTCACTTTTTGGCTCACAGTTTTTATCCGGTTCAAGATTGCTTGGACTTATGGCTGTTATTTTTTTCATCATTATTACCTATTTTGATTCAAAGGGCCTTGACAAGATCAGCACTGTAACATCTATCGGTGGTACAGCCGTTCTTACAATCAATATCTTAGTAGTTGTTGGTTCGATTGTTATGATCATTGCACGCCATGGACAGTTTGAGCAGCCATTCGCAGGTCTTGAGTCTCTTAAGACTCCGCTCAATGTATCTTACCAGGGTAGTCCGATCATGATTTTGTCCTTTATTGTATATGCTCTTTTTGCATATGGCGGAATCGAAGCAGTAGGTGGTTTTGTAGACAAGACTGAAAACCCCAAAAAGAACTTCCCTTTGGGAATTGTGTCAGCAGCACTTGTTATAGTTGTTGGATATGCTCTTTTGATCATGTTAGTTGGTTCTTTTACAAATTATAGTGATATTCTCGGATCGGAAGACATCACACTTGGTAATGTTTCATATGTGATCATGTCCAATTTTGCTGCATCATTCGGTAAAGCGTTTGGTGCATCACAGGCTGCGCAGGTTGCTCTTGCTCACGGCTTTGCCAGAGTATATGCACTTATCATGCTCCTTGCGCTTATGGGTGCTATGTTTACACTGGTTTATTCTCCATTAAAGCAGCTTATCGAGGGTACGCCCAAGGAGCTTTGGCCAGGAAAAATAGGCGAGATCTCAGAGGATGGCATGCCCAAGAATGCGATGTGGTTACAGTGTACAATTGTCTGCATTATGGTACTTTTAGTATCTTTTGGTGGCAACACAATGCAGCAGTTTTTTGTTATTTTGACGGCTATGGTAAATGTAGGAATGACAGTCCCTTACATGTTTATTTCTTTTGCTTTCCCTAAGTTCAAAAAAATGAAGGGCCTTGACAGAAGCTTTGTTATTTTCAAATCGCAAGCTTCAGCAAATATCTGGGGATATGTAGTAACACTTACTCTTTTCCTTGCAAATGCATTTGCTATCATCCAGCCGGCATTAGATGGCGATTTCAAGACTACATTTTGGTCACTTGGCGGTCCTGTAGTATTCGGATTAGCTGCTTGGATCATATATACAAACTATGAAAAGCGGCTTGCAGCTGATACGAAAAATGACTTGGAAAATAAACGTGCCAGCTAAAAAAATTATTTTCCATTATTGCCTTTCGTTCGTATAAAAGAATATAAAACGATAACGAGGGGGTTAATACCAATGGAAAATTTAAAAAACATACTAAGAAATGAAAGTAAAAACTCTGAATTGGGTGATACTACAACAAAGACCAATAGTGTAGCGCTTGAGAAAACGCTTGAATCTATCGGCGCTTTGTCTGCTGTATCAAACATAAGGAAAAGTTCCTTGTTTTTACTTAAGCAGTGTGCGTTTTCCAGTATGACTTGAGCGAAAAGCTTAATAATTTTGAGGATTTACCTTATATAGACTCTGATGATACATATCAATATGGCATCAGAGTCTTTTATTGCATATAATAAAAAGATGTATAAAACGAATATTTAGGAGAATTACAAGCTGTAATAAGAGGAGTACGTTTATGAAAAAAAGATCTATCAGACTGGCAGCTATATCTACAGCTGCTGTGATGTTACTGAGTGCCTGCACCAGCACAGGAAATGTAGTAAATGAAGATGGTGCATCGGGAGTTTCTATTGAGGCAATTGCAGATACCTCTAATGCAGAAAACAAGTCAGGCAGTGATACAGCTACAACATTCCCGGTAACTGTTGTTAATCACCCTATTTCTTCGTCTCAGGACGGTAAGGTTCTTTGCACTGGAAGCTATCCGGAAATAGTCCTGTCAGATGAGTATAAAGAAAAATATCCAAAGCTCTCTGAAAACATAAATAATTACAATGAAACCAATAGTTTCGGAGCAACTAGTAACATTTCCGAATATGCCGCATGGGCACTGGAAGATACATACTATACCGAAGGCTATTTTGATACAAAAACAGCCGATATTGTAAGATTTGATGATCATCTTTTTACTATATTTGAAATTAGTAGTAGTTTTACCGGAGGCGCTCATCCGAATCATTATTCATATGCCACAAATTATGATCCTGCAACCGGTGATATTGTAAGGCTTGATAAGGTTTTAGATGATTCATCACTGCTTTATGATGGCATCAGAACAGAACTTGAAAAGAATTACCCCGGAATTATGGAAGAGGTAGACAGTTTCTATTTTCCTGAAGAAGGTCAGGATCCTGATCAGTTTGTTCAGAAACTAAGGGACGATACTTATACCTGGACAATAGATGATAAGGGATTAAACATTTTCTTTTCACCCTATGAGATTGCTTCATATGCAACAGGAGATCTTCAAGTAGTTTTATCCTCAAAAGAGTATCCTGATCTTGTAAAAGCTGATTATATGCTGGATCAGCCTCAGGATCTTGATTCTATCGTAAACCACACAGATGCTGACACAACTGAAGTTGCTCCGAGTGAGGATGAACCAGATCCGGAAAGCGTGTCTGTTTCAAACCCTACCTGGAAATATTATAAAGCTGCGGATGCTATAGTTCCAGCTGGCAACCACTTAACGCTGACCAAGACCAATGAAGAAAAATCAGACTATCTCGATAGTTATGCCTGGGCTGAGGCAAATGATCTGCAGACAGAAATGCTGACCCACGAGGATGACAACTATTTTTATAATGGAACAAACGAAGTAGAATATGCCAACTCCTTCCAGGGCATAGATATTTATGATACTGAGATGGATACAATGTATTATAGCTTTGATTTGTCTGAACTCTGCGATGGCCCTGACTATGAACAGGAGAAAGTCTCTGCTGTTCACCAGTTCATTCGATATGCCACAATAGTTGACAATATTCTATATTTAGAAATCGGTCATCTTGGCTATGCCTCTGAGGAACCTGAATCCAGCTATATTGTAGCTATAAATCTTGAAACAAATGAACTAATATTTAGAAGTGAACCTCTTGTAGCAAATGGAAGCAACTTCAAAATCGTAGATGACACGATCATATGCGGGTATGGATTTACTTCCGAGCCGGATTATATCTATCTTCTTGATAGATTTACCGGAGAAAAATATGACGCGATCAAGATAAATTCTGCAGCTGACCAGTTCCAGGTTAAAGGTGACACTTTATATGTAGCAACCTATAATACAGCTTATGAATTTACAATTACACACTGATCTACAGGCAGGTATTATGAAACAGAACACTAAAATCTACACACTTACGCATACTTTGATGCTACTCGTAGCATCTTTTTTCTGGGGGACTACTTTTGTAGCTCAGAGCCTTGGCGCAGAATACGTAGGTGCAGGAACTTACCTTGCTCTCAGGACCTACATTGGAATTATTTTTCTTTTGCCATTTGTATTGTACAGAGATAAAAAAGAAGTTAATAACTTAGGCCTCGGGCTGCAGGAGCTACAGGATAAACGCAGCAGAGAGAAACAGGCCTTTATAAAGGGCGGCATGCTGGCAGGACTTTTCATCTTCCTTGCCAGCTTTGCTCAGCAGTACGGAATTGCCTATACTTCTGTTGCCAAAGCAGGTTTTCTTACAACACTTTACGTTGTATTTGTTCCGATAATATCACTATTCTTTGGACGCAGATTCGATAATAAACTCTGGATCAGCATTGCGCTCTCTGTTTTAGGCATGTATCTGTTGTGCATGAAGGGGAGCTTTTATCTGGAAATAGGAGATGCCCTGATGATTTTATCTGCCCTTGGATTCTCAATTCAGATTCTGGCAGTTTCCAGGTATTCCAAGAGAATTGATCCTGTTAAACTGACACTTGCTCAGTTTATTATAGAAGCGATACTGGCTACAATAGTAATGTTTGTAATAGAGAAACCAGACCTGTCATCTATCTATAGCGCTCTGCCCGCCATCCTCTACGCAGGAATATTCAGTAGCGGAATAGCATATACACTTCAGGCTCTTGGGCAAAAGAACTTAAATCCGGCCATCGCATCTATTGCCATGTGCCTGGAGAGTGTATTCGGAACTCTATCCGGATGGATAGTATTGGGCCAGCAACTTTCTCTTCGCGAAGCCGCCGGATGTATTCTGATGTTCGCAGCAATCGTACTTACACAGTTCCTTGGAAATTCATAAGTGCAGATAAAAAATACTAAGAGGATTTAGTTTCAACGTATATTAAAAAGATAAATTTATCATGTGCAACATATCATCAAGCTTAGCTTTTGCATCCTCTGCAAACGGTAATTTTTCTCCTATTTCAAGCGCAGCCTTGAGATGGAATATTGCTTCAGGAATGTCCTTGGTCTCGTAGGCGATGACTCCAAGATAATACTGATATACAGTTTTGGTATACATGGAAACCCGACTGCTTTTAATATATTTTGCAATCAGATTTTTGGCCTCTTCATACCGCTGATCCTTGATTGCATCCTCGATGTTCAGATCATCTAAGGTAAGTTCAACTAAAAAGTTACTCCTGCCGGAGTCTCTTAGCCCCTCGAGACATGTTTTGTAGACAGCCGCTTTTTCATCATCTCCTATATCATGGAAATAGCCCGCCAATCGGCATAAAAGAGCTTTATTCCTGCACTGATATGGGTTTGCCGGAACTAAGCCTTCATAGTAATTCCAGGCATTTTCATAATCTTTCATAGCAAGATAAGCTACACCGATATTCATTCTATTGCGCTTAGACAATCTTCTGAATATGCTTTTCTTGCAGCGTATCAACTCGGCCTTCACATATTTTTCTGGATCGCACAGTGTGTTCATTATACCGATAAAGAAAGCTTCATGAATATAAATTACCACTATCAGCACTATTACACATACAGCAAATCCCAATATGAGCAGATGCCAATATAGTGCGTCTAATTTGTTGTAGACTTCTTCAGTAATATAATAATCATATAGCCAGTCAATTAGAGTAATCTGTCTTCTTAGGATCAAGATTGCGATAGTAACTAATGCCAAAATATAAAAAAGAAAACACTTTCTCATACTAGCGCGTCTGGCTTTCACGCATTCTTCAGGGGACAGGTTCCTATATTTGTCAGTCATTTTTTCTCCTTGGGATCACATAATAATTCATCAAACTACTATAGTATACACTCCTATCAGCAAAAATGATGCAACTCTTAGAGTGGCTAGCAGGGTTTACTATTTCTTTTAAGTGCCATAGCCAGTGGGAGAAATAGGGTACAGGAAATATCTGATTATATTCGTGAAGACAAAAGTAAAGTTTCAAAGTATTTAATAACCTTGCAGACAATGCGCCTTGTAGAAAAGAAGGTTCCTTGTGGGGAAGGAGCTGGAAGTCGTAAAGGAATATATAAACTGACGGATAACTTTTTCCGTTTTTGGTTCAGGTATGAATTTACTAATAATGCATATTACGAAATGCTTGGTGCTGATGCTGCTTCAAAAGAAATTATGGAGGGAATATCGGATTACATGGGGGGATGCTTTTGAAGGAATATCCACAGAATATTTTGTGAGAAAGGCTAAAAAGAAGGAACTCCCTTTCATACCATATCATAGGAAAATGGTGGGGGAATAATGCGCATATCAAAGCACAGGACGATGTGGACATACTTATGATAGATAAGACCGGTAAGAAAGGAATCTTTGTAGAGTGTAAATTCACAAATTCCAAAATGCCACATTCGGAGTATGAAGATTTAAAAACAGCAATGTTGGCATTTCCTAACATAGAAGAAAAGTATATATTTTTTGTTAGCAAATCAGGATATGAAAAGTCTGTGGTTAGGCATGCAGCGGAAGATGGAGCAGTATTGCTGGAACTTGATGATTTGTTTAAGATAAGCTAGAGGAATATGTGAAAGAACTCGACAACTTCAAATTTGTAGACCTAATTGAATATTGAACGTTACATAGCAGTTATCTCAATCGAGGTAGCTGCTTTTTGCTTGCTTTCAAAAAAGAAAAAAATTGTAAGTTTTGAAAGTGAGACCTGTATGAAGATTATAAATATCGTGCGAGAAAACCCCTTCCGATGAAGTCGGTTGTGGGATGAATCGCACTAGCTTTTCTTTTTGTATTTCCCCGTCTTAATGTATTTGCGTTTGTGTTCCTCTGTTCGTTGATCTTCAATGTATTTCTTGACAGTATCAAGAGAAACACTTCCGGTAGTGACACAGAAGTAACTTGCACTCCAGAAGGGTGAATCTCCCCATAGGTATTTCTCAAGGTGTGTTCTATATGTATTTCGCACTTCTTTGGACAGCTGTGATTACTTTTTTTCTGTATTTAGTCACGAAAATTACATGGTATGTGAGTTTGTATACGGAATGTGAGCCTCTTCTGTACTCGTTCAGAATATCTGATTCCAGCATCGATCTCTGCATAAATTTACTCCTTATGCAAAGAGAACATATGTTTGCACTTTTCTGAAAAGTGTGCTATAATACTAGCTATAGAATACTGCTAAGGAATTTACAACCGTGTACAGAACAAGGCAATACAGGATAAACCAAAACCACATACTCTATGATTATTGCAGGGATATCTGCAGATCATCAGCCATTCTGTACAACAGGGCAAATTTCATCTTAAGGCAGTATTCGTCTGCAGTAGATTCAATGGCTTTGTTCAAGCCTCTTTTCCCAAATCAGATGATGGTTTACAGGCTCGTTAGGGATAGCCTTTTGGGAACCAAATATCTTGGTGACAGCAAATGGCTCTCATATAATGCCCTTGATCATCTGCTAAAGGTTACAAGGGATAAGGCATACTATGCCCTTCCGTCACAGGCTAATCAGCAGATATTGAAACTTCTTCTCAGAGACTATAAGTCTTTCTTTGAAGCTGTAAAAGTATATGGCAGGAATCCTGGGGCATTTACTGGTCGCTCCAAGATGCCGGGATATATGTCACAGGGATCATTCAAGACAGCTGTCCTGACTAATCAGATATGCAGGATCAAGGATGGGTATCTAAAGTTACCGGGGACAAAGGATAGGCTGTCTCTTGGCCAGCTCCCTGAAGAAGTGTGCCTTAAGGAAGTACGTATAAAGCCCAGCGGAAACAGCTTTGTTCTGGATGTAGTCCTTTCAGTGCCTGATAAAGGGATAATCCCCATGGCTGATGAGGATATCCTCACTGAGCTTTCAGAGGTAGCGGATCTGAAGGACCTGAGGGTGATGGCTATCGATCCAGGAACAGACAACATAGCTGCTGTAGCGAACTCTTTTGGCGCAAGACCATTTGTGATAAAGGGAGGCGTGATCAAGTCAATCAACCAGTTTTACAACAAAGAGATGAAAAGACTCTCTTCCTGTGCCATGACATGTAACAACAGGTACAGGACAAGAAAGATGAATGCTCTTACTGAAAAGAGGAACAGAAGGATAAAGGATCAGTTTCATAAGGTGAGCAGACAGCTTGCAGTCCATGCAAGGGATAACCATGTAGATGTAGTAGTGATGGGACATAATACATACCAGAAGCAGGAGATAGGTATAGGACATGTCAATAACCAGAACTTTGTGCAGATACCAATGCTGATATTTGCAGACATGCTCAGATACAAACTTGCTGAATATGGTATAAAGTTTGTTCTCACGGAAGAAAGCTACACATCAAAGGCAGACTATCTTGCAAAAGACTATATCCCTGTGTATAAAAACAGTTCAGGAAACCACTTTTTCTCAGGAAAGAGGATACAGAGAGGACTTTACAGGCACTACGATGGTACAATAACAAATGCAGACATAAATGGAGCTGCAAACATTTTAAGGAAAGTATTCCCAAAGGTAAGCCAATGGGATAGGGGCATAGTGGACATGCCCTGTTCTGCAGGATGCATAGAGCATCCTACAGGTTCATGCCGCCATGCGGCATAACAGAAACCCTTTCCGACGTGGAGTCGGTGAGGGCAGTTCATTGAAGAATTTTGCAGAGTATATGGGAAGAAGGGGGTATGAAATGAATCTTAGAAAACTTGGTATATTTGGATTGATTAGCTTACTTTCATATACAGCAATGGTAGTATTTTCGCCTTTAGCGTACCCCGGATATGAATGGATGAGTATGGCAGTCAGTGATCTTACGGCAGAGGGAGCTCCTTCATTACAGTTGGCAACGAGACTTAACGCATTATTTGGACCTTGCGCTGTTGTTTCCATTATGGCAGTGTGTGTAGCAATTTCCGGAAGCAAGTCAAAACTGTTTAAGCTCGGTATATATTCGTTCGCTGGTATGGAATGGATTTGCAGCGTTGGGTATACAATGTTTCCTTGGGTTGCTGATGAACCTAATACTAATCCTCAGAATTTGTGCCATCTAATTGTTACTGTATTAGTTTTTGTTCTATCTCTTGCAGCACTTATAATGATTTCTATTAGTGCCAAGCATGAAGGCGTGAAATCTCTGGGGATATGGGCAATTGCATGTCTGTGTGCGATGGTTCTCGGACCTGTAGGAACAGGACTTTTCCCAAAGGCTGTCTTTGGTATTTTTGAAAGACTTAGTACATTTTCTGCAGTTATCTTTAATGCTGTGCTAGGAGTGTATTTATTGTCTGGAAAGTTTGACAGACAAGAGGAATAAGAACAAATGAGATGAATTCATAACTTTTATTGACTAAGACAATCGGTATTTAAGGAGAGATGTATATATGAGCAAAATTTTATTTTTGACAAGCAGCCCTTTCACAGGACGGGGACTTCCTTTTAACACGGAAAATGAATTTGTCAACCGAATGCAGAAGGCCATGCATAAGTATAATAAGGGGCTTTTCATAACTGCATCACCGGATGATTATGATGAAACAGATGGTTTTTCATTTGGAATAAAATATACGGCAGAGATTTCAGGAATGGAGTTTGAGTCTTATACAGTTTTAGATAGACGGAATCAAAACGATGCTGCGAAGTTGGTAAAGAGTAGCAATTTTATTATCTTGGGAGGAGGCCATGTTCCAACACAAAATCGATTCTTTGGTGAGATAAGGTTAAAGGAACTCCTTGAGGATTTTGATGGCGTGATTTTCGGAATTAGCGCCGGAAGCATGAATAGCGCGGAAGAAGTTTATGCACAGCCGGAACTAGATGGCGAATCATTAGATCCTAATTATGTGCGTTTCATTCCTGGATTGGGTCTTACAAAAACCAAGCTGCTTCCTCATTACCAAGATACAAAAGACAGTTGCTTAGATGGTAAAAGACTTTTTGAAGATATTACGTATCCGGATAGCATGGGGTATACTTTTATTGCAATCCCTGACGGAAGTTATCTATATTCTGAAGATGGTAAGGAAGAATTAATGGGAGAGCATTTTGTCATTAGCGATGGTGGTATTGTATGATATGCGCAAATTCAAGTTTATCTGCGCGTTAACAAAGATAATGTAGCGTCACAGAAGGTAATGATCAAAAACGGTGCCTATAGAGCAGGAGAAGATGAAGAGCATTTCTTTATGAGAATAAGAAAAACTTCACCTAAGCAGATGCAGCTTATACCGCACTTAAAGAGTATGAAAAGAATGAAAGAAAGAACGATAAACCGGAAGATAAAAAGGATATAGAAATGGTATGAATAACAAAAAGGCACTAACGCTCTATTTGGTCGGAGCATTAGGACAAATTATCGTCGTATGCGTAATTGCCTTTGTACTAAGACGATATGGAGTAGAGGTGGGGTATGCCACACCGTTAGGATGGATCATCATTGCAATTGGTGGTATTTCTTCAGCGTTATGGGGAGCCATTATTTCAATAAAATATCGAAATACAGGTTTTAAAACCGTAATCTGTGATTTCTTCAGGATAAAACAAAGCCCTCTAAATTACAGTTGGATGATTTTGTTCTTATGTTTGGATTTTCTTCCGGTTGTATTCGGAGGGAGGATATCAATAAGAGTGTGGTATCTGCCGATCATAATGTTTTTCAAGCATATAGTACTAGGTGGTATAGAAGAAATTGGCTGGAGATACTTGTTTCAACCGCTTTTGCAGGAAAGGCTGCACTACATTTTAGCTACGATAATCACATTTTTCTCGTGGGGATTATGGCATTTTTTGTTTTTTTATCTTGATGGAACACATGCTGATGTGATCCCATTTTTAATTGGTTTACTTGTAAATAGCTTTATTCTTTCAGCGTTATATGTGAAAACAAATAACCTTTGGATATGTGTAATGACGCATTCCCTGATTAATGTTTTTTCACAACTTGTAACTGGAGGTAATCAATATGTAGGCTATTTCAGTAAAGTTGTTATTATAGTAATCGCTATTATGCTTGCTACTAAAACAATTAGGAAGCTTAAACAATATATTGGGCTTTTCATACATTCGAGGATATACAATGGCAAATAAAGCATTAATTTACATTCATGGGAAAGGCGGCACAGCCTCTGCTTCAGAGCAGTTTAAGTCGTTTTTTCCAGATCATGATACATTCGGCTTTGACTATAAATCAGATAATCCGTGGGAAGCAGAAAGTGAGTTTAAAGAGTATTTCATAAGGTTATCTGAAAAATACACATCTATTACTGTTCTTGCTTCCAGTTTGGGAGCTTATTTTCTGATGATTTCCGGTGCAGGTGTGATGATCCAAAAGGCGTTTTTTGTTTCTCCTATTGTAGATATGGAGCGCTTGATACAGGACATGATGAAGTATGCAAATGTATCAGAAGATGATTTAAAAGCTAAAAGCACAATCCATCTTTCTGATGGTGCAGTCCTCTCATGGGATTATCTTGTATGGGTAAGAAATCATCCAATAGTATGGAATGTACCTACTTTTATTTTATATGGTGAAAAAGATCACTTGCAATCGTTAGAAACAATGCAGACATTTGCAGAAGCAGTAGGTGCTGATTTAACAGTAATGCTCAATGGAGAGCACTGGTTTCATACAGATGAACAAACAGAATTCAGAAATAGATGGCTGCTTGATAAGAGGAAAGGTAAAAATGAATATTGATGTAAATCTTAACATTCACTATACAGCTCCAGACTATGTTTGGGATAAGATTGGTAAAGTTTATGAATCTATGCCATACTGGGTAGGAAATGATAATGGCCCTTGTTGGAAAGGCGAAAGCGTGGATCTTTGGGCTTCTGTTGAACCAAGCGGGATACAGATTGCTGGCGAGATGCCACAAGACATCTGGGAAGAATGGTATCAAAATCTTAAAGATAAGCTCACCAATGTTCTTGGATATGATATCGGAGAGCCGGAAGATGGCTTTGAATTTAAGTATGATTGGGAGAATAGGATATGAGTGCTAATTTACTTGTTTTTGAAAAAGAAAAGGCTCCAAAACTATTTTGAGCTTAAGGAAGAGTTTCCTCCGATGAATGGAAAGTATGCTCCTGATGATGCATCTCTTGAAGCGGATCCGAATCTTGAGAAAAGACTTACGGATTACTGCATAGATGAGGATCTTATCTATATGGCTTTTGCCTGGTCAGTTGCAGATGAAGCTGGAAATAAAGTAAAAGAGCTTGCTTTTAAACACGGGCTTGGATTTTTCGATATGTTTAATGTATATCCGGATAAGGATACTATCATAGAGATACCACAGATAGCTCCTGAAGAGATTGATGAGTATTCTGATGAAGAAAAGCCAAAGAAAGGGATCTTTTTAAAACTTTTTGGAAGAAGATAAATGGAGAGAAGGCAATGAAATGTGTTAAATGTGAGTGTGAGATGATCCAGGCAGAACTTACTGGCAACAATATATATCCACTATTCCTGAAGAATAAGAGGAACGGTATCATTGATTCAGAAAAAAGGGCAGATGTTATTTGCTATGTATGCTCTGAATGCGGATATATAGAGCTTTATGCCAAGGATCCCAAAAGGCTAAAAGCTTAAAAGGACTGGCATTTAGTGGGCCAAAAGCCACTAAATGCCTTTATTTGTGTAGCATCTTTTAATAAACCCCCTGCTCTGCAGGGGGATAACAGCTGCTTCAGCTTACAGTAAAAAACCTCCCGTGATAGAATTACTTACGGTTCGCCAACCAAAGTAAAATCACAGGAGGTAGTCCAAAATGGACATGAATAGTTTATCACACACAAAATGGGAGTGTAAGTACCACATAGTATTTGCACCTAAGTTCAGGAGAAAGGTTGCATACGGTCAGATCAAGCAGGATATAGCAAATATTCTCAGTACATTATGCAAGAGGAAAGGTGTAGAAATTATAGAGGCAGAAGTATGCCCAGATCACATACATATGCTGGTAAGGATCCCGCCGAGTATGAGTGTATCAAGCTTCGTAGGCTACTTGAAAGGAAAAAGTACGCTTATGATATTTGAGAGGCATGCAAATCTCAAGTATAAGTACGGCAATAGACATTTCTGGTGCAGAGGCTATTATGTAGATACTGTAGGTAAGAATGCAAAGAAAATTGAGGAGTACATAAAGAATCAGTTAAAAGAGGATTTAGAGTACGACCAAATGACACTAAAAGAGTATATTGACCCGTTCACGGGTGAGCCGGTAAAGCAAAACAAATAAAAATGAGCCCAGGGGGCTCTGTAGGAAAATGATGTTGCGGCTGGCGAACCATTCGGCGAGTCTTTAGACTCAGTGCCGGCAACAGGCCCTTATAGGGCCAGAACAAACCACCGGCTAAGCCGGTGGTTCTGATTATGCGCAAAAACAAGCTATAGTTGTATTTAATACTTCTAGGGGAGGTTTTATGGGGAACGTTAATTTGAAAACAGATAGTAAATTACCATGGTGGAAGTTAGTTGTTGGGATTCTTGTGGCACTTTTAATTATGGTTGCCGCACAACTATTTTCGCAATTTGCCGCAATACCAGCAGATCTTTTAAAATTGCCTGTAGTAGTTGCGATAGTTTGTCAGGCTGTCGCTTATGTGGTATTAGCTTTTTTGGGGCAGAAGCTTTTGATTGAAAAGTTTTTTAAGATATCCATAGATAGTATAAGAATAAAGAAGCCTGGAATTAAGATGATTTGTATTATTACTGCTGTGTTACTTCCGGCTATTGTTATAGCAATATATATGATGATGCCAGGGGAATGGACAACGCTTACTTTATCTAACGGTGAAAAGATCAGAATAGTAGTAGGAGCACTCATTTTTCAGAGCATAGCGGCTGGAATAGTTGAAGAGTTGACTTTTAGAGGTGTTATATTTGGCTTACTTGAGAAAAAGACTAATACAGTAGCAGCGGCTGTGATTCCATCGGTGATCTTTGGTATGATCCATTTTTCTAAGGGCATGAGTTTGGTTAGTTTTATTCAGCTCGTGATTGCTGGAACTTTTGTAGGAGTTATGTTTTCATCTATCTGCGCTTATACAGATAATTTCTGGAACAACGCTTTGGTACATGCGTGTTGGAATGCCACAACTTTTGGAATAATGCATATAGATACTGCACCTAGTGGTGAAGCTCTATATACCTATGTACTTAAGACAAAATCTATGCTCATTACAGGTGGAGATTTTGGAATAGAATCATCGATTATAGCTATTATGGCTTATGCAGTGGTTATAGTGGTTTATGTTTTGTTCATTAGAAAAAAGAAGCGTGATGTAGCAAAAAACTAATGATTTTCGATACACATTGGGTATATGTATAATAGGGATTGAAAGAATGTAGGACAGTTTGTCTTCTTGTTGTAAAAATAGAGGATGACTATCTCATGGGATTTAATCATTGGAGAAAAGCTTGGGAAATATTTGGCGGTTGTCCAGAGCCGGGCGAGGATTTACGGACCACAATGATTCGTGAAGCAAAAGAGGAACTTGGGATAGATTGTGATCCGGAATGGTTGGGGCTTGCTCACTTTGAAATACAGCCAGATTACTTTAGTGATAAGATCCGAGAAGAGTATGGAGCTATTTATGGCTTATCTTTAGGAAAAGAGTATTTGTCGCAAATAGAAGAATTGCGAATCGATAGAGAAGAGATTGAAGAAATAAAGCTATTAAGAGAAATTACTTCTGGTGAAATCAGAGAACTGGACAGAAAGTTAACTGAGTTTTATTAAATACAATCGGTATTTGTAGGGGAAATAATGAGAATCGGAGTTATTCAAGCTAGTTCACAAGCGGCTAAAAATCAAATAATATATGATGCTGTATCAAAATATGCTCCAAAGGAATCGGAGGTTATAAATTTTGGCTGCACGATGGAAGAAAATGAGAATTATTCTTATATAGAGATTTCTATTCTTGTAGGGATATTGCTGGCAAGTAAGGCTGTGGATTTCATTGTTACGGGCTGTTCTTCCGGACAGGGGATGATGCTTGCTTGTAACAGTATACCAGGCGTCATTTGTGGATACGCACCTACACCGAAAGATGCCTATTTGTTTGCTCAGATTAATAATGGAAATGCGATATCATTGCCCTTAGGTGAAGATTATACATGGTCAGGTACTGAGAATCTTGAAAGAACAATAGAAGCTCTTTTTTCAGAACCATTTGGGCAAGGATATCCTATAAGTGAGGCTGAGAGAAAGATAAAAGATACTGAGAAGCTTAAAGAAATAAGAAGAATAGGTCAGGTTCAGTTTGAAGAATTCATAAATGTGCTGGATGTATCATTGCTTGAATCAATCAAGAGGAAAAAGGATGTAATTCAGAACGTAATGGTATATGGGAAGAAAGAAATAGCTGATTTAATAAAATAAGCCAATTCAGGCTTGTCGGGGAGATGATAGAAAGACAAATGATTTTCCCTACAAGTTAGAAACATGTTATTCTTTTATAGTAGATTGGACGTCGGGATAACGTATCATGAGCATTTTAGAACACATAATTGACAAGAGAGAGCAAAATGAAGCGGAGAGTAAAAATGTTTTTGAAAGCAACGGGTATTGCTATTGTTTCCTTTATCGCTATTGTTTTAATAGCACATTTCATTGGCAGAATGATCAATAGCAGGACTCCCAAAGGCGGCATAAATGAATCAATGTATGTAGATATAAACGGCACGAAGCAGTGGATAAATATCTACGGACAGAGTAAGGATAACCCTGTTTTGCTGTATCTTCATGGTGGACCGGGTTCTGCTACTAGTACCATAGATTATGCGTTCACTAGAAAGTGGAGTGATGTTTATACAGTCGTAACATGGGATCAGCGTGGCTGTGGAAAAAGCTATGCCAGTTCAAAGACAGATACTATAACCGCAGATTTAATGATTCAGGATGGCAAGGAAATGACTGAATTCCTGCTTGGATATATGGACAAGGAAAGGATTACTCTTCTTGGGCATTCATGGGGATCACTGTATGGCGCAAACTTAGCATTAAAGTATCCCGAATACTACGAAGCATTTATTGGAGCAGGACAATTCATAGATCCTATGGAAAATGAAAAAAGACTTTACGAAGCGGCACAGAAATGGAGTAATGGCGATGAAGAGGGCAAGGCAATACTTGCCAAATGGTCTCCTGACAACGAATACTCGATGGAAGCTTTGAATGCGAGAAATGCTACTATGGAAAGATATGGCTATGGCATGATGAAAGATGGCACGGATTACAATACCTTTACTACAGTGCTGTTCAATCCAAACTATACGATAAAGGATTATATCGGATATCTGAGAAAAGGCAGCAAAGGGTTCAAGCCGTATCTGGCTTTCTGGGAAAACGAATTGTCAAAGCTGTCATTGTTAGGCAGGTACGATTACAAAGTACCCTACTACAATATAAACGGAGACATGGATTATCAGACAAATTTTGAGCTTGCCAGCGAATACTTCGATGCTGTTAACGCGCCCCAAAAAGAAATGTTTGTTATGAAAAATGCAACTCATGGACTGCTTGAATCACGTTCAAAAGAATTCTCGGAGATGGTACACAAAATAGCGGAAACGCAGAAATAGAGAAGTATCTAATATTCCGACATAACTGACTATGGGAAGTGGAATATCAGATTAGAACTAGACAATATGTAATGACCTCCACTATGTAGCAACGTGGATTTACCTGTATACTAAAGATGTTGAGTCAATGGTAACAGGGATTACCGCATACAAAGGGAGGTCACTAAATGAATAATATCACAGTTTACGTAGGAATGGATGTACATAAGGAAAGTTTTACTCTCTGCGATTATTTAATCGAAACAGAGAAGGCGTCTCATACAAGGCGCACCCACGCTGATTACAAGGAAGTCCTAAAATATCTGGAATTCCTTAGAACCATCTACGGAAATGATACAAACTTTATATGCGGTTATGAAGCCGGATGTCTCGGCTATACTTTATATCATCAGTTAACTAATCATAACGTTAACTGTGTGATACTTGCACCAACCACTATGCTTGAACCGCGTAGTGGCAAAAGAATTAAAACTGATAAACGTGATGCTGAATTGATTGGCAAATGTCTGGCTCAGCACAATTACAGTCCTGTTCATGTTCCTACTTCTACAGATGAAGAAACAAAAGAGTTTCTCCGTATGAGAGATGATCATAAGCTTGCACTCAAGAAAGTGAAGCAACAAATACTTTCGTTTTGTCTTCGCCACGACTATCGCTATGAAGGAAAAAGTCACTGGACAGAAGCTCATGTGAACTGGTTAAAATCATTAAAGCCTGAGGCACTGTATAAAGAAATACTCGATGAATATCTGCTGACCTACATAAACTTGAGAGATAAGCTTGAACGTTTAGACAAGCGAATAGAAGAACTTGCTTTAAAAGATGAATACAGAGAGCCTGTTAAAAAACTCTGCTGTTTCATCGGGGTTCAAACTCACACAGCACTATCTGTATTGGTTGAAGTAGGTGATTTCAAACGTTTTGCATCAGCCAATCAGTTTGCTGCATATCTTGGACTTGTGCCTGGTGAAGAATCCAGTGGTGATGAAAAGTCAAGGCTTGGAATCACAAAAGCCGGAAATCGTCATGTTAGACAGCTTCTTATAGAATCATCCCAGTCATACAGCAAAGGACAAATCGGACATAAATCAAAAGCACTTAAATCCCGTCAGATTGGCAACTCACCTCAAGTCATTGCATATGCTGATAAAGCTAATGAAAGGCTAAGACGCAAGTTTTACAAAATGGTTCTTGGTAAAAGCAAGAAACACAATGTGGCTAAAACTGCAATAGCAAGAGAACTTGCCTGCTTCATGTGGGGCATGATAACCGATAATATAGCATGATCAGGTATAACATCGCGCCTCCGATATCAAGGCCAAGCCGCCGTGGGCGGTGCTTCGCAGCCTTGACATCTTCACCCCGCTGTTATAGCGGGTAATCAAGCAGATGTAAGATGGCTTACGCCATTTACATCTGGCCACCAACAAGTACCAACTGAAGACATCTTGAAAGGGCTTCGGCCATTTCAAGGTTAGAGCTATCTACGATAAAACTATGTTGGCACAGAGAAATTTGTGATCCACGCAACTAGACGGTAGAGCTCACGGCGGACCATTGACCTGTCGGTAACCAATCCACGTATATCAGAGTGGCCAATGCCGGGAACTGATACCCCGAGGCTCTTTCAAGGTGCCTTCAGCAACAATTAAATATGTTTGTGGTGATTCCAGTCATTTTTTGCTTGACAGGAGGTCATTACATATCAGCTTTTGAGTTACTATGATGATTTTGACGATATTGAGGAATTGATTCAGTTCATAAAGACAGGAAGACGATAAAGGAACGACTATGAAGATTAAGAAACTGAAATATATTGGAGTTATCATGGCGGCTGTAGTCACTATGGCAGGATGCGGAAATACTACGAGTACAGAAGCGCCTGTAGTAAATGAGTCTACAGATACCGATAACATTGATAATGCCAATGCAAATGAGACTACAGACAGCGAGACCGTTGATAATGCAAAAGAAAATTCAGATGAAAGCACTGAGAAGTCTGAGCGTGCTTATGCTGCTCCAAAGGAGAAAGTCGACAGTGTGACACCGCAGGATGACCTTGATCTTACGCAGGATGTATTTGTTAAAAAGATTGATGGAATATCTGATGATTTTATCTGCGGAATGGATGCATCATCTGTGCAGGTCCTTGAGAACAGCGGAGTTCGCTACTATGATTTTGAGGGAAAAGAGTGTGATGTATTCAAGACTCTTTCTGAGGCAGGAGTTAACTACATCAGACTGAGAGTGTGGAACGACCCTTATAACGAGGAAGGCTATGGTTACGGCGGCGGAAACAATGACATTGAGACCGCGCTGGCCCTTGGAAAAAGAGCTACAGAGTATGGAATGAAAGTCTGCATTGATTTCCACTATTCCGATTTCTGGGCAGATCCTAAGAGGCAGCTTGTTCCCAAGGCATGGGAAGGCATGAGTGTAAATGAAAAGAGTGTTGCACTTCACGATTATACGTTGGAGTGCCTTAACATGCTCCTTGAAAACGGCGTTGATGTTGGAATGGTGCAGATTGGTAACGAGATCAACTACGGAATGAGCGGAGAGTCGCTACAGGCGAATGTGACAAAGCTTCTTAGTGAGGGAAGCAAGGCTGTAAGAGAAGCCGCTAGTTCTTTTGACAAGGATATTAAGATTGTTGTTCATTACACAAACATCGAGGATAACGAGCAGGTTAAAAACAGGGTAACAAACCTGGGGCTTGCCGGGGTTGACTATGATTATATCGGCCTTTCTTATTATCCTTTCTGGGACGGCGATTTTGAAAACATGCAGTCCGTAGTGAAGATGATAAGAGATGAGTTTGGAAAAGAGGTATTTCTTGCGGAGACTTCTTATTGCTATACAGCTGTGGACGGTGATGGAAGCGGAAATAGCGTATCCGGAACGGATGATATAGTGGACGGATATCCTGCAACAGTGCAGGGACAGGCCAACATGCTTCGCGACACCATGGCAGCGGCAAGTGACGCAGGTGCGCTGGGAATTTTCTACTGGGAAGGTGTATGGCTTCCTGTTGGTGCCGCTACTGATGATAACTCTTCAATCTGGGAGACCTACGGAAGCGGCTGGGCAAGTAGTTACGCAGGAAAATATGACCCAGATGACGCAGGACTTTACTACGGCGGATGCTCCTGGGAGAATCAGGCGCTCTTTAGCTTTGACGGACATCCACTGCCATCACTTAATACCTTCAAGTATGTAAAGACAGGACATGATGCAGAGCTTAGAATCGATGCAGTTCCTGATGTATATTTGTCTTTTACCACAGGAGAAGAAGTTAAACTTCCTGAGACAGTTAGCGTAATATATAACGATACTTCCAAGAATAAAGACGTTGCAGTTAATTGGGACATAGAAGCTGCTTCCAAGATAGACAATTCGGTGGCAGGAAAATATGAGATTTGCGGCACTGTAGATGATGGCAGTGCGCTCACCTGCTACATAGAAGTCAATCTTCCAAATGCAGTATTGAACCCAAGCTTTGAAGAGGACGACACATCCATGTGGGAGGTCAGAGCGGAAGGGTCTGATATAACCGACTATCAGGACAAAGCAGACGATGCTCACACGGGAACAAAGGCACTACATTTCTGGGCAGGAGATGGCAAGTCAGAATTTAAGTTATTCCAGAAGATAGACGGATTATCTGCAGGAACATACAGCCTTCAGTGCTTTGCTCAGGGCGGCGACATGACAGACGACTCCGAGCTTATTCTCTATGCGCTAGTTAATGGCAAGACTTATTCCGAGTCCTTTATGGTAACTAATTGGGCAGAGTGGAAGAATCCGGTGATCGATGACATAGAGATTGCAGATGGCGATTCTGTAGAAATTGGTGTCCACTACAAGGTCAACAAAGGAAGCTGGGGAACAGTCGACGACTTCGTGCTTGAAAAGAAATAATATCAGACTACAAGGAAAGTGACTATGAAGTTTAAGAAACTAAGATTTTGGGGAATTATTATGGCCGCTGCGATCAGTATGGCCGGATGTGCACGTACTACTAGTGTAGATACGACATTATCAAACGAGGCAGAAGTCAGCGGGCCTACTGAAACTCCAGAAGCTACTGAAATATCAAAAGCTACAGCGGCAACAGAAGTAACAGAAGCTACAGAAGCTGGCAGACTTGTGGCAGGTTTTGTTATAGAAGAGAATGATACAAAAGATACGCAAAAAAAGAAGATGTATCCTTATGTAGTAAGGACTGAGTCTACGGTATGGTATCTTGCAGCAGATGATATTGAACTTATGGGTGAAGAAGCCTTTTTTGCAGGATTAGAAGAAGTCCTGGGAATGATTGATCAGGACTATGCGGATGCCAGAAAAGCTTTGGAAGATTATATTAGCGAAGAAGTTCAGCCGGTCGTAATCTATACAGATTTTTGCAACAAGGCGGAGATTTCCGCTACTGCCGGAGCATATTGCCACCCGGTAAGCCATTTTATTAAAGTGTTCGGCGACTGGAAACAGGCTGAATATGCGCTCTTGCATGAATATGTGCATTACCTTACTTTTATATATACTAAGGAAAAGCCGGATTCTAATTTTGCCTCGGAAGGAATTGCTGAGTATATATCAATGCTGGTCTGCGAAAATAGAATGTGTAAAAAGGCAAATTTTGGAGCACCGGAGGAATATTTGGAAAAACTCAAAAATACTGACTTTTGGGATGCTGAGGAAGATGCCATTAAGCTTAAGGATATTTATCTTTACAATGGTTTAGTCTATGCAAATGGAGCATATATTGGTCAGGAGTACCAAAATGTTGAACTCGCCATTGTTGAAAGAACTGATGAAATGCAGCAGTATATGCATGCAAATGACTGTTCATACGAAGAGGCAGGCTGCATAACAGCATATCTTGTAGAGACTTATGGCCTGGACACGGTTATGGATAATCTTGATAAAAATCTCATGACCATGTCAGAAATGGTCTATGGAAAAGAGTTTTCAGAAGTTTATAAGGATTTTGTGATATGGATCGCTTTAATCAGCGGTTAAAAGAATTTTTTACCGCTTACCGCTGGATAATAAGATATATTGATGTATAATACTATAAAGCAGATGATCCGAAATACATAATAGTTAAGGGATTATCCGGATATCAATGGACTGAAAAGACCATGGTATCCGGATTTTTGTTTGTATTGTGTAGGAGGGATAATGTGAATAAGACGACTGTAGAATTAAGCAAAAGGCAGTACAAAGAGATCATTAAAACCATGAGAGAAGGTGGAACCGGCTTTAGACCTAATGTAAGGATTGCAACAGCACTAGTGATTGAGGCAAATCTGGGCCTCAGAATAGAAGATATCCTCAGCTTGAAACTTGGCGACATCATAGCGGATGGGAACAGGTACAGATTCAATATTGTGGAAAAGAAAACAGGGAAGAAGCGAGTTTTTACAGTTCCCAAAACGATTTATAAATACCTACAGAGATATGCGGACAAAAATGGAAAAACACAAGATGATATCCTGTTTGATGTATGCGAAAGGCAGGTTCAACAGCTGCTCAAAACTATCTGCGATTATCTGGGATATGAGAACATTGGAACAAGATACTATGATTATTTGGAAAAATCCGGACATGATTGTGATGGTATCAAGTTATCTGGGGAGATTATAGTTGAGACGTTTTTAAAAAAGAATTCCATCAGATTTAAAACGCAACGTGATACTTTACAATGTATTAATCCTGATACTGGTTATGTTATGCCATATGATTTTGAGATAATCGGAAAAAGAATACTTATTGAGGTTCAAGGAGAGCAGCATAGATCATTTATTCCAAGGTTTCATGTTACTGAAGAAGGTTTCGAGTATCAGAAGAAAAAAGATGAGTATAAGAAGAGTTTTGCTGAGGGGAAAGGATATAAGCTCATCGAAATTTGGTATGATGAACTCGAAAATGAAGCATATAAGAACAAAATTATTGATGCGTTACAAATCGGAAAACTAGGAGCGTAGAAACGAAAAAAGCTAGGTGTCTGCCGCTGTGAAGATGTATTCACTGCGACAGGCACTTTATTTATTTAGAACACGAATTATTGCAATGTGCCAAAAAAGGCACATTATCATCTGTATTCTGAACCTAAGAAATAGGGTGACTTTGTATTGCCCTAATGAGAGGAAGAATACACATGGCAAATTATTATGAAGAAGACGAAGAGCCCGTCAAGAAGAAATCCAAGAATAGCTACGAAAAGAAACTTGCTAAGTTAAAGAGCCAACTCGAAAACCATAAAGGAGAATGGCTTACCATTGAAGCCTGTCAAGAATATTACAACAGGGCACAGGCACTTCCTCCAAATGGATGCCAGGACATTGGTGAAAGAAGAAGGCTGCGTATAGAACTTCAGGAAAAGTATGGAATTGCTGAGATTGAAGCTATAAATATCGTGAAAGGATTTCATTTTCAGGAATATGTTCAGAAATATGACAATATTAGGGAACTTAGGATTCCGAGTGAACCGTCAATTCCAGATAGGCAGTATATAACCATCATTCAGAATGAGGGGTATTCTTTTGAAGAAAAGGACTAAACGGACTATAAACATTGCATTAAAAAAGCTGAAAATGCGCAATATAGCGTGTTGGAGGTTGTAAAATTATCATGAAGAATGCACCTAATAATAAGGATAATTATAGAAATCACCCGGAGGACAGTTCTATGTACGGTACCGGATCTAAGAAAATGTTAAATATGCTGATTCTGGATATTCTTAAGGAATATTCTGATAGCGATCACAGATTGCTACAGCAGGATATTATAGATCTTCTGGATAGTAATTATGGGATAAGTTGTGAACGGAGAGCGATAAAAAACAATATTGTTTCTCTTCAGGAGATGGAATACGAAATTGGCTATGATAAAGGGTATTTCCTAAAAAGCAGGGATTTTACTGATGCAGAGTTAAGACTTCTGATAGATAGTATTTTTTCATCAAATGCCATTTCTGATAGGGAAGCGCACCTACTTGTAAAGAAACTTGAAAAATATGCAAATAAGTATTTCAAATCCCATGTTTCACATATTCATAGCGTTTCAAGCGGGAAAAATACTGAAAATCAGAAGGTTATGGATTCTATAGCTGCCATTGATACAGCTATATCCAAGGGAAAGAAGATTTCTTTTTCTTATCTTCAGTATGGGATTGATTTTAAGCTGCATCTTAAAAGAGATATCAGATATGTAGTGAGTCCTTATCAGATGATCAGTAACAAGGGAAAGTATTTCCTTATTGGCAATTATGATGTATATGATGATATCTCTCACTACAGACTGGACAGAATTGTTGATGTTGAGGTACTTGCTGATCCGCGTAAGCCTATGAAGAACGTAAAAGGCTTAGAAAATGGACTTAATATTTCAGATTATATTTCAGAGCATGTTTATATGTTTTCAGGTAAAAGTGAGCATATAAAACTGCGTGCCAACGAGTACCTCATGGACACACTCATTGATAACTTTGGAAAAGATTTCCGGGTAACGTTGGGAGAAGGCAATGATATTATAGTTGATCTCAAATGTAATCCGAATGCATTTTTCTACTGGGTTATGCAATATGGACAGAATACTGAAGTTTTAAGTCCAGATAGTATGAGAGAACGTGTAAAGAAAGCTGCTTATCAGATCTATAAGAAGTATAGCTGAAAAGCTTGTGTAGGGAAGTAATATGGATAATAAAATAAGAGTAACTGTTTATCGAGGATCTGAACAAATAGGTGGATGTTGTACAGAGATATCATACAAAGACACTCGTATAGCTATTGATTTTGGTAGCCCACTTCCAGAGGATGATGCTAAGGAACTGGATGTTATAGGGCTGACTAAAGGGAAAAGTGCATTTGATGCTGTGTTGTTTACTCATTATCATGGTGATCACGTTGGAGAAATAGGAAGAATTAATTCTGATATACCGGTGTATATGGGAGGTTTTGCTAAAGATGTTATAGCAGCTTATAAAGGGTATAATCCACATTTCTTTGCTGATGTCGATATAGACAGAATAGATGAACTTGTCGCTGGAAATGAAATAACAATAGGATCATTGCGGATAATGCCTATATTATCAGATCATTCGGCTGCTGAGTCCTTCATGTTTCTTATACAGGCTGACAATTTTCAAATACTTCATACTGGAGATTTTAGGCTGCATGGCTTGTACAGAGAAGAACTTCTTTCAAGTGTAAAAAAGTTAGGGAAGATAGACCTTTTGATCACAGAAGGGACTACGTTATCCAGAAAAGAAAATGCGAACAAAGCGTATACAGAAGAAGTAGTGGAAGAATTTATGCGGAATTGTGTCTATGAGAATAAGTACTGCTTTACCATTCTTTCATCAACCAACTTTGATAGATTTAAAGATATTTCAGATAGCGTTGATAGGTATCGTATGGATAACTATCCTAGAGGAAAATACTTTGTTATAGATGAATTTCAGAAATCTCTGTTTGAGATAGCTGAGAAGAGGCTTCCGGATAGGTACTTATTTAGGACCAAGACTACATATGGTAAGAACATTGATGCAGGCATGGAAGATAAGGGATTTATCATGATGATTCGTGCAAGTAAGGCAGATCATGAGGCTTTGCTACGAAAATATCTAGAAGAATATCCAGAGAAAACAGTCCTTATTTATTCCATGTGGTCAGGCTATATGAAAAAAGGGAAGCTTAAAGAACTAACAGATATGGCTCGCACTAAGGGATGCTTAAGGGTAATCCATTCTTCTGGGCACGTAACAAAACATGATCTTGAAAGCTTTATTGAGATGGTGGAATCAGAGAAGGTGATTGTAATACATACAGAAAAATCGGAGGGATTAGATAATCTTAAGAATCAGATTTCTATTGAAGATGGAGAAACAAAGGAATTTGATGGAAGATATATGGATAAACTAAGACTTTCAAAAAAAATAACTAGGGATGATAGTGGCAATTGCGTGATTTTAAAATTAAACGGAAAAACTATTAAAGAAGACAATATGCAGACGGCTTCAAATGCGTTTGAAGGATGGGCATGCGCAATTAGGGCTAAAGAAAACAAAGAGGTTGTTTTAGATGTGGATAAGGAAACAATAAGTGAGATATGCCTAAATGATTCTGAATATACAGCGGCTGGGAATGGTCATATATGTAGATTTTTATATAGAGTTATTAAGTTCCAAGAACAATATAAGTGGTTTTCCCTTACAGAGAATCTTAAAGGGATTGTAAAAGACTTTAATGACTATCTAAGTAAAAAGGATATTTCTTTTGTGAATAATCCGCCAACTAAGGATGCTGAGGACAATAGTAATAAGGAAAATCTTATTGAATCAAAGTTAGCAGAAAAGCAAAAACTAAGGGAAATCATAGGGGATACTATAGATTCTGACGTTTATCGCCAGTTACCAGTGGGATTGTTTGTCAATGAAAAAAGTAAAGATAACGCAATCTTTACATGTGGCCATTCAGCGATTGATCTTTGGAGTATTAAAGACGATACCATTAGTATTGTGGAATTAAAAGCAAAGAACAGAATGATTGGCATAATAACGGAGATATTCTTTTATGTAAACTACATGAATGATTTTATTAGTCCAAGAAGTCAATATAGATTTGAATTTGCTAAACCATTAAAATATTCGCAAGACAGTGACGACAGGGGCTATTCAAAATTATATGATTCTACTAAAAATGAAGAAATAAAAAAGGTAGTAGGAATAATGTTAGCAGATGATGAAGACGGATTCCATACATATATTGACCAGTCAGTGATAGATGTTATGAATGATAATGAAGCTAAGTTGAAGTATATGAGAGCAATGTACCATATCACGGATTTTAGTATTATCAAATCTAAAAAAGAGAATTGAGAATATTACGCTGTTTTGTTACAGATAGGCAATGTGCTAAAAATGGCACATTGCTTTTCTTATTATGTGATTGTAAAGGTACACAAGTGATACATGAGAAAGGAAAAGAAAAATGAAAGATTATTTTGAAGAAATAGTTGGATATGAAGATATCAAAAAGGAATTGCGTATTATCAGCGACATGTTGAATAACGATGATGTGTATAAAAAAATTGGAGCAAGCATCAATGAAGGCTTGATTCTGAGTGGAAAGCCGGGTACGGGTAAGACTACCATGGCAAATTGCATTATAAAATCCACTAACAGATCTGTTTATGTATGTAGAAAAAAGTCCACTGATGGGGATTTTATAAAAACAATAAATGGTATTTTTCAGAGTGCAAAAGAAAACATACCCTCAATTGTTCTTTTAGATGATCTTGATAAGTTCTCAGACAAAGAAAGAGACTGCGATGCGGAAGAATTCGTTGCTGTTCAATCCTGCATGGATGAAATAAAAGGGATGGATGTTTTTGTTATTGCAACAGTCAATAATATGAGGAAAGTCCCGGATTCGTTGCAAAGACCTGGAAGGCTGGGGAAGAGGATTCATGTACGTATACCTAAAGTTGGTGAAGCAGTGAAGATTATTAAGCATTACCTTGACAAGACTGAGAATTGCGATGATCTGGACGAGGTTTCAATCGCAAGGATGTTGAATGGTGAATCGTGCGCTACATTGGAGAATGTAATTAACAGTGCAGCAATGAAAGCTGCATTTAACAGACAAAATAAGGTAAATATGCAAAACATAATTGATTCTTGTTTAGATGTAATCTTTGAAGCACCACAAAGTGAAGAGCAGCTTCCAGAAGAGATTAAGCGTAGAATTGCTTATCATGAATCTGGACATGCGGTTGTAGCAGAAGTTTTAGACCCAGGTAGTGTAAGTATAATTTCAATACGACAAACTGAAAGTGGTGATTATGGCTTTGTCAGATATTTACGGACAGAAGAAAAAGAAGATTTTTATAGTGACTATAACGAAAACATTATCAAGACATCATTAGCTGGAAAAGCCGCTACAGAACTTATTTTTGGTGAAGCAGACATGGGAGCAACCAGTGATATTCACCATGCATTTGATAAGGCAGAAAAGCTTGTTGACAACAGATGCATGTATGGTTTTGACAACTGGATCCAGGATGATTTTAGCTCAAGCTTTGCTGCTGAAAACAGAAACCGTGCTATGGCTATGGTATTGGAGAAAAACTATTTGGAAGTTAAAAAGCTTCTGGTAGAAAATCGAGAATTATTAGACAGTATTGCTGATTCGCTGGTAAAGAATACTACCCTGATATATTCAGATGTTCAAGCTATATGCGGTTCATATAAAAAGCAATCAGCATGAATTCGGAAATAACTGTCGCTCAAACAAAGGCGTGACACATGGATGCTATGGGTATTTGTTTGTTGGCAAAAGGAAAGAAAGGAAAGAAAGGAAAGCAAATGGAAAAAGTGTCTTAAGGTGTGTACAAATTATTGTACATTATTTTGATTTATGATGCTTCTGAAGATACTCCTTAATACACTTTTTATTGGCTTTTGTTTGACGAATGATAGATAATATATGTGACGTTAGTAACGTTATTTGATAAATGATACAAGCTTTTATGGAGGCAATATGGCGGATTTTTCCATAGAGTACAAGAATTATTTAGATCTAATAAAAGATCCTGCATATTTGGAATTGTATGAGTACTATTCAAGTGAGACTATTATGGGTATTTTAGGCGTTGACCGTCAAGAAAACCCGCATAGTAGTTTCATAAGATGGCTTCTTGATATGAATGGGGATCATGGTTATGGAAGTGCGCCTATGCGCAAATTATTGGAAACAGTCTGTCTATTTAAAGAAAAGGTTTATACGGACCCAGATACGCATGAATTACGGAAACAGGGATTGTGGTCAGAAAAGAAAAATTTATTAAACAGTTGTAATGAGCAGGTATTTCTAGATGAGATAAAGTTCGGAAGATATGAAATAACTAAGCAGATAATTGCCACAGAACAGGTCCTTTCTGGTCAAAGAAGAGCAGATATTTTTTCGATACTAAAACTCGAAGGTAGCGCTTTTAAAGAGAAAAAACCATTATATTTGCTTATTGTTATAGAGAACAAAGTCCATAGTACGGAACACACCGATCAAACCAAGGCTTATGCGAATAGTCTAAAAGAATCAAAAGATATTAATAAGATACTTAAAAAAGTTGAAAATAAGACTGGGCAAGATTGGGTAACTAAAGAAATAGATGCAGACAAAAATCTCCTTATGCTTTTGGTTTATCTAAATGCGTTTCCAACACGTGACATAAAAGGATACCTTGCATCTGAAGAAGCGGTTCTAAAGAAGAATATTATTCCGATTGCAGGCTCTGAGGAGTTTATCACACTAAATTATCAATATCTTCTGGACGGTGTAATTGATCCTTTAGCTATTACATCAAATGGCAAGCAAAAAGAACGGATGAATGAATATATACGATGTCTTGGGCAGGCAAAGATATCTCCATCAGATGAATCGTCATCAAATAAGAATGACGAGTATTTAATAATGGCTGTATCAAGTAGAGAGAAAAAGCTGGCTCTGTCTCTATGGAATAATAGCAATTATAGAGAAGTTATTTACGGAGTATTAAACTCGTATTTTGATCAGAACGAAGAATTTGCTCTTAGGAAAAGAGATACAGTATTTTGGGGCTCGTTAGCTAACTTGTATAGATTTATTGGCGAAGACATTCCCAATAATGAAAGCCTGGATGCAATTGCTTCAAAGCAAGATTTATTAGAATTAGTAAGGACTGATAATGGAGCAAGGATTATTCGGAAATTTATCTATAACCATAAGGGCGAAGATATAGAGTATATTTCATATAAACATCCCTCTTTAGGCCTGCTCTTTAGAGATATCGTAAATGACTATATTCAGTCGCTTGGTTCGGATGTCAAAAGGCAGGAAGATGCTATCAAGGAATTAAATGATTATTATCATGAAAACGGTAGCTGGAAGTGCGATATGTTTATGTATGAGAAAGCGGTGAAAGACTTGCCCTCTAGGCGTATAAACTCGAAAATGCCAGCTTCTGTTACCCAAATTGACTATATTGATGACTTTGCTAATGCATATTTCTCATATCTTAGACCAGATGGAACGAATAAAAAAAGGAATTTTAAATATAAATATGACATTAAGGACCCCAAGTGTCTAGATGATGATGATTTAGCGATAAAGCTAGCTGACGGAACAAAAGCTTTTGTATGGAGATTCTGGCAAGTAGATGAAATATATGCATTAATAGGTCATCTTAAAGAACAAGGGTACATCGTCGAAGGGTTTAAAGAGATAACTTGATATGTCACAAACTATAGGTTTAAGTAAATCAAAATATTGCAAAGGCTTCCAGTGCCCCAAAATCCTTTGGCTGGATAAGTATAAGCCTGAAGTCGGTGAGGATGTCCTTCCGGAGACTGTTCTTGCAAATGGAACTATGGTTGGAGATTTAGCACGTGGATATTATGGTGAATATAAACTCGTTGAATTCACCTATGACAAGCAGGCCATGTGTGATCAGACACGTAAGTTCATGGATGAAGGGAATGAAAACATTGCTGAGGCCAGCTTTCTGTATGATGGACTATACTGTGCAGTTGATATCCTACATAAGGACGGAGATGGATGGGACATTGTTGAAGTAAAGAGTTCAACGCATGTATCTCCAATATATGAGGAAGATATGGCCTTTCAGAACTATGTCCTCACAAAATGCGGGATAAATGTGAAAAAGGTCTTCAATATGCACATAGACAACACATATGTAAGACACGGCGAAATAGATCTTAAGGGTTTATTTACAGTAGAAGATTTTACATATAGTGCTCAGACTAGGTTTGATGCTGTAGAACAGAATGTTGCCGCCATCAGGGAATATGTGATGGATTCTAATGAACGCCCGAAAGACATTGATATTTGCTGCCAGACTCCATACGACTGTGCATATTGGAAGTATTGCAGCAGACATATTCCGGAGAAATCTGTGTTTAACATCAGCAGATTGCAATTACAGAAGAAATATGAGCTTTATCACAAGGGAATTGTGTCATATGAGGATCTTTTAAAAGATAAATCGGAGCTTAATTCCAGACAGGAACTGCAGGTAGAGACGAGTGTATTGAATTTGCCGGACCATATAGACAAGGCTGAAATAAAGGCATTCTTGAATACCTTGTCATATCCAATTTACCACCTGGATTTTGAGACATATCAGGAAGCTGTTCCACAGTTTGAAGGAGGAATTCCTTATGCTCAGATTCCATTCCAGTATTCTCTACATATTGAACAGGAAGACGGAACGCTAGAACATAAAGAATTTCTAGCAAAAGAGGGGACTGATCCCAGGAGGGCTTTAGCTGAGAGCTTATGTAAAGATATGCCAATGAATGTTTGTAGCCTGGCATACAACATGTCTTTTGAAAGAACCGTTATTCAAAAGCTGGCAGACTTATTTCCGGATCTGGAAGAACACTTATTGAATATTAGAGAGAACATGCATGATCTGATGATTCCATTCAGTAAGGGACATTATTATTGCGATGCTATGCAAGGTTCTTATTCAATCAAATATGTGTTACCGGCTTTATGTCCAGGGGATCCAGAGCTTGACTACCACAACCTTGATGGAGTGCATAATGGTTCGGAAGCTTCTGCCGCTTTTGCAACTATGACCGCACATACTCCTGAAGAGATCAAGGAGATACGAAACAACCTGCTAAAGTATTGCGGACTTGATACTTATGCAATGGTAAAGGTATTAGGGAAATTGAAAGAAGCTGTTAGTGATTAGTATTGATACATGAAGGAGGGCATATGTCAGATCTAAGAGAAAACAAAACTATGCGTATCCGCGCACATTATAAAAATGAGTTGAGTTTGCTTGAATTATTGATTGGCCAAGATGATGGATACAGAATGGTTTGGACGTGGGTTACAGAACTTTTACTGGAATGTTTCTGTGATGAATTAAAAGGGTATTTAAGTGATCCAATAGGCATTTTAAATCGCAAGATAGAAGGGATTAATGACATCAGTAAAATATTTGATGATGTATGTGATCAAACTCTTAAGTATGAACGTTACAAAGAAAAATATGGCATTTCTTCAAAAATCTGGGAATGTGGACATTTTTACCAGGAAATATACTCTCATGATGACGAAGAGAAAAAGGAGTTGCTTGTACTGGTTTTAAGCGATTATATAAAAAACATTGCGCCATTTATTGTTGATGATTCTAATGAATGGTTTGGAAAATATGTAAGTGATAGATTTAATGCTGATACAAAGAAGCAGGTAGTAGCGCGATATAAAAAATATGCGGCCAAATACAAAAAGCTGATAAAAGAATTTCAAAGGATAGAAGAATGATTAGATTTAAGAATATATCCTTTGGAAGGGGATTTGTTTTATGTTGAAAGTATATGGGACTGAAACAAAAAAGATGCTTAATATCCTGATTCTTGATGTGCTGCAAAGATACTCTGATGAAGAGCATCCGCTTACACAGCAAGCCATAATGAGGATACTAAAGTCTGATTATGGTGTTGAGAAAGTAGACCGTAGATCCATAAAAGCAAATGTAATGTCTTTGCTCGATATGGGTTATGAAATATCCATGGAAGAAGGAGAGGGATACTATCTTTTGGGGCGTGAGTTCGAGGATGCAGAATTAAGGCTGCTAATAGACTCTGTCTTATTCTCAAAGACTATTTCAGATGCTTATGCAAAGAGGCTTATAGAAAAGCTGAAGTCATTTGGAAACATCTACTTTGACATGAGAGTTTCACATGTGAAACCGACTCCCACCATGAACAGGACAGAAAATAAGCAGGTTTTATATAACGTTAGTGCAATAGATGAAGCAATCGATGAAAAGAGAAAAATAAGGTTCCGATACTGTAAGTATGGAACAGATTTTAAACTACACGATCAAGGGAAAGATTATCTTGTAAATCCGTATCAGATGGTGGCTTCTGGCGGAAGATATTACCTTTTAGGCAACCTTGATAAATATGATGATATTGTTTACTACAGAATTGATAAGATGATGGATGTAGTCATGCAAGCGGATAAGGTTAAGTCACAGAAGGATGTTGTTGGCCTTGAAGGACAGCTGAACCTTTCCAAGCACATGGCAGAACATATCTATATGTTCTGTGGAGATAGCCTTAATGTTACAATTAGGACCACTCCGACGATGATGGATACGCTTGTAGATTGGTTTGGAAAAGACTTTAAGATTCTTAATAGTTCTGATGATAATCTGGAGGTAATGGTCCGGTGCAATGAATATGCCATTTTCTATTGGGCGCTTCAATATGGACCATATGTAGAGATTCTGTCGCCTCAAAAACTTAGGGAAGAGCTTGCTGAGGAAATAAGCAAAATGAATGATAAATACCGCAAATAGTGATAAGTACTGGAATTGATTTATATTAGAGCCTCGAGAGGGGCTCTTTTTATGTACAAAAAAATGCACAGTCCTCTTGCTAATATAAGGGTGTAAAGAAGAGTTGATGTAGATGTTTCATGCATGAGGAGGACGCATATGTTAACTGATGAGTTCAAACTGATTGACAATAACGGAGTTGTTAGATCGACAAAAAGCCGTGTTGAGCATATCCATTGGAAATTTAACGAAATCAAATCCGAGGAAGACATAGTATACCCCTGGAAAGTGGTTCCAACTGTGGCAGGAGCTGAATTCATAATAACTGCGGAAACTACTATGCAGGATTGGCGTGAGTATGCGGAGTATTGCTGGAGGCTGCTGTAGATTCGATGTGAAACAGGAATAGCATCGTATATGTTTTGAAGGAGGATAAAGATGCAATTATACATGGATATAGATGGTGTGGCTTTTTCGATTTCTGTTACCGGTTATACTCCGAGGAATCTCGAAGACCTAAAAGTCTATGCAAGAACTGACATCGAGTTTGATTCTATTTCAGAGGAGGTAGATTGATGAACTTTTATAATGTGTTAGTAACATACGAATCTACGAGCATTCCTTTTGTAAATGAAGACCGCAAACTAACATATGATTCTTCTACTCCGGGAGAAAAGGAAGCGTGTTATAGAAGGGTTGCTGCTTTGAATGAAGAACTTGGGATAAAGTGTACCTCTAATAAGTCAACGTCGATTTTTGTTCATTGTGTTACTAATAATACCTTGTGTGTTGCTTTTGCGATTGACCTGGAACATGGTTCCTTGCAGGGGGCAAAGAAATACTTATCTGAATATATTTACAAGAACTTTGATGTCGTAAACATCAAATATTCTGAGCAAAACGAGTTTGCTGTAGAAGATTTTTGCAAATTGCTGTACGGAGGCACTCGTAAAGATCTTCTTAAACCCGCGCATGAAATAATTGAAGAGCTTGGACTAGATTACTTTGGAAACAATCAATACAAGATCAAAGAGGAAATGCTTGAGGACAAAAAGATATCATTAAAAGAAGCTAGGAGGAAAGCTACTAAGATACTGGCTGATAAATCTTTGATGGATGAGATTGAAAGAATTTATTCAGAGGATAACACGAAAAAGTATTATGGGAACCCCGTTCATTATGAGGTAATCGCATCGAATAAGGCTGCAGCTGATGACATTATTAACGTGCTTACACTTTCATTGAAGTCAAACAAGCGGTTATTAGGGAAACGAATCAGCAGAATAAGTGAAATAACCAATCTGTGCTATGACGAAGAAGATGTGGAAAACATTTTTAGTAATGCCAGGGGTGGTGCAGTAGTAATAGATATGTCTGGGTCAGAAGAAGATCACGGGAATTATGCATCTTCCTACCACGAAGTGATAGATTATTTCACGGCACAGGCAGAAAAATATCAATTAAACACTTTATTTATCTTTGTTGAATTAACAAATCACCCAGGATTCTCCAAGCCTCTTCTTAGCAAGATGCAGGAGAATATGGACATAGTTGAGCTAAGAGAGGGCAGTGCTAGCAGAAACGTTGTAAAGGATTTTATAAAGGAAGAATGCAAAAGGCGTGGGCTTAAAACACAGGACGAGGATGTTGAGCAATCTCTTTCGGAGGGAGACCTGTTTACTGTTGGAGAAGCATATGTTGCAGTTAATACGCTATATAAGGACAGTCTTAAGAATACCTGGTATAAGGCATATAAGAAAGTTTCATGTGTTGCCATAGAAGCAGATGAATGCCATGAAGAAGCTTATGAGAAACTAATGAAAATGGTTGGCCTTTCTGAGGTCAAAAAGATAATTGGGAATATCATTGATGCTGAAAAAATACGTAAAATGCGAAGTCAGATGGGCATAGATAATAATAAGCAGTCTATGCACATGATATTTACGGGGAATCCAGGATCAGCGAAAACTACTGTAGCAAGGCTCTTGGCTGAAATTCTGTACAAAGAAGGCGTGACGGAGAGTGACACATTTATAGAGTGTGGAAGAGCAGATCTGGTTGGGAAATATGTAGGATGGACTGCGAGAACTGTGCGGGCCAAATTTCGAGAAGCGAAAGGTGGAGTATTATTCATAGATGAGGCTTATTCATTGGTCGATGATAGCAATACTTTTGGTGACGAGGCTATAAATACTATTGTTCAGGAGATGGAAAATAATAGAGAGGAAACAATAGTAATTTTTGCGGGATATCCTGAAAAAATGAAGTCATTTCTTGATAAAAATGAGGGCCTGCGAAGCAGAATAGCATTTCATGTAGATTTTCCCGACTATAATGCTGATGAGTTATGCGAGATTCTGGAGCTGATGGCAAAACAAAAGGGATATTCATTGAGTGATGATGCAAAGAAGAAATGCCAAGATATATTTTTGGAAGTATGTACTAAACCAGAATTTGGCAATGGAAGATTTGTTAGAACATTGCTTGAACAGGCAGAGATGGCACAAGCTAGCAGAATCCTCAAGGAGAACAAAGGGAAAAAGATAAAAAGAGATCTGCTGAATGAAATGAAAGCAGAAGACTTTGAAGTGAATGCCAGCAAATGCACTAAGGAAACAAAGAAAATAGGCTTTTCGGTGGACTGTTAATTCAATTAGTTGGAGGTAAAAGATGGACGTTCTTGATTATGTTAATTCTCGAGATATTAAAGAGTATCTCAAGAAGATTGGCTATGAGTGTAATCCTTTGGAAGCTAGCTGGTTGGTTTATCAGAGTAGAAAGCATACCTTGGAAGAAAAAATGGCAGCTTGGAACTGGATTATTGAGAACATGGATGACTGTGAGGTTCCAGAGAGGTGCAATTGCAGTTACAGATCTAGTCTTCATGAGGCACTAAAAGAATATATGGATATGGAGAATTGTAGGATTGCTAGATTCAATGAAGAAGGCTCTAATGTAGCATATTCATATAGATACCTATTTGGACAGGATAGTGATTGGACTGTAGGAGAACATCTTTACTCTTCTGCAGATATCTGTTGGGCTTGTGTTGAAGACGATTTAGAAGATGATGAAATCGATAATCTTGTTGAAGTCAGAGTCACTCGGGATGTTATCGATAATGCAGGGGCTTCTGTGACAATTCATTATAATAATCGCAAAAAAATAATGGATGTATTTGCTTTGGCTTATGATGATCAGGAGCAGGACATAGAGAACTTTTTTTTCAACGGAATGTGGTTTGATTTTCCTGTACCATTTGAAAAGGGAGATGTTGTTGTTCGGTTCGATGAAGATGTTTATCCAGGTCAGCGATTTGAAGAAGGACCATTTGTGCTTGAAGGTATTACTCCTTGGTTTATTGCAGGGCTTGATGAGAAAGGGAAAAGGTCATATAAAGAAGGGCGTAGTGGTGACGAAACGGACATGAACGCATGGGGGCAGTTTCAGGATGATGATGGACGCATATATAGTGAAGTTATGTTTAATTACATGGATTTGGAGTTATATAGGGGCCCATTTGATAGAAAACGCCGTTTGCTGAAAGCGCTTAGTAATTATAAAAAGGACAAGATAAGCCTCGATTTGCTACTAACGACATATAGGAAAGTGATTATTGATGAGTTCGCGGAAGATGTAATGCTAAAGAACTGGTATACAGATGAGGGGCTAATTCTTGCAGGTTTGAAGCCTCAGACAGACTGAATTATTGAGATAATGATATAATTTATAGAGATTTTCTTATAGGAGGGATGCAGTTATGTCAATACGAACATTTACTAGTAATCTTAAGAAGATTCTTGATCGTAGGCTGCCTCAGAGTACGGAGTATGGATGGTCAAAACGTGTAGAAGGTGCTCTTGTTAGGAGTGAGGATAGCGCTGCACATGAAACAGGGGCAATAATTATTGATGATGCACTTACTGAGGAGCAGTCCCAACAGTTGTGTGAAGTAATATCAGATTATCTTTCAAAAGACCCTAATTTCAAAAGGACCAAGTACAAGGTTATGATTTGGAGAGAATCAGCTTTTTCTGTTATACATGAACACGGTCCAACTGCCTTATGCAACATAAAGGGGTTAAAGACCGATCTTGGTAGCGTAAAGACAACAGGAAATGATAGCGGAGATTGGGATGCTTTTCGAGAGTTGTACATTCCCCATAAGAAGGCAGGACAAGTAATTCTACTAACAACGCAAGAAAAAATAGATTTATTAGAACAGGCAGGTACAATAATCATAAAGAATCTTGTAATTGCATATCCGCATACCGATGGTAAGGAAAGAAAGGCAATTATAAAGAATATCCCATGTGTTCCTTTTGAGAATTAAGAAAAGCATAAATAAAAACAAACAATATGAGAGAAAACGAAATTAGAGATCCCAACAGGATAAGACCATTTTTAGAAAAGATTGCTCAACACTGGGAAAAATGCCCAGATTTGAGGTTTGGTCAGTTGGTGTTAAATACAGTCAATGATAATAATTTGCTATACAACATTGAGGAAGATGATTTTTTGAAAAAACTGGACTCCATTTTTGTTATCACTGAAGATGAGGCCGACTATCGTGGAGCGCATGACTATTTTTCAATGACCATTGAGTGTAGCAGAAGCAGTATCTACCCTAGTATAGTAAGAGATTTTTATGAGCTCCTTACATCGCAGGGTTTCAGGTTTGTGAGCGGGTTTTGGGATTATACCGATGTATCATATGAAAATATAATAAAAACCAATCAGAAAAAACTTGAAGAAAGTTATGTTAGGCCGTACGGAACAGATGATTTAAAGGATGATTATATTCAGCTGCTGTTTGATTATGACGGAAATCAGGAGACAAGATCCTATATCTGCAACAGCCCTGAAGAGGATGTATTCACATTCGAAATCATAATACCGGAGGAAGATTTATTGTCATATGAGAACGGTAAAATTCATTATGTTGAATCTAAAATCAACACATTGATTGAACTGGCAAAGAAAATCTGGGAGTTGCCATTTGTGGATGTTGTTCAGACCTTCCTGGAGTACTCGGATATACCTAAAACATTTGATGAGTTAAAAGGGGGAATAGAAGCATTGGCGGTAGAGCCTTTTGCAATTATTCCCAATAAATTTGATAAAGGCTTTTTGAAAACAAGATTTGATGTTTCAGATATTAGTAAAGATGGACTTCTTGTCAGAACAAAAGAATAATGCTGATAATCCTAGAAAGAAGAGTGAAGAGCTCTTCTTTTTTATGTACAAAAAAATGTAGGGCATATAGATTAGTATATCTTTGGAACTAGATATTATGTTCGTTTTTGGAGGACAAATAAATGAGTGAGCCACGCCTTGTATATGAGGAGTACACATTAAAAGATAATGTTAAATTTAATTTGGAAAACAGAATAACAAGGGCCAAGGAGGGATCTTGTAAAACCGGTTTTAGGGATTTTGATAAACTAACAGGAGGATTTCGTCCTGCAGAATTAACGATTATTGCAGGACGCCCGGCAATGGGAAAAACTTCTTTTATCTTAAATTGTGTTCAACATATAGCTCTTGCTAATGAGATGAAGGTGGGGCTTTTTATGGCACGCGAAGGATCGGAGAAATTGGTTAACATGTTACTTGCCATGGAAGCTCATGTTGAAATAAAGCATATAGAAACTGAGCCACTGAACGCAACAGAGATGGGAAGGGTCAATGAAGCGGCTGATTTATTAAGCGATGCAGATATATTATATGAATCGCCATGTATGTATTTGGACAAGTTTAATCTTGATGATCTCTACAATTGTTTTTGTCAGTTTGCCATCTGCTATGGTGTACAGGTCATTTTTGTTGATTCATTGCAATCTATAGAAGTAGATGGAGCTTCTGATCCGAAGGATAGATATTTGGAAATAGTAAAAACACTTAGAGATGCTGCTATTTTATTAGAAATACCAATTGTATTGGTATCGAATCTCCCTGATACTCTAGAACAAAGAGAGGATAAGAAACCGCGAGAAACGGATTTAAGAGAATATGGGCCTATTGATAGATATGCTGATACCATAGTTCTTTTGCACTATGATGAGTATTATGACCGAGATACAGAGAAAAAGGGTGTTGCTGAGATTTCTATAGCGAAAAATATTAGTGGACATACTGGAGAGATTGATCTTTTATGGTTGCCGCAGTACTTGAAATATTGCAACTTAGAAAAGGGGTACTGAGAATTGAGGTTTTAAGGTAAGCTGACGAAGTGATTGCATGGATAATGGCGGAAATTCGTAAGATGCCATTATAATGGCACTTTTCAAAAATGATACCCAAATGATAGCCAAGAGATAACCAAACGATAACCAAAATATTGTAGGAAGGCTCTGTATCCTTATCTGGGCTTTCATTTTATAAAAGAAGCTGATGTTAGAAAGCTTGATGTTCAAGAAGCGCAGGCTTTAAAGAAAAATATTCTTTTGGTGGATGATGATGCGTCTTTTCTTAAGATGGTAAAGGACTGGCTTTCAGATGACTACAGAGTTACCATCGTAAGCTCCGGGATGCAGGCTATAACTTATATTGCCAAGAACAGGCCTGACCTTATTCTTCTTGACTTTGAAATGCCTGTGACAAGCGGACCGCAGGTACTTGAAATGATAAGAAGCGAGGTTGGAACCTCAAACCTTCCCGTATTTTTCCTTACAGGGAAAGGTGATAAAGAGAGCGTAACCAAGGTTCTTACCTTAAAGCCTGAAGGCTATATATTAAAGAGCGCCGGTAAAACTGAACTGGTTTCCCAGATAAAAGACTATTTTGAAAGGCATAAATCAGTATGAACAGGAATTTTCTGAAAATTGTTATTGACAAGTTCAGTCAATCATAATCCCGTTTACAAGAGCAGTTTAAGTCGTTTTTTCCAGATTATGATACATTCGGCTTTGACTATAAATCAGATAATCCGTGGGAAGCAGAAAGTGAGTTTAAAGAGTATTTCATAAGGTTATCTGAAAAATACACATCTATTACTGTTCTTGCTTCCAGTTTGGGAGCTTATTTTCTGATGATTTCCGGTGCAAGTGTGATGATCCAAAAGGCGTTTTTTGTTTCTCCTATTGTAGATATGGAGCGCTTGATACAGGACATGATTTAGATTTGTGAGCGTAAAACCCACTACACCCAAGGGTGATGGGTAGTTCACAAGTTGTCCTTTTCTTGATAAAATCCATATGTACAAATTCAACCACGAATTATTTCTTGGCTGAAATAATAACAAACTGAAGGGAGTAATAAAAATAAAAATGGCTAAAACAGGAAAGCTAAAATATTACGACGAAAAAGCCAAGAAGACAGTGTTAATAATCGCAGTAGTAACAGCATTATCTTTTGTGCTCAGCATTGCACTTGTTAATCCTTATCTGTTCATGATTGGTATCATAGGCGTTCTGGTACTCAGCGCTTATATGTCTATCACAGAAAAGAAGATCAAAAAAGAACAGGGCGAACTTCTTAATGAGATAAAGGGTAAACTGCAAAATACACTTAATATCAGCAGCATCGACGCTTTTATATCTGAGTATGATGACAGAGTAGTTGTAAAGAGCCGCCAGGCACTTGACAGTTATACAGACCTCAAATATTTCAAGGAAACAAATGTTCTTGATAATGCTAAAGAAAAAGCCACAACAAGAATGCGTATTTCAAAATGCATTTCGCATTTTCTCCAAAATAATGATTATAAAGAGAACAGGCTATATGATTATGTAGCGGAAGAACTTGAAAGATACATCAAAATTATCCGCAGCGAGTATAAAGTTCTGGTTTCTTATGTGACAGCTTCAGGGAACAACGTCGCAAACAACATGATGACTGTTTCACTTGGAAGGTTAAATGAGATAGCAGCTCATCCTGAATACCTTATGTCAAAAGGTGAATATAACAAATTCTTAAAACAGCAGGAAAAAGAAGCTCTTGAGGAAAAGAAAAAATCGTATTATGAAAAAGTAAATGCGATCATTGATTTTGCGAATAGCGCAAAGGAAGAGCTTGTAGTTAAATCAAAGGCAAACGAGCTCGACACGCTCATACAGAGTCTGTTTGACAGAACCATCAATAGTATACAGAAAATAAAAGAGCTTGAAAGTGAAGAGTGGGAGATGATTGGTAATTTTATCTCCTCAATATCTGATCAGGTAACAAAACTCGTTGAAGATGATAAGAAGATCAGCGATTATTATGCGTCAGATGATTTTGCGAAGATAAAGGAAACATGTGATAATCTGACACAATCCCGCAAAGACTTTAATGAGTATATTGAAGAAAAGGCGGAATCCATCTCAAAACTGTTCGGTACAAGAGTATCAAGGAACGAAACAGAAACAAATGATGAATACAATTATGTAAGAGCATATAAAAAGAGCATCACCCCATTTACTGCAGAAGTATCATCTACAGTCTTTGGAAGCGCAGAAAATAATCCTATGGATTATGTCATTAAATACTTTTATCCAAACAAGAGCCAGTACAAGTCTCAGATAGAGAAGCTGCAGCTTTTGATCGAAGAGCTTGAGACTTTAAAAGAAGCCAAAGAGATCATAGAAAACTACAAAAAGGACTATGATGAATATATACAGAATGTACCTGAATTTGTTCTAAAGAATGATGAAGACGGATTTTATAAGAGATTAGGTCTTGCAGTAATTGATGAAGCTGTTCTGAACGTTGAGTATAAATTTGCTTATACAAGCGATGGCGGTATGGCGCAACGTTCATTTACTGTTCCTATGAATGAGGAAAATATCACAGAGCTTATCAACCGTCTTGAAAGCAAGCTCACAACCCAGGCTCTTGCAAAAGAGCAAAGAGCCCTTATGACATCAAAATTAAGGACTCAGGTAAAAGAGCGTGATAACTATACATGCTGCCAGTGCGGAAATTCAACTCACGCAGAGCCAAACCTTCTTCTTGAGATAGACCACATTATTCCTATTGCAAAAGGCGGTCTCACAAAAGAAGATAACCTGCAGACTCTCTGTTGGAAGTGTAACAGAAGCAAAGGTTCTAAGCTTATAACTGCGTAACCTCGATGTAGGAAAAGATTCTGTTCATCTTATTGGTAAAAAACTCCCTTTCTAGGGAGTTTTTTTGTTGGTCAACAAGAGCGCAGCAAAAGGAAGAAGTCCGTAAGGCTGCTTTACATTGGTCGAGTAGATAAGGGGATTTCTCCCCTTATCCCTCTACAGAACCGGACGTGCGTCTTTCTCGCATCCGGCTCCTTGCAAAGTAAATTATTCAACAACCATCATTCATAGATACTGACGTACGTTCTGGGCGTTGCAAGGGGGTAGTCTCTCAACATATCGTTGAACTGGCCCCAGTTATAACTTCGCCGCTGGCTTCTGCGGTTAAGCCACTTGAACAGAAGCTTTCGTACTATATATTTAAAATCAGATATAGCCTTTGAGTTGTCAGTGATCCCGTAGTAATGGAAATATCCAACTAGCATGCTGTTCACTCTCTTAATGATTTCCTGTAACGGCAAGGTTCTCATATCAGCCAACCATCGATTGACTTCTTTGCATTTCTTTGTGAACTTTTTCTTGCTAGTCTTCCTCTTCACCCTGAACTTCCCGTTCCGACTCTTGGAACAGTAGTGTGTAAAACCCAGAAAGTCGAAGGTTTCAGGTTTTCCCTGCCCTCTGTTTCGCCTGTCTCTTTCGGCAAATCTACCGAATTCAATCAGCCGACTCTTGCTTTCTTCCAGTTCCAGTCCAAAGTATTCCATTCTGTGTTTCAGCCTTTTGTAGAATTGTTCAGCTTCATCTTTGTACTGAAAGCATACAACAAAGTCATCCGCATAAACTACCGCCCCTGCATAGTCTCTCAACTGTGGCTTAACAACATCATTGAACCACCACAGAAATACGTAATGCATGTATATATTTGCTATGACAGGTGAACAGACCGACCCTTGTCCACTACCTTCTTCTGTTTCCTCATATTGAAAGTCCTTTATTATCCCTGATTTCAGCATCCGCCTAACCAGTCGTATAACGTTCGGGTCTTTAATCCTTGACTCTACAAATTTGACTGCCCATCTATGGTCGATATGGTCGAAGAACCCTTTAATATCGGCGTCAAGTATATAGTTTGTCTTCTGTTTCTCAATCATAGAATTTAGTTTTCTTAGTGCCATATGACAGCTACGGCCGTTCCTGAATCCCATCATCTCCTCATAGAAATGAGGTTCAAAGACTGCTTCCAATATGCGCCTAAGCGCTTCTTGTACCAGCTTATCTTCATAACAGTAGATACTTAAAGGTCTGGTCTTTCCATTTCCCTTTGGTATCTCAACTCTCTTTGCAGGTTGTGGCCTATATGATTTCTTCTTCAGACTCGCTATTAGCCTATCAAGGTTCTCATCAAGATTATTCCCGTATTCCTCTTTTGTTACTCCGTCGATTCCTACGGCTTTATCCTTTTCCATCTTATTGTGACATTCCATTAACATTTCCTTGTCAATGAGATGTCCAATGGAAGTAAAGACCATTTCAGGGTTTTCTTTTGATAATTGCGATATTCTCTCCAATTTCGTTAACATTATTGTTCCACCTCTGTGTATGGATAATGTTTCCTCAAAGATATAGCTTTGCATGGCAGGGCTTTGAGGTATAGCCCTTTCTCGCCTTCCCTCCAGAGGCATTGCCCTCCTTCATCGGTACTATGCGGCCATCCGACTGCCTATGACTCATTTGCCCTCCTTCGTGAGTTGTCGGGCATACCACTTATACATTAGGGGCTTCACACTTGCCCTGATATGGAAGTCACAGGCTCTCCCCAGTTGACATGACACCATTGTGCGACATGGCTGACTCTCAACCCCGTGGCGTCGCGGCAATCTTCGCCATTAGCAATTGCACGCGTGTTGCCTTCCGCATCGCTTAATTACGTCGGCACACCATCTTAATTTATTTCGGGGCTAACATGCCTTATGACCCTATCGCCTAACTTCCTACGCTTAACCTACGCTGTTACCAACGCATGTTCAAGGTCGCTATTGGTGGTTGGCTAGACCTTACCAAATGGGATTTCCACCCATTAAATGCCATGCCCTTTGCTGGGCGCACTAAGCGCAAAATAATCCGGCGGATTGCACTATCCCGCAATGCATGTTAACAGGTGCAAGGGCTTTTGCTCATAAAATATACCCCAGCCTCTTTTGAGACTGGAGCACCTTGACAATTCACATATGATAAAGATTACATTGCATCGAAAGCATCTATGATAAGACAAAGCAGATTTCATAAAAGAATGCCAGCACCACAAAGCAATGCTGAAAAGGGCAGTAAACATAAATATAGGACCTTTTGGATGGACTTCGATGGCTAGAATCTTTTTGACCAGTACATTGACATGTCATATCTAAGCGATGAATTTGGGGATGCCAATTTCTATTTGGTTGACGCAGATTCCAAATATAATACTGCTCGCCAGTCTGTAACCGGGAAATATTATGACTTGGTGAGACGAAATAAGCGATCCGAAATTCAAAATATGTGTCTGGAATATATATTTGAGGAATTATCAGAGGGCGAACATGTCCAGATAGAGGGCAAGATAGGACACGTAGAGCAGGAGTTGTTTATACAGGCAAACATCCTTGATGTGGGTGTACTGGAACTAAAGAGTATTACTGATAATTGCAAAGAATGAAAAAAATTATTTGAAATAATTGTTGACATGGACATATAATGTCCGATATATATGATAGTGTATTATCAGAAACAATAAACAAAGTTTTTCATGATTCTAAATGAATTTCAAGAAAGGAGGACGATCATGAAACACCAGACAACTAACGTAACTATCAACAGCATAAATGACAGAGGCATGATTGTCCGCCGTCTTTTATTCTGATCAATCGATCAGATTGTATTTCCGGGCCAAAAGAAAGGTAGGACAAATGTAAGCCTCTGGTAGAAAAGAAAGAGGTTTTATTTTGATACCAGTAAAAGGAAAATACTCAGATGCCCTTATCATGTGCGTTGGGGATGAGACTGATGGAAATGTGGATCAGTATGCAATCGCACAGGTACAGATGATATGTGACACTGAGGCTGCAAGTGGCAGCAATATTAGAGTTATGCCGGTGTAAGTGGTAAACTATTTTCCATAATCCACGGCAATTAAATTTCCATAATAACGGCATTTTATTTTTCATAGTTCGTCCTTCGGATATACTTTTATTCGGAGGTGAAGAAAGGTGAAAAGTTGGATGAACTATGCGAAAATTCAAGAACTAAAGCGAAATCATTTTAACAAGAACCAGGTTGCTCTCCGTCTCGACATCGACTATAAGACGGTGATGAAATACTGGGACATGCCACCGGATGAATTCGCTGCGCATCATAACAGAGCGCAAAGAAGAAAAAAGAAAGCTGACATTTACAGGGACTATGTTGTAGCATGCCTGCAAAAGTACCCGGACATGACATCAGCACAGATCTATGACTGGATTAAAGAACGCGTCGGACAAAAGAGCCTGCCGTTTAAGAAAAGATCCTTCCGCAACTATGTCAAAGTACTCCGTAAAGAGTACGATATTCCCAAACAAGAAACATCCAGACAGTATGAAGCTGGCGATGAACTGCCCATGGGCGAACAGGCCCAGGTCGATATGGGCGAGATCAGTCTTGAAACAACATCAGGCCGCCGTAGGAAAGTATACGGTTTTGGAATGGTACTTTCCCATTCCAGATACAAATATATCTTATGGCAGGACAGGCCGTGGACAACGGCAGATTTTGTTCAAGCTCATATAAAGGCATTCGCATTCTTTGGAGGCAGGCCTAAAGAGATTGTCTATGATCAGGATAAGGTCCTTGCTGTAAGTGAGAATCATGGGGATATCATACTTACAGAAGGGTTTCAGAATTACCTGAATGCAACCGGTTTTGAGCTATTTTTGTGTCATGGTGCTGATCCGGAGTCCAAAGGAAAAATCGAGGCAGTCATAAAGTACGCAAAGAATAACTTCGCAAAACATCGAATACTGGATGACATTGATAGCTTTAACATAGCTTGTCTTGAATGGCTTGAAAGGACCGGAAATGCTGAAGAACACGGGACAACAAAAAAGATACCGGCAGAGGTATTTACAGTCGAAAAAGAGTACCTCATCCCGGTATCCGAGTACAGCTTTGCTAAGCCTACTGAAGCAAGTATAACCTATCAGGTAAGGAAGGACAATCTTGTTCTTTATAAGAGCAACAGATACAGAGTACCAAAAGGAACCTATACCCAGGGAAAGCGCGTATTCATTATTCCTGAAGGTGATACGATTACCATCATTGATGCTGATACTGGTGTACTTTATGCCAGACATCCGCTTTGTACAGGAAAAGGTGAACTGATAGGTCATTCCAGTCGATCTTACAGAGATAAAAGTAAGACGATTCTTGAACTGGAACAGATAGTAAAAGATCTGCTTGTAGACTGCGATGGTAAAACTGATTCATTCCTTGCACATATACATGTTGACAAGCGAAGGTACTACAGGGATCAGCTAGGCGTTATCAGAAATCTTTTTGATGAATGGGATGCATCATTGATACAGAAGGCACTTGTTTACTGTGTAGAGCAGGAACTGTATTCTGCAGGTGATCTTTCCAGTGCTACAGCATATATGTCTTCTCTAGAAGAAGATAAAAAGAATAAACCGGTTCTCCGAACCGCACAGATTCCAGAAAAGTACAGGGGTAATTCCCCCAGGATAAGGGATCTGCGAACCTATGAAGTCGCAATGGAAAGGAGGACCGTGAATGGATAAGCAACAAACGTTAAAAGCTGCATGTCAGTCCCTGGGCCTTATACACACAAGGAATGAACTTGAAACAATCCTGCATGACGCTGAGGAAAATGACAGCAGTTATCTTGATTTTCTTATCTCAGTAACAGATGGTGAAATACTATACAAATAGGAAAAAGCAAAAAGTAAAAGAATAAAGGAGGCAGGATTCCCATATCCAAAGTATCTAAAAGATTTTGACCTTAAATTCTGCAAGGCAATCTCAGCAAAGCAGTTCAAACAGCTTAGCGAACTGACCTGGATAGATGGACTATATAACCTTATACTGTCAGGACCACCCGGTGTAGGTAAAACTCATCTTGCCATAGCTCTCGGATATCAGGCATGTGAGGATGGCTATAAAGTCAGTTACACTACCATGAAGTCACTGATAAAAGTACTACGCACAGAAGATATAGATCGTCGTTCACGAGCTAAGGTCAAAAGGATATATTCATCAAACCTGCTTATTGTTGATGAAGTAGGCTATCTCCCTATAACAGCTGTCGAAGGAAATCTCTTTTTCCAGCTGTTTTCAGACCTGCAGGAAAAGACATCTATCATACTCACGACCAATAAAGGCTTTGAGGAATGGACAGAGTTTTTAGGGGATGCAGCACTTGCTACAGCTATTCTTGACAGGCTGTCCTACAGATGCGACAAGATTCAGATTGATGGAAAGAGCTACAGACTCGAAAATAGAAAGTCATTTTTAGTTACGGAGGAGAAAAACAATGGCAAAAAGAAAGCGGTTTAACATAGAAAATCTTTATCCCAAGGATTATTTCTTTGATTATGCAGAGTTCATGAAGGATCCTGAAAACTATCAATTCACTGAGGCAGACTATGCGTATCATAATGCTATGGAGCTGAAAAGATATGAGGAAGAAGTTCCTATGACATACTATGAGAAAACATTACTGCGCAAATGGGTAATGGATGGTCATAATCCCAGAGAAAATCCCGGTTCCAAATATCTCTGCATGACAGGCTCTGAGCCTATGGATTTCCTTGATGTTTATCGGTTGGATAAAGAGATCGAACAGGAAATGAAGGGCATGACCAAAGCTCAGAAAGAAGTTTATCTTAAAGGGCTCATGGGATGGACTGACGAAGATGAATCCCCAAGTCCAATAGATTTGCTGCCAGATGGTTCCGAAGAATTCGATATTTTCTGACTTATAAGAAGCTTTATAAATTAATAGTTTAGTATCAAACAATTAATTGATTATTGGTCTGCTACATATCCTTCGATATAATGAAATCACACCGGTGAATTCATCTAAGGAGAGATTAAATATGAGGATCATGTTAGGCGACAAAATTAAGGAATTACGTAAAAGAGACAGAAGAACACAGGATGAACTTGCAACCGCATTAGGCATAACAAATCAAGCAGTATCACGATGGGAAGCAAACAAGGCATATCCAGATATGGAGATGATACCTGCTATTGCCAACTACTTTCATGTTTCAATCGATGAGCTGTTCGGTTACAACAATGATCGTGAAAGTACTCTTTCAAGATACATTGAGAAAGCGAACAGACTATTGGAGCCAGGAGTTATTCCTGATAAAAAGCAATTAAAAAGACATGAACAGTTTCTTCGAGAAGCATTATCTGAATTTCCAAACGAATGGCATTTGCAGGAAAGACTGGCTATGATTCTTTCGATGATTGCATCGAATGACAAAAGAAAAAAGAATGAAACTGCTGCATTAAAAGAAGCTGCCAAGCTATTTGAGCAAGCTTACCAGAACTGTGACGATATTCATATGAAAGAGCTTATTCATTTCTCGCTCATTGGAGTACTTGGCAGGCTCAGAGATTATCAGAAGATAGAAGAAATCGCCCTTCAAAGTTCTTCTCTATCAAGTTGTCGTGAATTGGTTCGTACAGTGATGATACATGACAGCAAATATGATCGATATGTAAGTGAAGCCCTTCTGTCACTGCTTCATCAACTGGCTGATTTGCTAGATATGAATTTTGAGCATTTTGCAACTGCCAATAATCCAGACATATATCTTTCACTTGCTATGCTTTATAAGTCAACTTTTGGAGATGGTAATTATGGTTGGTTTAATAGCGATATATGCCTGCTTTATTTGAATGCAGCGCGTATTTGTAACAGGAATAAAGATTATAAACAAACCACAGACTGTTTTGGAAAAGCCTATGAGCATGGCACTAGCTTTATGGAGGCCGCTAAAGAACCTATAAAAAGGCCAACCAACGCAGGTGTAAGTGACGCAGTTGAACTACCTTCACGTTTTGTTTATATCAGCGAAAGCTTATTTAAACAGTATATCGGGCTTTTCTCAGAAGATGTCATTTCTAAACTGCGAAGCAATCCCAAGTACGCAGCAATTCTTTAATCAAGAATACTACCGGTATTTGTGGGCGGAGCCCACAAATGCTGATAGTTATAGTAACTGTCGGTATGGAAAATAAAATGCCGCAAACTATGGAAAATTGTTTGCCGCATTTTCTGGAAAATTAAATGCCGTAATTTATGGAAAACTACTTGCCGTTTACAGCCGGATGTTCATCCGGGAAAAGTGGGCCCTATAGGCCTTACCATGACAGTAAAAGAGGCTGTAATTCCTGCACTTATCGGAATCGACATTGGCTGTGGTATGAGCATGGTAAAGCTTGGAAAGATCAGAAAGGATTTCCAGAAGCTCGATACAGTGATTAGAGACAACGTTCCGGTTGGATTCAAGGTAAGAAACACTGTTCACAGGGATGCATCAGATTTTGACCTCGGAAGACTCAACTGCTTTAAGCACATCAGAGATGATAAGGCAATGCTTAGTATCGGAACTCTTGGCGGAGGAAACCACTTTATTGAGCTTGATGCAGACGAGAACGGAGAGGGATATCTGATCATTCACAGTGGCAGCCGGCACCTTGGCAAGGAAGTTGCAGAGTATTACATGGACAAAGGACACAAGTATTTAATGGAGCATGGAAAAGAGAATGTTCCATATGAGCTTACTTACCTTACAGATGAGCTTCTTTCAGACTATCTTCATGATATCCAGGTTGTTCAGGAATACGCTGAGCTCAATCGTCACATCATTATGAAGGAAATCTGCAAGGGAATGAAGTGGAAGGTAACAGATGAAAAGAGCTGCATCCATAACTACATTGAGCAGACAAATGGAGCAGCTATCCTTAGAAAAGGTGCCATCTCCGCTAAGGAGAATCAGGAGGTAATCATACCCATAAACATGAGAGATGGCGTAATCCTTGGAATCGGCAAAGGCAATGATGAGTGGAACAGCTCAGCACCTCATGGGGCAGGCAGAATTTCATCTAGAGAGAAGGTTACAACCAGTCACACAGTGTCTGAGTTTAAGGCTTCCATGAAGGGAATTTACACAAGCTGCATCAGCAATGACACATTGGATGAGGCACCCTTTGCCTACAGGGATATTGATTACATCAAAGAGGCTGTAAAGGAGACTGTTGAGATCACAAAGCTCCTTAAGCCGGTTTATAACTACAAAGGAGGCAATGCTTGAAAATAAAGTTCGATAAGTATCATATTAGGCTGCGAAATGCCGAGCATACGATACTTATTCCAAGAAATACCTCTAGTATTCACTGGAACGCTGTTGGCGGTGAATGGGGAAAAGAGCTTATCGGTGACCGGGAAGCTTTATATGCACTTTTATATGCATGTGCAGTGCTTACATATGATCACAACAAGATAATCTATTTCCCCATTAAGGGAAACGAGCTTATTACTGACGATAGTGCTATGACAAGCTATTGATAAAAGCAAAACGGAATTAATAGAAAATGCATTTAAGGATTTTGATAAATCTATTGATGGAATGAATTTTGCTTCAGCCTGAGGATTGCTTTTGCTTAATAAGAATAAAACAAACAAGCAGAATGATACATTTTTCCATATGTATTGATTTTTTCCTCTCAAGTATGTTTAAACCACAATTGAGTATTATATAACAGTACCCATTTTTACGGTTCCCAGTATCAGCACTTTGGCTTCTAATGACATTTGTCGCGTGTTCACAAAAACATCTGGTTTCGTGGACACTTACAAGTCGATTTCGGGAAACGTATTTATGCGGTTTAAGATTGTAGTTTTGCACATTAAATGCAATGAACCTTTTTCTGAACATTTTGATTGAGATCTTCCGGTGTCAAATATTAAAATACTTGATACCAGCATGATGAAACGGATCTGAGCAGAGTAGTGTCCATATAAAAAGTTGACATACAGTTGTCAGAAAGTTATACTAACAACTAAATATTTTCTGAAAGCGATTTGAATTATGAAAAAACTTGATCTCGTCAATTCAATGCTAACTATTAAATCCATGAACAAATTTGATCAGGGATTTATTGTTAATGCATTTGATGAGGACGAGATAAATGCTTAGGTTTATACATTTTTAGCATTTTCATATTTTAACCGATGCCTCATCAAACTATAGATTTGATGAGGTTTTTTCATATCACAAGGAAATCGCACCCGACATTTATATCAAGAGGAGGATAGTTATGGACAAATTTGTTGATGAAAGAGATTATAAGCTCCTGGATCAGGACAGATATACGTTTTTTGTTCTGCGTCGCATCCTTGGAGGCCCCTGCAAGCTGATATTATCTGATCATGAGAGAGTAATAATCTGCTTCTCAAAAGAGCCATTTCCTGTATGGATCTGGACTCCGGATGATGCTACGGATAAAGATATGGCAGCTGCTTACGATGTAATTTCAGAAAACGGCCTTCTTGATGGAAATCACAACTACAATATTAAGTATAAACTGGCTGAATACTTCATAAATAGGGCTAAAAAAGAGGGAAAAGAGCTATTCATCAGACAAAATATGTATGCCTATGACTGTCCCAAGTCCGTAGAGCCTCAGGAGAAGGCATCTGGAGAACTGCACAAGTGCACCCAGGATGACTGTGAAGAGCTTGTTGACCTGATAGATGGTTTCCACAACGCAGTAGGCATAGATATAATGGATAGAGCCGCCTATGAGCAGAATGCTAAGAAAAGTATAGAAGATAGAAGGACATTCTTTTGGCAAGATAAAGGAATTACTACAGCTTGTTGTAAGTATGTTCCAAACGGTGACATGGCCAGCATAAGCCTTGTGTATACCAAGCCAGAGTGCAGGAGAAAGCACTACGCCGAGAATCTGGTTTACACAGTAACTGAACTTGCAAGAGCAGAAGGATATCTTCCCATGCTCTACACAGATGCAGATTACGTAGCGTCTAATGCCTGCTATGAAAAGATTGGATATATTCGCCGTGGCGAACTGTGTACTGTCGGGTAAATTAGCAAGTGGCTAAATGTTGTAGAAAAAGAAATTTATTGAGGAGAGAAAGAGTATGAGTCTGAAACTTATTAAGCTAACAAAGAGCTACGAGAAACAACTGGGAGAAATGATTGATGAGTGGAAGAAGGATCAGGAAAAGAACCACACAAACCACTCACCATGGGCCATTTTTAAAAACGATTATCACGATTTTGATTATTATCTTGAGCATTTGGAGCTTACTAATCCCAGAGATGGCCTGGTTCCTGACTCAACCTTTTTTCTGCTTGATGACGAGAAAGATAGACTTCTTGGGGCAGTAAATATCCGCCACTATCTCAATGATGGCCTATTAAAAAGCGGCGGACATATCGGAGATGGCATCAGACCATCAGAAAGGCGTAAGGGCTACGCCACAAAGATGATTGGTCTGGCCCTCGAAGAGTGCAAAAAGCTTGGTATTGATAGGGCACTAATCTGCTGTGACAAAAATAATATTGGCTCTGCCAAGTCAATCCAGAACAATGGCGGTGTATTGGAAAATGAGCTTGTAACTGATGATGGCGAGATAGTGCAGAGATACTGGATTTCAATAAAATGATGTAGGTGTCAAAAATATATTTCAGACTGTAGACAAAGTGGTCTTGAGGCTTTTGAGTTTATATTACCCCCAAATGCGTCAAGACGCAAAAAATGGTAATAAAGTATTGACATAAGTTGAGCACGGAGCTATCCTATTACCAGAAAATGCGTCAAGTTGCAAAAAGAGGTAATATGATGTTGATAAAAAGAGATGTCTACTTAAATAAGCTTATTGAACGACAGAATAATGGAATGGTAAAGGTTATCACCGGAATCAGGCGCTGTGGCAAATCATTTTTATTATTCAAGTTGTATAAGGAGTATCTTCTTAACAGTGGTGTTGGTGCTGATCATATAATTGAGATTGCACTTGATGGTATCGATGCTGATGAATTGCGTGAACCTAAGGCGTGTTATAGATACATTAAGGAAAAAATCCTTGATGGCGAGAAAAATTACGTTCTTTTGGACGAAGTTCAATTCATGGATAGGTTTGAGGAAGTATTAAATAGCCTTCTGAGAATAGAGAATGTTGATGTATATGTTACGGGAAGTAATTCCAAATTTTTGTCAAAGGACATTATCACTGAGTTCAGAGGCAGAGGGGATGAGATACATATATATCCGCTTACCTTCGCTGAGTTTTATGCTGCTTTTGGTGGTGAATACGATGATGCCTGGGATGCGTATTTGAATTATGGTGGGCTGCCGGCTCTTATTGATATGAATAATGCCAAGCAGAAGATGGACTATCTCAAAAGCATCTTTGATAACGTTTATATGAAGGATGTTATCGAGCGTAATAAGATAAAGAATAAGGATGAGATAAATACGCTTGTAAATATACTTGCATCTGCGATTGGATCTCCCACTAATCCTACAAAGATATCGAATACTTTTGAAACGGAAAGACATAGCAGCTATACACATAAAACGATATCTTCTCATATAGATTTTCTGGAAGAAGCATATCTTATATCAAAAGCAAACAGATATGATATCAAGGGCAGGAAATACATAGCCGCTAACCTTAAATACTATTTTACTGATGTTGGACTTAGAAATGCCAGATTGAATTTTAGGCAGCAAGAACCAACGCATCTTATGGAAAACGTTGTTTACAATGAACTCTTGGCAAGGGGATATTCCGTGGATGTTGGTGTGGTGGAAGTGAATCAGAAGAATAGTGAAGGTAAAAGCGTGAGAAAGCAACTGGAAGTGGACTTTGTGACCAACATGGGAAATCAACGTTACTATATCCAGGTCGCATATGATCTTTCCACCGAAGAAAAACAGCAGCAGGAATACAATTCGTTTAGAAACATTCCTGACTCTTTCAAGAAAATTGTACTTGTAAATGGATCTTCAAAACCATGGAGAAATGATGAGGGATATGTAATCATGGGAATGAAGTATTTTCTTCTGAATAGTGACAGCCTGGATTTTTAATAATGCCAAGGGATATTATTATAAATATCGTGCGAGAAAACCCCTTCCGATGAAGTCGGTTGTGGGATGAATCGCACTAGCTTTTCTTTTTGTATTTCCCCGTCTTAATGTATTTGCGTTTGTGTTCCTCTGTTCGTTGATCTTCAATGTATTTCTTGACAGTATCAAGAGAAACACTTCCGGTAGTGACACAGAAGTAACTTGCACTCCAGAAGGGTGAATCTCCCCATAGGTATTTCTCAAGGTGTGTTCTATATGTATTTCTCACTTCTTTGGACAGCTGTGATTACTTTCTTTCTGTATTTAGTCACGAAAATTACATGGTATGTGAGTTTGTATACGGAATGTGAGCCTCTTCTGTACTCGTTCAGGATATCTGATTCCAGCATCGATTTCTGCATAAATCTACCCCTTATCTAAAGAGAACAAATGTTTGCCTGTTTTTAAAAAGTGTGCTATAATACTAAATATAGAATACTATCAAGGAATTTACAACCGTGTACAGAACAAGGCAATACAGGATAAGCAAAAACCACATACTCTATGACTATTGCAGGGACATCTGCAGATCATCAGCCATTCTGTACAACAGGGCAAATTTCATCTTAAGGCAGTATTCGTCTGCAGTAGATTCAATGGTCTTGTTCAAGCCTCTTTTCTCCAATCAGATGATGATTTACAGGCTCGTCAGGGATAGCCTTTTGGGGACCAAATATCTTGGTGACAGCAAGTGGCTCTCGTATAATGCCCTTGATCATCTGCTAAAGGTTACAAGGGATAAGGCGTACTATGCCCTTCCGTCACAGGCTAATCAGCAGATATTGAAACTTCTTCTCAGAGACTATAAGTCTTTCTTTGAAGCTGTAAAAGTATATGGCAGGAATCCTGGGGCATTTACTGGTCGCCCCAAGATGCCGGGATATATGTCACAGGGATCATTCAAGACAGCTGTCCTGACTAATCAGATATGCAGGATCAAGGATGGGTATCTAAAGTTACCGGGGACAAAGGATAGGCTGTCTCTTGGCCAGCTCCCTGAAGAAGTGTGCCTTAAGGAAGTACGTATAAAGCCCAGCGGAAACAGTTTTGTCCTGGATGTAGTTCTTTCTGTTCCTGATAAAGGAATAATGCCAATGTCTGATAAGGATATCCTCTCTGACCTTTCGGACGTATCAAATCTGAAGGGCTTGAGAGTAATGGCTATCGATCCCGGAACAGACAACATAGCTGCTGTAGCAAACACTTTTGGTGCAAGGCCATTTGTGATAAAGGGAGGTGTGATCAAGTCAATCAACCAGCTTTACAACAAAGAGATGAAAAGACTCTCTTCCTGTGCTATGACATGTAACAACAGGTACAGGACAAGAAAGATGAATGCTCTTACTGAAAAGAGGAACAGAAGGATAAAGGATCAGTTCCATAAGGTGAGCAGACAGCTTGCAGCCTATGCAAGGGATAACCATGTAGATGTAGTAGTGATGGGACATAATGCATACCAGAAACAGGAGATAGGTATAGGACATGTCAATAACCAGAACTTTGTGCAGATACCAATGCTGATATTTGCAGACATGCTCAGATACAAACTTGCTGAATATGGTATAAAGTTTGTTCTCACGGAAGAAAGCTACACATCAAAGGCAGACTTTCTTGCAAAAGACTATATCCCTGTGTATAAAAAGAATGCGAAGGATAACCCCACTTTTTCAGGAAAGCGGATACAGAGGGGACTTTACAGGCACTACGATGGTACAATAACAAATGCAGACATAAATGGAGCTGCAAACATCTTAAGGAAAGTATTCCCAAAGGTAAGCCAATGGGATAGGGGCATAGTGGACATGCCCTGTTCTGCAGGATGCATAGAGCATCCTACAGGTTCATGCCGCCATGCGGCATAACAGAAACCCTTTTCCGACGTGGAGTCGGTGAGGGCAGTTCATGGTTTTAACAGGGATGGTAAGTGGCCGGTAGCATATGCGCTGATGGTTGCAGGTACTGCCGTTATCTGTGTAGTGTTTTATATGGTTTTGAATTTACCATAATCGACAAAGTCAAGACGTTATTTCTTTTCCCTCAGATGATAAAATAAAAAGGAATTTGTTGGAGGGGGAAGAGAATAATGAATCAGCTTGATAAGGAGATTACCGTAATCAGGGCAGAAGGACAGCTTGAAGGCATGGAGGCAAGAGAAATTGCGACGCCGGATTATGATGACCAGCCTTATGGCGATGATAACGTGTTGGTCAGGGCTTCGAAAAGAAGAGCTTTCCTAGTGTCATCGTCGATGTATTAATATAGTAACAAATAACATAGAATACCCTATGGATCCGCTCACTTTGTGGGCGGATTTTTGCTACAATTAAAAGGTAGTACTTTTGGCATTAAGGCTTTTGAATGATTTAGATAAGGGGAAAACGGGAAATGGGTTTAACAGAGATTAGTAAATATATAGCACTTATACTTCGGCACAAGCCTGAAGCAATTGGGATTACACTTGATGAACATGGCTGGGCAAATGTTGACGAGCTCATAGCGGGTATTTCAAAGGACCATGACTTTAATATGGAGATGCTTGAAGAGATTGTCAGAACTGACAACAAGCAGAGGTACTCTTTTAATGAAGATAAGACTCTGATAAGGGCCAACCAGGGGCATTCCATACCGGTAGATGTGGAACTTGAGAAAGCGACACCTCCAGACATCTTATATCATGGCAGCGCAGTAAAGTTTGAAGCTTCAATAGATGAAGGAGGCCTTATTCCAAAGTCCAGGCTATATGTGCACCTTTCAAAAGACTATGACACTGCTGTCACTGTTGGCTCTCGTCATGGCAAACCTGTCATCTATAAGGTCAAAGCATGGGAAATGACAAAAGATGGTTATGAATTCTTCCTGTCAGCAAATAAAGTATGGCTGACAAAAAGTGTACCGGTGAAGTATCTTGAAAAGATTTGATTACGGGAAATAGCTGCTATGAAGAAATTACCTGCAACTACTGCAAAATCTGAGATCAAAATAAAGGAGAATCCCAAGGCTGAAGCTATTAAGAAAGCTCCAAACGAAGTCATTGCCATGGCAATACGGGATGCTATGTTAAAGGAGAAGGAAAAGAGATGAAAACAATTATTGTTTATTATTCACTTGAGGGGAACACTGAGTATGTAGTAAATGCCATTTCAGGCAAGCTTTCTGCAGATGTTTTGAAGCTTGCTCCAAAGAAAGCTTATTCAGATAAGGGCTTTTCGAAGTTCTTTTGGGGCGGCAAAAGTGCTGTAATGGCTGAGACACCTGAACTTGAGCCATATAATGTTGACCTTTCACAATATGATCAGGTGGTTATTGGATTCCCTGTATGGGCCGGAACCTTTACTCCGCCTATCAGGACATTTGTAAAAGACAACAAGGCTGCACTCAAGGGAAAGAGAATATCTGCTTTTGCATGCCAGAGTGGAGCCGGTGCAGAAAAAGCTTTTGCAAAGCTTCGCGACTACATTGGAATAGATGAGTTCTATGCCAACATCATTCTTATCGATCCAAAGGCTAAACCATCAGAACAAAATGACCTTACCATCGATACATTTTGTAAGAAGCTTCAAAACGATTAAAAATCGTTAAAAGATTTTGGCTTTCAGGGTGGAATTATCTGCTTTTGAATTCTGAAAACGCAATACAGAGACTTTTGGGTATTTCAATAATATATTTCCGGCAATAGTTGGCAATATTCTTTGTAAAATTGCACGCCATTTCGGATGATATATCCTCGGAAGGGGCGTATTTCATGGAATTGACTGAAATCTGTTAATACAGGCATATGTATTTTTACACTATTTTTGTGTCAGATTACATCTCTTTGATTGTAGGTGTTTTGTGAGTAAACAGATATGAGAATGGAATAATAACACAAAAAACATTTGATTGAAGGAACCTGGTATGACTAAAGCTGTTATATTTGATATGTTTGAAACGCTTGTTTCGATGTTTTCCGGGAGTACATATTTTAGCGAAGACATGGCGACAGACTTAAACATTCCGGTTGAGGATTTCAAAAAAGCATGGCATTCCACAGAGCATGACAGAAGCTGCGGAAACTGCACGATAGAGGAAGGAATAAGGAAAGCTCTTGAAATGCTGGGGGCTTACAGTGAGAATTCCGTAAAACTTCTTTCAGATAAGCGAAGGAAGAACCTGGAAGGGATATTTGAACGAACTCCCGTGGATACTATAGCTCTTTTGCAGGAACTTAAGAGACGCGGCATAAAGATTGGACTTATAAGTAACTGTTATTCTGATGAAGCTGATGCTATTAGAAAAAGCTCTATTTTCCCGTACTTAGATGTCGCATTACTTTCATATGAGCAGGGAATATGTAAGCCGGATTATGAAATATATAAAAAAGCAATGGAGGAGCTGGGAATTACAGCTGAGGAATGCCTGTATGTCGGAGATGGCGGTTCAAAGGAGCTTTTTGCTGCCAGAGACCTTGGGATGAGATGCCTTCAGGCCTTGTATTTTGCTGATCTGGCTTTTGAGCCACATATTCCATGCTACAAACTTGATGATTTTGAACATGCATATAAGCAGAATGATATTTTGGAGAAAATACTTTCAGCCTCTCAAGGACCCCGAGACTGTATTGCTCATTGATTCGTGAAATCCCGTTTGTCGGGATAATGTGATAGTGAGTTATACTCGAAGAAAACTTTACTAACATCAGTAGAGATAAAGGAAAAACTGATAATATCGGACTTACAAATCAACACTTTTTACAAAACGTGTCGGGACCTGTGCTCCTGAAATCAACACATTTTGCAAAAAGTGTTGTTCTTTTTGTGTGCTCATTTTCCTATAATGACTTCAAGCTCAAAGCAAAGAGCAAAAAACAAATTGAAAATAAGAGAGGAAAAGATAAATGAGCCAAACAAATAAGATGTATCTGGTAACAGGAGCAGCAGGATTTCTTGGAAGCACAGTCTGCAGAAAGCTTGTTGATAGAAACGAAAAAGTAAGGGCATTTGTCCTTGAAGGTGATAAGTCAGCCGCATATCTTCCGGAAGAAGTAGAAATCGTATACGGAGATCTTTGTAATAAAGATGACCTGGAGAGATTCTTTGACACGCCTGAAAATACAGAGGTGATCGTGCTTCACATAGCAAGCATCGTAACAGTTAATCCCGACTACAGCCAGAAAGTCATGGACGTAAATGTCGGCGGGACAGAAAATATCATAGAGATGTGCAAAGAGCACAATGTTTCAAAGCTCGTTTATTGCTCATCAACAGGAGCAATACCTGAGGAAGAGAAGGGAAGCATAAGAGAATGTGAGGGTTCGATCCCGCTTGATCCTGAGAGGATCAAAGGCTGCTATTCATTGTCAAAGGCTATGGCAACAAATGTGGTGCTCAAGGCTGCAAAGGAAGGGCTTAATGCATGTGTGGTTCACCCTTCAGGAATCCTCGGACCTGAGGACTTTGCAATGGGTGAGACCACAAAGACTCTGGTTGATATCATCAATGGTGAGATGCCCGCCGGAATTGACGGAAGCTTTAATCTGTGTGATGTAAGGGATCTGGCTGACGGACTCATTGGAGCAGCAGATAAGGGAAAAAGCGGAGAGTGTTACATACTTGGAAATGAACCTGTCAGCTTTAAGGATTTTACAAAGCTTGTTTCAGAGGAGAGTGGCTGCAGACAGATGAAGTTCTTTTTACCTATATCAGCAGCAAACTTCATTGCTAAGATACTTGAGAAAAAAGCTAAAAAGACAGGCGAAAAGCCTCTTATGACAACTTTCTCTGTTTATAATCTTGCAAGAAACAACCGCTTTGATTCAAGTAAAGCAAGTAAGGAACTTGGTTATACTACAAGATCATACAGAGAAACCATACGTGACGAGATCAGATGGCTTAAAGAAACTGGAAAAATTGCATAAAAAATTACAAACAAGAGGAAAAAAGGAGAAGAATACAATGAACGATTTAGATAAGGTTTATGCAGAAAGCGTAGCAAAGGATTACATGCCAAAGGAAACAAATAAGGTCAGACAGCTAAAAAAGCTTGATGAAAGAGCAAAGCTTCCAGCATTTATAACAGCCATGACACTTGGAATCATTGGGACATTGATTTTTGGTACAGGAATGTGCTTTGGACTTGGCGTATTTGGAACAGGAGCTATTTTCATGTTCATCGGGGTACTTTTGGGAATAGTAGGCGCCGCAGTCTGCATCATCAACTATCCTTTATACAAGAAGCTTCTGAAAAAGGGCAAAGAAAAATATGCCTTTGAAATTCTGGAACTTGCTAAAGAGATAACAGGAGAAGCATAATGACGGAAAATAAGAATGTAGAAACAATACTTAAAAATGGTGACAAGGCTTTGTCTGGAATGCCTTATTTATACAGATCCAAGGGCCTTCCAAGTGAGGTTTATGATGTCAGGATGAGGGAAGGCATAAATGGTGAACTTCTGAAACTGGCGATAGCAGACACTGTCATCAGATACCCTTACTTTGGCGTCAAATTCATAGAAAAAGATGGAGATTTCTATGCGGTAAGGAATGAAATGAAGCTTGAGGCACATCACAAAGATGGATTTATCCCACTGGGCGGACATAGTAACAACTATCATCTCATGGGAGTTACATATTGGGAAAAGAGCCTAAAACTCTCTTTTCATCACGGGCTTACAGATGGAAGAGGTGCAAAGACATTTCTCGAGACATTGCTCAGATTCTACAGTGATTATAAAAATGCTGACATGGGTGAATATGAGCAGATAAGAGAAGAACATCACTTGCTGGCATCTGAACTATCGGTAGCCGAACTTACTGATCCGTGTGAAAAGAAGTACGAGCTAAATGGAAAAAGCATGAAGATTGAAGGCCTGTCCGACAAGGGATATAAGCTTCCTGAAACAAAGAATAAAGATGATCATAGGCGTTATGAGATCAGTTTTTCACAGAAGCAGTTTATGGATTCCTGCAAGAGCATCGGCGCATCTCCGATCACATATCTGAGCATACTGATGAGCAGAGGGATAAAAGAGATTTCTTTAGACTGTGATAAGACTATAGTAAGTAATTTCCCTATGGACGCAAGACATATATTAGGTTGTGATGACACCTTCAAAAACTGTGTTAAGAGTATGACTCTGCCTTACGGAAGAGAAGAGGAGAACCTTTCAGACAGTGAAATAGCTGCGAAATATAAAAGGCTTCTCAATGCCCAGAAAGAGCATGATCACTGTGCAAAGGAATTTAATAATATCAATATGCTTCTGAGTGTCATAGGACATTTTCATTCATTTGCAGGAAGACAGAAACTCCTTGGATTCATGGAAAATCTTGCGCTGGACACTTATCTTATAAGTTACATAGGTCAGTTTGATATGCCGGGTGAACTTGTGGATGAGGTACACCTGTATTCAAACTGTTCAAGCGGTCTTGTGCTTAATATGACATGTCAGAGTGGGAAATTTATCATTGATCTGACACAGGATTTTTCGACTGACAAATATGTAAATGCACTTAAGAAGCAGTTTGAAAAGGCAGGAATAGATCTGGTAGTATCTGATGAGATCATATTTGAAACGCCATTTGATGAACTCTCAGAAATCATAACATCACCGGCAGACACTGGGGAACAGGTAAGAGACTGGCTTGATAAGTTTGTTGCTGCTGCAAAGGCCTCATCGCAGGCTGCAAAGGAACGTGCAGAAGCGGCCAGAAATATGAGCCCTCAGATTACTGCGCTATATTATGATGCGGCATCAGGCACAATGAAGAGCTTTGATCCAACTAAGAATACTCAGGAAGAGATGCAGAAACTAGTGGAAAATGCCCACTCATTGTTTATTTCGTAAATTCTGTTCAATGCATGGGTAAAATATAAAGACGGAACAGAAGAATGGATAATGCAGGGCTTAGAAGAGCTCAGATGCTATCAGCGCAGACTGCCTTGGACACAACATCCGGCCTGTAATGCAAAGAAATTTACGGTCATATACTCTGGAAGATATTACTTGTGTAGGTGGTGTACGTTTTTACGAAATTGGCGAATCTGAAGCAGATAAAGTTTATCTTAAACTTTTCATCATGTCAGATATGATAGATGACCTATGGATCCAGTTCAAGAAATCAGCAACGTCTACAGGCGGAGTATATATATCTGATCCATGGAACACACTAATAATACCGACATATCAGGTATTGTATCTGAAACATGAAGATATGTATGAAATAAGGAAATGCTAGCTGTTACTCTGTTGGAATTGACGAGGTAGGGCTAAAGTGTTATATTGTAACTAGAAAATAGTTGCAAGAGGAATTACTGTGCCAAAGAAATCAAAATTACTAGAAAAAATACTGTCAAAACCCGCACCGACAAGTTTTACAATAAGAGAACTGGACGCACTTATGAAGCAATGTGGCTGCGAAAAGTTCGAGGGCGGAAGAGGCTCAGGAATAGGCTATTATCATGTTGAAACCAAGCGCATCCTTCAATTTGACGGTCCACACCCAGGCAATGAGCTGTACAGGTATCATGTAAAGATGGTCATAGCATTTCTAAAGGAAGTAGGTGAGATAGAATGATAAGTTCACTGATGGAATACAACGGATATCATGCAAAGGTAGAATTTGACCAGGAAGATCAGATTTTTATCGGTCATGTTCTCGGAATCAATGATTCTCTGAACTTTCATGGAGAATCGGTAAAAGAGCTTACCCAGTCAATGCATGACTGTATAGATAATTACCTGGATTACTGCAAAAAGATTGGTAAAGAGCCTGAGCGTGAGTTTAAAGGCTCCTTCAATGTCCGTATTAAACCCGAACAGCACAAGAAAATAGCATTATACGCCGCCAATGAAGGAATCACAATAAACCAGTTTGTATCCAGAGCTATTGATGATGAGCTGGATATCCTAGAAGGTTAGCCCAAAGACGCAATATTTTTGTTAATCCGCCGATTCGAGAACTGATAACTAAAGATGGATTTTATAATGGAAAAGCCTTGATGACAAGGCTTTTCCTTATTTGTTTCAACTATTAAAATATAAGGGTATGAAACCTTTTCTGAGCAAATTAGATATGATGAGTTTAAAAAAGTTGTGGAGAAAATTAGGACATTATAATCTGTAGAAGTGATTCATTTCGCTGATTAGATTTCAGTTAAAACTGATTAAGACAAACTAAAGATTTAGGGGCTGAACTAAGTGATAACTATTAAAGAATCAACATATGATGATATCAAGAATATACAAAACCTGTGGGCAGATGAAGACGTCATGCAGTATATCTGGCCAGGAGGATTGCATGAAACAGGGGAAGCAGTACGAGAATGGTTAGATAGATTCATATCTGCAAGACCAAAGCAAAATCATTATTCAATTTTTGAAGATGGCAAATACTGCGGTGAGACTCAATATCGTATTGATTCGGAAACTAAAAATGCTTCTTTGGATATTAAGTTATTTGAATTTGCCAGGGGCCGAGGGATTGCAACGCAGGCGCTACTATACTCTATTCAAGAAGCTTTTAAACAAGGAGCTGAAAATCTGTGGGTTGATCCCCATCCAGCTAATGCCAAGGCAATAAATTTGTACCGTAAGTTGGGATTTATTCAGAAAGAAATGCCTGAGTATGTTATTGCTTTAGGAGAAGATCCTTCTCTTTATATTTACATGGAACTGGGTAAAAAAGAATTCAATGATAAGTTTGAAAAATCTTGCGGGGCAATAGTATACACTATAGACGGTGGAGTAATAAAATATCTTTTAGTTGAGGAGATGAGCGGATCTCACAGCTTTCCAAAAGGACATATGGAAGAAGGCGAGACTGAAATAGAAACTGCGCTTCGTGAAATAAAGGAAGAAACAAATCTGAAAGTCGAGTTAGACACTGAATTTAGAGCAAGCGAACAGTATACGCTTTCAGAAAAACCTGGAGTGACAAAGCAGGTAGTTTATTTCCTTGCTAAGTATAAAGACTCATCTCCGAGCATAACAAGACCAGACGAGGTCAAAGCTCTGAAGATTCTTAAACTTGAAGATGCTATCAATACCATAGAGTATGATAACAAAAAAGAGATGCTTAAAAAGGCTGATAGCTATCTTAAGAGTAAGGCAGAGAATACTTTTTAAATTTCAGTATATATGACAATAGAGAGGTTGATATGAATTTTCTATTTGTAGCACTTGGTGGTGCCTTGGGTGCAGTAGCGCGATATGCAATAAGTCTGATTCCTGTTAAGACTTATTTTCCGATATTAACTCTGATTACAAATATCCTCGGTGCCATACTAATTGGATTCGTTGTTGGAATTACCAGTAACCGAGAAAGTGTATCTGATAATACCATTCTTTTCTGGAAGACAGGGGTGTGTGGAGGTTTTACCACATTCTCTACATTTTCCCTTGAAGCTTTTAATTTGTTTGAGAAGAAACAATATATGAATGGCGGATTATATGTGGTACTGAGTTGTTGTTGCTGCATATTTGGAATTCTATGCGGAAAGAAACTTGCGACGATAATAAAACTTTGAATTTCAGGATAATGAAATAAGCAAATCGGGATTAGTGGAGTAGAACATGGATAAAAAAAGGGCTTTGTCTGGCGCCATAATATTTATAACCCTGATGGGAATCGTAAGTCTGTTTTCGGACATGACTCATGAAGGCGCCAGAAGCATATTGGGCGAATATCTGAACCTCGCAGGGGCATCCGCTACAACCATCGGATTTGTGTCCGGTATAGGAGAATTGTGCGGGTATTCACTAAGGCTCATATCCGGATTTATAGCAGATAAAACGAAGAAATACTGGACATTTGTTATCACAGGCTATGTAATACAGGCTCTGGCGATTCCTGCACTGGCACTCGTACCTGAACATGGCTGGATTTGGGCCTGCGGTCTTGTGATCCTGGAGCGTATCGGAAAAGCGATAAAAAAGCCTGCCAAAAACACATTGGTAAGCTTTGCGGCAAGCGAGATCGGAACCGGAAAAGGCTTTGCCTATCAGGAGTTTCTGGATCAGCTTGGCGCGTTTCTCGGACCGGTACTGCTTTTTGTAACAGCTCTTGTAAAAGGTACAGACGACCTTTTTACAACATATAGAATCTCTTTTGCGATACTGCTTGTTCCTGCAATGATCACCATAGCTCTTGTTTTGACAGCAAAGATAAGATACCCTGATCCGGAGATCTTTGAAAAGCAGGAAGATAAACCGGCAAGCTTTGAATTCAGGAAGTCATTTGTTCTGTTCATGGCGGCCATCTGCTTTTTTGCTTTTGGCTTTGCAGACTTCACCCTGATCACACTTCATTCGGCTAATACCGGAGCATTTAATGAATCCATGCTCAGCCTGCTATATGCTGGGGCAATGGCTGTGGATGCCTTTGCTGCACTATTCTTTGGCTGGCTTTATGATAAGGTCGGGCTGAAGGCTCTGATCATTTCCACACTATGCAGCACATTCTTCTCATATTTTGTTTTTATGACTGGAAATGCCTGGTTGATCGGAGCTGGGATAATTCTGTGGGGGATTGGAATGGGTGCGCAGGAAAGTATTATGAAAGCAGCTGTCAGCGGAATCGTCCCGCGTTCCATGCGAAGCACCGGTTTCGGAATATTTGAGACAGGATTTGGTATTGCGTGGTTTCTGGGCAGTTGGCTTCTCGGTGCCCTGTATGATTTGAATCCTGTGTATCTTGTCACTGTGTCTGTGGTATCACAGTTTCTGGCGATTGCATTTTATGTTTTATGCCTCCGGTGCAATAAGACAGAGTGCTAACAATTCCAGTTTGCTGGAATGAGCATTATATCCGAATTTTATGTTCTATTGGTGCTAAGGGAATTCCGGGGTCAAGCTTCATATGCGCAAGAATTACTTCGTTTACGCCAGGAAGGATCATTTCTCATGTTAGAAGAGGTCCTTGTTAATTATGGCAGTCTGCTCAAAGCGTTATCAAAGATATTTACGCAGATATCAGCCATTTGTTTTTCGTCTTCCTGCATCCCATCCCTGAACCAGCTTATGAGTATTTGTAAAATGGCAGCTTCGGCAGCAAGTCTGAGATACTTCTTTTCTGGGTCAGCTGTAGGATAGAGCCGCTCTGAGACCGCTTTTTCAAGAAAGAGTTCATTCTGAAGAATTCCGGCTTGGTCAAACAGAGATATTATATCTTTATCGTTTTTGACAGCCCGAAAAATATCTTCGAACCACAGATGTGGGTTTTCGTGCAGTTCGGGCTTTTCGCTGATCTCCGCTATACGCTTTATTATTTCATCCCCAAGCTCATGCAGGATATCTTCTTTATCTGTATAGTTTCGATAGAACGCCGTCCTTGATACTCCTGCACGGCGTACTATCTCGCTGATGGTGATCTTCTCATAAGGGTGTTCGCTCATTAGATGCATAAGCGAAAGCTGCAGACACTCTCTTGTCAGCTGATTGGACTCCTTATTATTCATCCTCAGAACTTCTTTTTTTTGCATTTCTGTTAAAGATTCTTTTGAGCTTTTCATTTTTTCTCCCTCTCGACGTTACAAAAAATGCAAGAATGTAACATCGGTTCACTTAAACGAAATATTGTCATGTCCGATGGTAGAGCCATTGTTATTAATATGCTGTGGCGTTACACTTGTTACATCAGAATAATTGTAGCATCGTTTGGGGAGGCATAACAAGTATGGAATTAGCAAAAAACATTTCTCACAAAGTACAAAGACAGGCTTTTAGCATACTGATTGACAGGTTCCTTGCAAATCTCGATAAAACGGAGAACAGGACTGCTACTTATCTTAAGCTTGTTGACCAGGCAGAGAAATTCTGGGGTAAAGATGGAGCCAGAAAAGAAAGCCTTGATAAAGTAAGAGCGGCATTTAAAGATCCGGATAACAGATGGGTTAAGTTTTTGAATAAAGTAATAGATGAGACAGATCCGCATGTTGCAAAGATGATGATGCTCAATCTTGGCTATGAGGCATTTTTCAGAGGCACAAAAATGATCAGGGCAAACAGGGAAAAATACGGATGCAATATCCCATGGCTTATTCTTTTTGACCCTACAAGCGCCTGCAATATGCACTGTGCGGGATGCTGGTCAGGTACTTATGGACCTAAGCACAATCTGTCTTTTGAAGATATGGACAAAATCGTTACCCAGGGAAAAGAGCTGGGAGTATATCTTTACATGATGACAGGAGGAGAACCTCTTGTAAGGAAGAAAGATATCTTGAAACTGGCAGAAAAGCACAATGATGTTGAGTTCTCTATCTATACCAATTCAACACTTATTGATGAGGATTTCTGTAAAGAAGTTGTAAGGCTTGGAAATCTCACATTCCAGCTTTCTATCGAGGGAACTCCTGAGACTAATGACGCAAGACGTGGCCTTGGTCATTATGATGCAGTAATGAATGCCATGGATCTACTCAAAAAGTACGGAATAGTTTATGGTACTTCCATCTGCTATACAAGAAACAACATCGAGGCAGTGACTGATCCCAAGTTCATCGAGTTCATTGCTGAAAAAGGTGCTAGATTCGGATTTTTCTTCCACTACATGCCGGTTGGAAACAATGCTGTTCCTGAGCTTATGCCTACAGTAGAGCAGCGAAAGAAGATGGTGGATCAGATAAGGTTCCTTAGAAGCGTCAAATGTGACCTGGGATTCTTCCCTATGGACTTCCAGAATGATGGTGAAGCTGTCGGTGGCTGCATCGCAGGCGGAAGAAACTATTTCCACATCAATTCAAGTGGAGATGCTGAACCATGCGTATTTGTCCACTTCTCCAACACCAATATACATACACATTCAATACTTGAGATGCTTCAAAGTCCTCTTTTCATGGAATACCATAAGGGCCAGCCTTTCAATAAGAACCATTTAAGACCGTGCCCTATGCTTGAAAATCCGGCTCTTTTAAGGGATATGGTCGAAAGATCAGAAGCTCATGGTACCAATGAAGAGTCTGAAGAAAGTGTTGAACATCTGTGTGCAAAGTGTGATGATTACGCAAAAGAGTGGGCGCCTGTAGCTGACGATATCTGGGCCGGACAGAAACACTATAAGAAGGCATATGAGAATTATGCAAAAAAGGATGAAAAGCCTCTAAACATAGTTGCATTTAAGCACAAACCCAGACAGCATCACTTTAAACATAAGAGAGCTTAAATGCCTCGAATTTTATAGTATTGTTGTTTCATTTACCCTGTCGAATAAAGTTTTATACTTTTCTTTTTCTGATGCAAGGCAGGTTTACAATGATCGGATGTCCCAAACCGGATGAGGGAGATTACACTGAAAAACTGACAGAAGTTATCAGTAACAAGGACATAAGGGATGTTACTATTGCAAGGATGGAAATGCCATGCTGCGTCGGTCTATGGTGTTCCGATGACTCATATAGCGTCGGAACACTTTTTTTATGTTCTAATGGTGCTCCGTGAATCCCTGGTTCAAGTCTCGTATGCGCATAAGTTAGCAATGCCGGAATACTAGAAGTCGCCTTTATCGATTTGTTATTTATTATTTATCGTATTTTAACATAATAATGTTAGAATTAAGTGTGAGTATCTAAAGCAAAGAACAAACAATAAGGCGAGTGTATCATGAAATCAAAAAGGATCCATACTACTATCAGCATAGCCCTCCTTTTCCTGGTAATCTATCTGGGAGTCTTTTTGACGCCTGTTTATGCCTCGTCTGATTCTCCTGCTACAGAATTTACAGTCGGTGTGCCTGTAGACAGATGTCCTATGTTTTACATTGATAAAGACAACGGCAAGATTGCAGGAATCGGCGTTGATCTTATGGAATCCGCTGCCAAAGAAGCTGGTTTCAATGTCGCATTCAAAGCTATAAGTAAATCAAATCTTAAGGAAGCCCTTGATAGTACTGAGTACGATCTTGTTATGCCCTTTGGAAGTGCTGTTTCAAGTGCATCTGGTCAAGCGACCATCGTATCGGACAATCTCATCCAGACCCCATTTACCCTTGTGACTACAGATAAGCACTCTATTTCTGACATAAATACCATCAGAGTAGGCATGCTAAAATCACAGGGCGGAGTAGCAGAAACTGTAAAGCAGTTATACCCTGGAATAACGATAAACCTTTACAATTCCATGGCTGATTGCATTAAAGCGCTTAGAAATGAAGAGGTAGATGCACTTTTACATAACTCATATGCGTGGAGCTATGTGCTTCAAAAGCCATCCTATAATGATCTTAAAGTACAGCCTTCTGCCATGTTTTCAATGGATTTTCGTGCCGGAACTCTTGAAACCCCAGAGGGAAAAAAACGAATTGAACTTCTGAACGAAGGAATTGCAGCTATTCCTGAAACCAAAAAACAGGCTATAGCCCTTGATTACACTACCAGAGATCTTTATGTATATACTTTTGAAGACTATCTCTACCAATATAAGTACTTCCTTATTATTGGGACTATCCTTTTTGCTGCTCTTGTTATAATGATTGTCCTAAGACAGAAAGCATATTTTGAAGAGCAGAAGGAAAAGATGCGGATAATGGAGGATATCGATCCTCTCACTGGTGTGCTCAGCCACAATGGATTCCGTAAAAAAGTTGAGGAACTACTCACTAACAACCCTGATACACCGTATACGATATCCTATAACAACATAAAAGACTTTAAGTTCATCAACGACAGCTTTGGCTGGAAGGCCGGAGATGAGCTGTTAAAATTTTGGACTGAGAGAAGCCTTGAAGTACTTACCGATAAAGAAGCTATAGGAAGGTATGATGGAGATCATTTTGTTATCCTTCGATGTATTGGCGGCAATGAACAGATTCTTCAGGATGAAAAATATATTTTGACTCCTGTTCGCAATTATTTTAGCGATCGTGGAAAAGACTTTGTTGTAAGGCTCTGCTCTGGTATTTATGTTCTTATGCCTGAAGACTATAAAGACATAAACGTGGATAAGATGCTTGATTATGCCCGCATTGCAGAAAGAAAAGTCAGAGAATCCAAGAAAGAAGGATTTGAGTTTTATAACCCAAAGCAGTGGGACATGGGAAGGAAAAGTGCCGGTATCGCAAGTCACCTTCCTGCAGCTATTGAGTCTGGGGAAATACAAGTATGGTATCAGCCACAGGTCAACTATAAGACTGGGATGATAACTGGTGCAGAGGCTCTTTGCCGCTGGAAAAGCAAGAAGGATGGAAACATTTCTCCGGGAGAATTTATTCCGGTTTTGGAAGATGCTGGGCTTATCTATGATCTTGACTGTCACGTTTGGGACACTGTGTGTAAGGATTTGAAGCGATGGAATGATCAGGGCAGACAACTGTGTGTATCAGTAAACCTATCAAGACTTGATATAGTAAAGAACCCTGATGTAGCCTACCACTTTAATACATTAAAAGAGTTCTATAACCTATTGCCTGGTCAACTTCGTATTGAGATAACGGAAAGCGCATATGTCGAAAACTCCGATACCATCATCAAAACAACAACCAAACTTCGTGAAGCAGGCTTTGAAGTTGAAATGGACGACTTTGGAAGTGGTTACTCATCACTGAATATGTTAAAAGAAGTTATCCTTGATCGCATAAAGCTTGATCTTCGATTTATTACCGGTTCAGGTGACCAAAAGATGGGTCGGACAATACTTAGCTACATGGTCCAGATGATCCATGCTATTGGAACTTCTATTATCGCAGAAGGTGTTGAGACACTGGAACAGGCTGATTTCCTCGGAAGTCTTGGATGTGAGGAAATGCAGGGATATTATTTCTACAAGCCTATGCCGGTAGATGAGTTTGAAGAATTAACGGCATATCCAACAAAGAAATAAAGCCAATAAAGAACGATGTCAGACAGGGGGTTCACCTCCCGCTGGATCGTGCTGCTAACGCAAATATCATTGCACAAAATTCCCCTTTTGTGATATGCTATCTATAGGAGGCGCAAAATGGGTGAGAATTCAGCATATTACAATTCCCTGAAGCAAAAACGCAGGCAGGACACAGAGAATATTAAATCAACATTACCTCTGCATGTGCACGGTTTTGTAGACGAATGTCTGTTGAGATATCAGCCAAGTACTGCATTTAACTATGCACAGGATATTCTGTTTTTCTATAAATATTTGAAAGAAAAGAATCCTATCTGTAGAAATCTTGAACTGCGAAACATTCCTTTTGAAGTAATTGAAAATCTTGGGCCACAAGATATCAATGAATTTCAAAATTATGTTGCTTCAGGCCATAAACCGGACAAAACAGGCAATATAAAGCCAGCTAATGAGCGTGCAATTGCCAGAAAAATGGCTGCTGTTAGGAATTACTTCCAATATATGGTTAAATACGACTATCTTAATGCAGATCCAACGATTAAAGCAGTTGTAAAAAAGAAAGATCCAGAGAAAAAAGATATTCGGAGGCTCGATTCTGAACAGGTACAGAAGCTTATTGATTCCGTAGAAAATGTTAATTCTGCCAGCTATCACTCAAGAGTAATGTCTGAGATTACTGCCAAAAGAGACCTGACTATTGTGACACTTCTTTTAAATACAGGAATCCGTGTGTCAGAGTGTGCTGGGCTTGATCTTGCAGATGTCAATTTTAATGAGAATTCCATTACGATTGTAAGAAAAGGTGGTTATGAGGATCATCTTTACATAAACGAATTAATAAGAAATACTTTGAAGGATTATATCAAAAACGAGCGTCCTACCCTGCTTGAAAATGCTGAAGATCCAGCTCTTTTTATATCCTTAAAACATAGACGAATGTCAATAAGAAGCATTCAACATATGATAGAAAAATACGGTAAGAATACTGGCCTTTCGCAGAAACTAACGCCACATAAGCTTCGCAGGACCTATGGTACAGCGCTTTATAACAAAACAAGTGATATTTATATGGTGGCTGATGTATTGGGACATAAAGACGTAAATACAACTGTTAAACACTATGCTGCTATAGAAGAAGAACATAAAAGACAGGCATCCCAGGTAGACGTTTATGGAACTGATGATAACCAGGATAATGATTAAATTTCACACACTACTTTTTTTAAGTTAAAGTTACGCATGCCTATATTCCGGGTATTACCACTAGAGGCAGTTGATTTTACGTAGGGCAAACTGCCTCTATGCCGGGAGTGGCATTTTGTAGCAGTATATGGCTGCCCAAAAATAATGCCTATATTTTAGGTTAACTGGATATAGGCAGAACCGCTATTGATAATTACAATGCCTATATTAGCTGAGAGCTGAATAGTGGCAGAATAACTGGTGATAAAAGCACTGCTTCTATTGGGGCACCCATGATATAGGCAGGAAATCTGGATAGTCGATTATCACGGAAGATACAATTTTTACTGTCCTTCAATATTGTCTGGAGAAGGTGTATCACTATACATGTGCTCCTGTGAAGGAAACTACAGCTATAAGTTTGTCCAGATCGTCAGTCACGGTAACTTCAAAGAAGTTATTTCTTTTTCCATCCTTAAGGAGCTTTGCCTCTGCAAAGAGAATACTCCCTTTGGTTGCAGACATAAAACTTGCCTGTGAAGAAAGGCTTACCGTTGCCTGTTCCTTTTCATAATTTGATGCTACGGCAAAAGCAAAATCAGCAAGAGTATAGATTGCTCCTCCCATGACTCCACCATAGGCATTCTTGTGTTTGTCGGTAAGTTTCATACTGCACTTAGCGTAGTCTTTACCAATTTCATCAATCTCTATTCCAGAAAGCTCAGTTGCATATAGATCTTTGGAAAAAATATCTCTTGCTTCTTCAATACTCCCCATTTTTTACTCTCCTTCGGATTACGTATTAGTCAGGCAGATTCATTCTACTGTTATCTCTTTTTTCCCTTTTGCCCAATCAAGGATAGGTCTTGCATCAGCGTAAAAGAGCTCCTTGGGAATACTATTCTTATCAAAAAATCTGTGATCAAGTACTTCTGAATCTGAATTAGAGATTTCTCCTGTAAAGCTCTTTGTAATAAAGATAACTGAAAGAGAATATACTACGTCTCCATTTGGATAATGTATCTCCCTGTCATCACCGGAATAAAGACCAAACAGTTTAAGGTCAGATACCTTTATCCCTACTTCTTCTGACAGTTCTCTGGTCGCTGCTTCTATATAAGTCTCACCGGGTTCAAGTGCTCCGCCTGGCACGCACCATTCTCCTGTGTCACTTCTCTTTTGAAGAAGGACCTCTCCTTTTTCATTTTCTATAAGCACACCGCATCCCACGGTCATGACAAGATCATGGCCAACATGTTTTCTCATTTCTGCTATATAATTCATCTGATCCTTCTCCCAAACTATTTTACCGGAACACAGTGCTTATCGTTTATTTCGCATACTTTCTGCACTCTTCTCCTGTATTTTTCTTCCATAAGTGGGCTGGTCGTTAGCCATGTCTTTACAACTTCCATGGCCATTAGCCCACCTATTATCTTCGCCCCAAGGCAAAGAATATTAGAATCAGTATGCTCTCTGGCCAGCTTGGCACATAAAGGATCCTGGCACACAGCTGCATAGCAGCCATTGATTTTGTTTGCGATAAGTGCACTTCCATACCCTACACCATCGCAAAAGATTCCTCTGTCGCATTCTCCTCTGGCAACTGCCAGGGCTGCAGGATATACAAAATCTGACAGATCACAGGATTTATCATCATATGTACCAAAATCTTTAACTTCATAGCCCTGCGAGATAAGATATGCTTTTATCTCCTCTTTCATCTGAGTTCCAGCGTGATCATTGGCCATTGCTATAATCATAAAAGTTACCTCCTCATCTCAAAGAATATGCAAAAAATATCCTAATAAGATTATAACAGGTTCGGTTGCAACTTTTTTAATAAAAGGGGTTGTCACATTGACAGCCCCTTTTGCTATTTCAGTTATTTACAAGAGTTTCTTGTTTTTTCTTTTGTTCTAAATATTCGCTCTTAGAGAAATTTACCTTAATTTTCGGGCCTTTCCCTGAAGTAACTGGTCCCATACCACCTGTTATTTTTTCTAGCTGTTTAACGTTTAGTTCTTTTATTTCCATTGCCATAACTGTCATGTTTGCTCCTCCTTAGTCCGTCAGTTGCGAAATATTTTTTTCAGTTACAATAATTTATCTTTGTTGTACAACTGATTATATATACGAAGCAACAAAACAATAGGGCAATTGATCGTCTTAATTCTTACATTTTTCATTCTTCTACTTCGCACCAGTCATCTATTTCTTCATCATAATAATAGATCTTATCGTCCTGCTCATCATAATAGAATATGGTGTCTGTCTCATCATCATACAAATAAAGTATATCGTCCTCATACATGTACCAGATTTCTTCCTCAAAATCATAGATCCAGCCATCATCGTACTCATCGTTTTCATAGTCATAGCCATATTCACAGGAACCACCGCCACTTATGTTGCTGCCATATTCTTCTTCGTATGATTCCCAGCCGCCCCAGTTGTCGTCAAAACTACCGAAATCGAAGTAATCCTCATACCCGTAGCTGGACACGAAGCCATTCAGCCAGTCGATATATTCTTCATCAAAGCCAATATCTCTGTACACGCCCTTCAGCTTATCATAAAAATCAGGATCACCATATGGCAGTGATACCGCAAGCCCTGTCAGCTCGTTCTTGTCAGATGTATGGCCATAATATGCCACAGCAGCTTTCAGTGCGGATGTAAGGTCTTGTGCCTCTTTACTGCTGTTGTCTATGCTTTCCATAAGTGCCAGAATGTCACTGATATAGTAATCAGAAAGAGTGACATCACTTACATCAAAGCCCCAGAAATCCCAAAAGTTCCGACTTCTGCCTTTGGCTTTGTGCATCCTGCTGTAATTCGTATTTAAAAGGACATTTTCATTTTTGTAAGCATAAGCTTTCCATGCATTAAAAAGATCTTTGGCGGTAGATACATTAAATAAACCTATACAGGCAGAATCGCCTCCAAAGTTGTTTTCATTATCTGTAATGACGTCATCAACAATATATTTACCAAGAAGCGGAGTCGATATTCCGGGATCTTTTTCCAAGGCATTCATCCAGCCCTTGTAACTCCAGCCCAATCCTGATTCAAAATCTTCAGACAATAACGCATATTTGCAATAAGGTGCAAAGGCATAGCAGGTTTCCATGCTTGCCATGATGCAGCAGTCCATACCGATAATATCAAAATGGATATCACTGTTTTGGGAAAAAGCGCTTGCCATTTCGCTGATTGTCAACCCTGCTTCTTCATCGTCTTGCCACTCATCATAGCCAAACCCGTAAACAGGTCCTCCGCCATGATCCCAGAACACAATGATGTATCTGTCAGCAGGATAATTGTTCTTGCAGAATCCTATAAATTCAGATAAAGTGTCCTCTGCTGTACAGTCAAGCTGCCCCAGATTATCCCTCACAAGGGAAAGGCCGCCTTCTTCTATCTTATAGGTCTGAGCAGATTTTGATGATATACCGTAATTCTGCCATTCCTTGGTTCCCATTGTCTGGATAATTACATTTACTTTTTCTCCTATGCCGGAGGATATCATTTCTTCAATATCGGTAGTTGCTTCTCCCGCATTGGTTTCAAGATCTGACCCGTTCATATAGACCATGACAGTAGCAGACCTGGCGCCTGTACCGACTGATACCAGATCAATGTCTGATCCGGAATCTCCTGAACCGAAAGCCTGCTGGGCAGGTTTTCCATGCTGGTCTGTCACTGTATTTTCTTCATGTATTCCTTCCGTAAAAGACTCATCAGCTTCATCATCAGGAATAAGCATGAGGATTAGAAACAATATCCCTAATACAGCTAGAACTCCGATTATTATTTTTCCAAGTTTCCCAAACTTTTTTTGATTGTTTTTCATCAATTCCCCCATCATAGCCGTTTGTAATTCTGCATTTTTTATGATATAGGAATTTCGGAGAAATTTCTATATCACAAAAAAAGGCTCTGACGCCATATTGATATGTATCGTCAGAGCCTGCCTAAATATTTCGTTATTCTCCCTTAATTCCTATGACCGCATCAATCTTAAGTAATCCATTTTCGTAAAATAGAACATCACAAAAAGCATCTACAGCCAGTATGACGCATGTTTTATTTATATTTCCGTTTTAAATAAGATCAGGATCCAGATTCCCGAAACCAGCATCGTAGGCAATACATAAATAGCATTACCTTCCGTAATCTCGAGGGCTGTCCAATATGAGGGCATGAAAAAGAGAATATGACTGTAGGGACGACTTATGAAATATGGCCCCATTGCTCCTAACATCAAAAGGGACGAACACTTCGTTAGCGCCATTCCCTCAAGCCTATTTGAGGATATGTTCACCACAAGAAGTGCAATTATAATTCCCTGAAGTGTTCCTGATAGCGATAGAAATAATATCTCGGCAAAAGAGCTTACTTCCAGCCTGAAAATTGGGAGTAGAACTGCAGATAATATGAAAGCTGCAATAGCGGGAGCTACTATTCGTGATATATAGTAGCCTATTTTCCCAAGTTCCGTCACAAAAAGATACCTGTTTATATGATCATCCCTTTCTTCCAGCATCACCATTGCTGCGACAAAGCAGAACATAGCAGGGGTGATTGCCGCATAGAATATATCAAAAAGGCTATAGTAGGGGGCCAAAATCTGCGTCATCCCGGTGATCGCCATTAGCGCCTTGTCGATAAGCGGAATTCCAAACCTTATGGCGGCTCCCATTAGAAACGGCGCAAGTCCTGCAGCCATCAGCATCATATCTTTTCTCATGAATCTTAACATCTGTAAAAAGCTTAGTCGTATTGCCCTCATAGCTTTATCCCTCCCTGCTCCTGCCATAGTTTGAGAACGCTCTTGTTGGCACCCATGGTCAAAAGAACTATCGTAAGTACAGTCACTGTAAGTCCTAAAAACGAAGGCACTTTTCCCATCACAAGGTCCATGCACACGTTGGCCGGATATACTTTTGGAAAAGAACCAACTCCAAATAGATGCAGTATTGCAGGAATAAACCCAATTATCTCAATCGGAACAGTAAATAAGATAAACTGATTAAGACTGCTTATCTTCGTAGCCACAATTATTCCGCATAGCGTAAAGATCACGCTCGCAAGAAATGTCCCCGCAAAAAGCAATAGTATATGCTTGTGGCCTGCGATAATTGCCAGCACTGCTGCAACAACCAGTGATATCGCACACAATGAGAGAACTTTAGACCACACGTAATTCCTTGCCTTTAAAGGAGTGATTGCAAAATATGAAGTGACTTTCTGACTCTTTTCCAAAAGGATAATAGCTCCCATGAAAAATAGTCCCATGGCCGCCGGGTCAGAAAATATCAGTATCGCAGCCATTTTCTCTTTCCAGGATTCGGGAAGCGCAAAAAGGATGATCGTATAAAAAGTCGTAAGAAATCCATATAACAGATAAAAACCATATCTGGCCTGGAATCGCAGATCCCATCCAAGTAATCGTCCAAATCTCATACCAAGGTCCTCCCGGTTATTTCCATGAATATGTCGTTAAGTGTCGGCTCGCTGCTGTGAATTGACTTAAGACGGTTCTCTGCGATAAGGCTAAGGAGCTTCTTATCCTCTGACAACTTATCCAGCTCGCAGCTGCCTGTCTGCTCTCCGTTCTCTATCCAGGAGTAGCTCACTTTCGCAGCCCCTTTTGACATGATCAGGTTATGGGGGCTATCCAGGGCAAAGAGCTTTCCTCCCACGATAAATGCTACTCTGTCGCAAAGCTCAGTTGCATCCTGCATGTTATGAGTCGTCAAAAGAATTGTTTTGCCCTTTTTCTTTTCCTCAAGGATAAGGTCCTTCATCATACGGCTGTTTGTAGGATCAAGGCCACTTGTAGGCTCATCCAGGAAAAGGAGCTTTGGATCGTGCACAAGAGCTTTGATAAAATTCAGCCTGCTCTTCATTCCCTTGGAAAAATCTGAAACTCTCTTATCCCCGTCATTCTCCAGTCCCACCGACATAAGCAGCTCATTGATGTTTCGCTTCTCTCCTGTATACAGAGATGAGAAAAATTCCAGATTCTCCCTTGCAGTAAGCTTTTCATACATAGTTGAATATTCAAAGTCAACGCCTATGGTTCTATAAAAATCTGAGCCGCACTTCTTGCACTCAATGCCTCCAACCTTGGCTAGTCCCTTATAACCGGGCAGCATTCCCAAAAGAATTTTCTGAAGTGTACTCTTTCCTGCACCGGAAGGCCCGAGAAAACCGAAAATCTCTCCCTCTTTTACCTCAAAATTCATGCCCTCTATAAAGGGCTTTTTTGTGTAGCTAAAATTAAGATCTTTAACCTCTATCATCATGTCTCCTCCTGATTGAATCTATTCAGCATTTGCATCTATTTGACCATATATGATTATATAGTCAAATAAAATGCTAATCAAAGTCCGGCTAAAACCGGACTCTATGACTGAAATATACTGTATTTACTCATTTCATCATCTGTGTAACAATTCCATAAATCAAAAGGCGAAGCGCCTCATCATAATTCTCCTCGCCGATGTCATTCTTATGAAGTGTCGCAAAATACACTGCATGGAAGGCCGCACTGACAACCTTGACGTCCAGATTCTTCTTTATAGGGAACATGGACAGCATCTGCTCGATAGTGTCGGTGTCGTCCTGGAAATGCGCCTCAACTACTTCCCGCGGGAGCTTACGCACCAAAAGCTCGACTTCATCGGTATCAAGGAGCTTTAAGATTGGCATCTCTTCTGTCATTTTAAAAAAATCAAAGATCAGATCCGTTACAGTATCCGCAGAAAAGCCCTTGACTGCTGTTTTCGAAAGTGCGTCAGAAAGTTCTTTGTTGATGGCCTCATGCTGGTCCTGGATCACCTCGAAAAGAAGCAACTCTTTGGACTTATAAAAGAGATAAAAGGTACCCTTGGGAATACCAACTCGCTGTACCAGTTCATCAACTGTTGTGCGTCTGACACCGTACTGGGATAGGCACTTTGCAGCCTCCTCCTTAAGTCTCTTAACTATATATTCTCTTTCCTGATCCGAATATGACTTAGGCAAATCTCTTCACATCCTTTTGACTAATTTAGTATTTATAGTCAGTATAATCTCTTTCTATGAAGCTGTCAAGTGATGGAGCAATTCTTGTATTATTGTAATTGCTTTTGGAAATGCTATACGCAAATCCTGTAATAACAAATGACTCTTTTCCCCTCTACTAGTATTATCATGTATTTTGAAATAATAACATGCCAACTAAAAAATAGCATTTGTTATTACTTTATTTCGCTGTGGAGCTGGATTTTGACCAATTTTTAATACCATGATAACTTTTTTAACCATTGTAGTATTAAACTTTATAATAACAAATTACTGTTTTCTCTTCTGCTGGTATTATTTCAGGGTTTTCAACAAGACGTAAAGCCATCCCGGTCTTGTCCATTCCATCCATTCATGGTTGCGCCGCCAAAGCGCAATTTCCTCGTATTAAATCAAAAATTTTCAGACAATTGTCTACTATTTTATTCCACTCTCACAATAACTTCGTTTTGGCTGCCAAGTTTATCTATTATTTCCCTTGGAATAACAAGTCTACCCTCCTCAAGGCCGATTCCACTTCCGTTAAGGCTCGCTGCCTTTATTTTATATGTGCCAGCCTCAAGGTTTTCCGGATTTTCTATAGTTATATCAAATCTTTTTCCGGCAAAATTAAGGCTGATTCCGGCCCTACCCTCTTTATCAAACTGACTTGCCAAAAGAGCCGGCTCAATAGAGAGGTTTCCAGCCTGTCCTCTTACTCCAAATACTTCAGTGATCATTGTGAGCAAGTACCAGGATGCTGCGCCTGTAAGATACGGATACTTTCCTCTTCCATCAGCGCTGAAATACTCAGGTATTCCCGGGTAAATATGGCTTGTCGCATAATTCATGGATGCCTGGTAAAGAGTGTTAAGAGCCTTAAAGCCTTCTTTTGCAAAGCCTCTTCCATAAAGTGCATTACCATACATTACAGCCATATGTGAGAAAACAGCGCCATTCTCTTTTTCTCCATAGGCAAAGCCGAACATTCTGCCCATATCGGTCTTGAACTCATGGAAATCGGTGTTAAGCCTGTATCCGCCAATGCTTTCTTTATATAGATACTTATCAGCCGCTTTGGTGATCTTCTTTATCTGATCATCACTTGCAACATCTCCCATTATTGCAAATACCTGGCCTGTGAGCATCATGCGGGTTTTCTCATCGTCTTCATCATAACGCTCTACCGCTCTTTTGCTATTATCGTAGTAGCTGTTAAACCAGCCGGTGCCTCTGCTTCCCTTGATCCACTCCTGGTTCTTAAGATGCTCGGTAAAGCTCTCAGCCAGACTTTCAAGCTTATTAGCAAGCTCCGATAGTTCTATAGCAATCTGCTCGCCGCAAAGATTTCCTTCTACAGTCTTCATATAGGCTGCAAGAAGCCTGGTCTTTTCCTCGGTTGTCTGCGCATGATCCAGAAGAGCAGCAATTTCAGAAGCAACGAATATTGCATTGACCTTGCACCTAGCAGAGAACTTCCTGATAAGTTTGGCCAATTCTCTGAGGTTTCCCGCATAAGCATAAGAAAAGGCTACGGACTCGCCGTTCTCATTGGCCATATCAAGAGCATCGTTCCAGTCTGCTCCGCGGAGTCTTAGAACATTATGCTCTCCAACCTCATAATATGAAGTTAGGTTCTGAATCAAAAGATGCTCAAGAATTGTTCCTTCATACACCATTTCTTTGTTATCGGAATTTACAAGCTGCTTATTCTCTGCGTTTTCAAACTTCTTATCAATAAGATTACCCCTATGCACGATAGAATCCTTGAAATAAGGAACCTGTTCTATGAGGATATCATAATCACCTGATTGTTCGATGTACAAAAGAAGAGTTCTAAGCGGCCAGAATGCATGATCCATCCATACTCTGGCGATGCCGTTTCTGTCAGCAATGAAATTGCCAAGGCCTTCTCCTATTATTGTTGCATTGGTTCCATCCATTCTCACTCCGCCAAAGTTGGCAACAATCATATTTCTGACTTCGCCCGGCTCCATGAAGAGAAGTGAGAGGCAATCCTGCCACAAATCTCGCCATCCTCTTCCGCCTCTTCCATAGTCATGATAAGGAAGGAATGAACAGCCATATACACGCCTTAAAAGTGGCTGGAAAGCAATCCACTGCATGAACTGATCAAAGGCTTTATCCTGTGTATGGAAGTTTACATTTACCTTGTTTCTCCAATAATCTCTGGTATATGTAAGCTCTTTTTCTACGTTCTTATTATCCCTGTAGAGTTTGGAAATATCCTCTATCTCTTCGTTATTGTCCGCAACGCCAATTAGCACAGTATATGTGGCTTCCTGACCCGGCGTCAGAACGCATTTCTCAAATCGCAGGCCACCAACAGCCTCCATTCCGGCAATTTCGGTTCCGGCTTTGAAGCTGGGTTTCTGGCAGTATACACTTCGTGGCTTAAGGAAACTGCCACCTTCTCCAATAAAGGCTTCAACTGTAGGATAAAAGCTTTCCGGCTCATGTCCGTTTTCATCAAAACCAAGCACATAATAGGTCTTATGATTTACACGATGTCCTTTTTCGTCAAAAGACATGGTTGGCTTAACTAAAATGCCCTCCGGAATAATTGAAATTCTATGAAGCATAGAAGTTACATTTCTGTGATCTCTAAGATTATCCGCAGAACGTCCAAAAATAGGAATGGCAGCTACAGGAACAATTGTCTTAGCCTTAGGCGAATCGTTCCTGATAGTAACTGACATTATTTCCACATTTGTATTAACCGGCACAAAAGAAGTAACCTCAGCTGTAAGCCCGGCTTCATTATTACTTCTAATAGCCTTGTGCCACATAAAACCTGCAGTCACAAGGCTATCATCCTGTTTATCAGTGAATTTGTTATTCTCCTGCTCAGCAGATGAACCTGTTGCTGACCATACTTTCCCGTCATCCATGCAGAGCCAGAAGTTACGAGTATTTCTGTTATTGTGAAGATTCTCTACGCTCACGGGCTCCAAAATAAAGGTTTCCTGATCAACCATCAGATCTCCGCCAAGCTTAGGCGTCACACATCCCTTAAGCCCCTTTTCACCGGCTATCGGATAGTATAAATAACTGGTATTCTCAGGCTTTTCAACCTTAAAGCTTCCTTTGTTATCGATAAATTCTATTTTCCCAATATTTTTCATGATCATCTAATCCTCTTTCTTAGGCTATTATTAAATTAGCACAGGGAAATAGATGATAAAAAGGTATCTTTTTTACTTCATATACCTCTTTTTTTATAGAAAAAAGCCCCATCTCTTTATCCGGAGATAGGGCTCTTTAGTCACTTAAATATCATTATCTGGTCATTGGAGTGTCATCAGCAACATGCTCCATATCATCTGTCCACATGATAGTGTTACTATCAACAATCTTGATACTACCGGTTCCATCTGTATAGATAGTCTCATCAGTATCAACTTCACCGTTATCCTTCAATGTGTACTCATGCTTAACACAATCATTGTAAGTAATAGTATCAGCACCGTCATATTTGCCGTGCATAACCCACTCGCCCTGCTGTGCAGCGCTTATACCCCACCATACTTCGATGAGGAAGCTACCATCTTCCTGCTTGGTAATGCTCAGGTTACCTTTTCCGGCATAATACTGTCCTTCAAAATCAGAGGTCTGTTTCTGGGTATCATCTGTCGCCTGTTCTGCCTGTGCTTCAATAGATGCATCTGTCGCTGCCTCGGCAGGTTTCTCAGTTTCCTGTACTGCTACAGCAGCATTCTCTGTTTCCTGAGTTACTTCTGTTTCAACAACTTTCTCAACCTTCAATCCCTCTGCACTTGCAGTTTCAGCTGCACCACATGCTACAACCTGAAGTGCAATTGAAGAAATCATAATAATACTTAATAATCTTTTTTTCACAATATCTCCTCCTCATAAGTCAATTTACACAACATATTGATTATAAGCCCGGAAGATATACTATATGTATAAAAAAACAATTAAGAATTTCTGAACTGATCATAAAGCCAGCTTTACAATGCTTCAATGTCTTCCACAGTCAGTGAATTCAATGTCTCAGCATCTATATGATCAACCGTTTTAACAATTAATTCTGATTCATTTGGAATTGAATCAGAAAAAGAATTAGTTACACTGTCATAACTGGTTATCACTTCAGATTCTGACAAGATCAGCTGTGCACCATGTGCGTTAGATTCCATATTATATCCGACAGGATTAGCAATTACGCTGCCCTTCATCACAATAATAGTCCAATACTCTCCTGTTTCAGATAGAAAAATAGTCTGATAATACGGATGAGTTTCGTCTGACTCCCCAACCTCTTTCTTATCTATCATCTCTCCATCTGCTGTGTACTCTGTTGTAATTGGGTTGTCGGTAAATCCACGTTCTTTTAAAAGCTCTATAACTTCTGATTCTGTCATCTCTTCCCCCTCCTCGCTGTTCTTTACTTCAATCTCAGTAACCGTATACTCCGGATGTGCTGTAATATTCTCTCTGTAGGCAGAACTTAGATCAAAATATCCGTATACAAAATAGTTTCCCAAAAACTCAAGATGCATATCTACACTTGGTTTATAATCAGATTTGATCCTGCCGTCTTCTGTCATGAAAATATCATCAAAGCTGATAGGAACATAGCGTTTATCCGACTCGCCGTCATCCTTGCCCCAGCTGTACTCATAAAAGAATATAAGTCTATTATCATTCTGGCTATTTAATAAGTATTCGCCAACCAACCTGGGCTTATCTGTTCGCTTCCAGGATCCTGTGTAGCCTTCCTTGACACCATCTTGGGCATAAGTATCTGCAGCTTTTGTAAACTCTGACAGATCAATTCCTGCCTCGATATCTGATGTATCCAAAAGACGAAGCTCCGGTTTTGCAGAACTCTCCTGCACCGCTTCTGACTCTGTATAATCCTGATTACTGAGATATAGCCCGCCAAAAAGAAGTAGCGCTAATATCAAGCTTACAGCTACAAATATCATTCGAGAGCGGTGTATTTTCAGATCTGTCTTCTTACTTATAATCTGTGCATCTTCTTGATCATAATCTATCAAAAAAGTAGTATTGCAATAATTGCATTTGTACTGCTCTCCATTTATTTTTGCTATTTCTGAACTGCCACAATTAGGACAGGTGACCTTTTTTAGTTCCATGTTCACTCATCCTCCCTATAAATATTTTCTTATCTCAGTGATCATCATTCAATAATATGATATGCCTACTGCTGTGCTCTAATTAGATTGTTGAAGTCCGAAATAACATCCTTGAGGCTTTCATACATTTTTTTGATAGTTGCATCCTTATCAGGATCGCTCCCCCAACAATCATCTTTCATTTCCTGATAAAACTCTGCACTATTTCTGCCCTCGGAAGTGTAATAATCCTTAAGAGCATAATATGTTCCATACATAGTAGGAATATTATTGCTAAAATTATTAGCAATATCAGTACCGAACCAGTATTCGTGAGCAGCTCCTATGTGACGGCCTTTTTCTCTGACTTCCTCAGGAATATTGTTTTTACCGATTGTAGCCATAGCCCATCTTCCAAGGACATCTCCTTCACCATAGATAGAATCCGGATACTTAACCGGACGTGAAGCACGGAACTTTTCCAGAATATCATCTGCTGATCTGTCTATTTGAGGCCATATCCATTCTCCCTCCAGATACTCATCACTATACCATCCGTAAAAAGAATGTTCTGTTCCGGAGACAGCCTGTTCCTGACCATCTGCAAGCTGTTCTATAGCTCCAAGCAGATCTTCATTTATCTCCGGCTTATTCTGCTTCTCAGCAATCGGCTCAGCAGTTTCTTCTGTAGATTGTTCAGAAGAAGCTTCCACTGAAGTTTTTTCTAAGGTCTCCTCAGTCCCCGTCTCAGTAGTTGCCTCTTTTACTGTATTGCCACAACCATTTGTAACAGTCAGCATAGAAGCTACAAGTAAATAAGTTACTATTTTCTTTTTCATAAGTTTTCCCTTCCAATACTTTTTCACCTAACAATAATACAGCAAAGCAGGAAGAATTGTTTCAAAAAAAGAGGTGCGCGAAAAAACATTTTCTCACGCACCCCGGATCATTTACTGTAAAGCTGCCCGATAGATTTTTTTAACATCGCTTGCATCAAGAGGTCTTATTCTAGAAAGCTTAACTGCTCCCTGCATAGTTGCATCAAGGGACAAAGCCTCCAAATCTTCATCAGATGGATCAATTCCCAAATCTCTCAAGCTCACAGGCATTCCAATACTCTTAAAGAAATCCACTGTTTTTTCTATTCCCATAAGAGCAGCTTTTTCTGCATCACTTTCAGTGATTCCCCATACTTTTTCTGCAAATCTTGCAAATCTTGGCACTGCGCCGCTATATAATTCTTTGGCCCAGGCTCCCCAGACAGCTGAAAGAGAATCTCCATGTGTCACATCATATCGCGCAGACAGAGCATGCCCCAGCTTATGCACGGAAAAATCCTTGCCTCGTCCACATTCTGTAAGGTTGTTATGAGAAAGGCTGGATGCCCAGAAAACTTCACACATAGCATCATAATCAGAAGGATCATCTATTATACGCTTTCCGTTTGTGATAACTGTTCTGAGCAGTCCTTCTGCTATTTCATCTGTCATATTGCAATGACTCTCTGGAATAAAGTATCTCTCCATGGTGTGCATCATTATGTCTGTAACTCCGGCTGCCAACTGATTCTTTGGAAGAGTCATCCCAAGAGCCGGATTGACTATGGCAAATCTGCATCTGTTAAAATCAGTATTGATGCCTGCCTTTTTGCCAAGTTCTTCATTGGTCAATACCGCAGAATCACTCATCTCACTACCTGCAGCAGCTATTGTAAGGACTGCTCCGACAGGAAGTGACTTGGTAAGCGGAACTTTTCGGGTCCAGATTGCCCACAGATCCTGGTCACTGTTAGCAGTTCCATGAGCAATGGCCTTTGCTGTATCTATAGCACTTCCGCCACCTATACCGATTATCATGTCTGCTCCGAAAGCTATGGCCTCTTTTATACCTTCCTTGGCGTGTTCCAATGTAGGATTGGGCTTGGCACCACCAAATTCTCTATATTCTATTCCTGAATCAGACAAAGCCTTTTCGACTCTTCCGAGAAGTCCACTCTTAATAACACTTCCCTTTCCATAGACAAGAAGTGCTTTTCTACCATATTTACAAGCTATTTCTCCTGTCTGATCCTCAACATCCTTCCCAAAAACCACTTCTGTAGGCGCATAAAATTTGAAGTTCTCCATGTTTTCACCTGTGAATCCTTTCCCAATATATTAGTAATCAGCGTCAAATGCCACTACAAAGTATCTTATAGGTACTCTTTGATTATATATGAAATTTATTAATTTGCATTTTTTTAATTTCATGATATTATTCTTTGTCGGGGAAAATAGAAATTTTATTTTTCAAGGAAAGAAACGTAATATGGTAATTTTTGTAACAATATTTTTAGTAATCGTTTATCTCTCGGTCTGTGCTGTATTTGCCAGATCAATGGGGCTTGTTAAGTGCATCGACCCAAACAAAGCTTATCAGAAAGAAAACAGAAGACATTTTCTTGATGGTTATAAGAACTGGAAAAGTGAAGAATATATCATAAAATCTTTTGACGGCTATGAGCTTCATACAACTTATATTCCTTCAGCCGTTCCTTCCAAAAAATTTGTCATCCTTGTTCATTCATCAACCTACTGCAGAATTGGAGGAATCAAATACTTCAACATATTCAGGAAAATGGGATATAACGGTATTCTCTTTGACCTTCGTGGCCATGGTGATAATCAGAAGTCTCCATCAACCTGGGGAATCAAGGAAAGCAAGGATCTTCTCAGTGTAATAAATGATACTGTTGATCGTTTTGGAGATGATATCAAGATCGGCGTTCATGGCGAATGCCTTGGCGGTGTAACAGCTCTTACCGCTCTTAAATACCATCCTCATATCTCTTTTGTTATCGCTGACAGTTGTTATAATTCTCTTTATTCACTTCTGTGCAAACTTGCCCAGCAGATAGCTCACGTATCACCTGTACTTTTTGATCCGGCTGTAATCTTTTTCCGCCTTATGTTCGGCTACTCATATAAAAAGATTTTTACAAAGGACAGCCTTAATGGCAACACAGTACCGATATGCTTCATTCAAGGTGACAGCGACTGCGTAGTACCTGTTAAGGATACTGTGGAACTTGAAAATGCAACTGAAGGCTACACTGAAATGCACATTTTTGAAGGTGCAGATCATACGCGTAACATCATTGCTGACGCAGATCGTTATGAAGAAATAATCAAGAACTTTTTGTACAGCGTCCATTGTCTGGAACTCGCAGCCTGATCACCTTTGATATTATGCCATCTTCCAGTTCTCTGACTGCATCTGAACTGATATCATGTGATTATAAATGCCGCATTTAAAAACTCTGCAAAAATATTATGAGATTCAACTGCTTTGATCTTCTTATTAAGCCCTTCCATGGTTGTAGAAATAAATGCACCAACAAGCTCCGGCAGCCAGTGTGACGATGCAGTTTCAAGTCTTGCACAGTCAATAGTTTACTTAAATGAATCAAAGGTAATACTCGCCCTCTTTTAACTTAAATACAGCAAAACCATCTGCAGTCAAAGAGTATTCATACCCGATATCGCTTAAAGATTTCTGATCTATAACAGGCAAATATACATCGGCCTCTGTACCCATTGGTATCTTAAGTTTCATGCAATATCTGTCATCTGCTTTGGATATCTCCACGCTGATAAGGCCTTTTGCAGATGGAACATCACATTTAACATTTGTCAGATCAACAAGACAGGGTTTTATCTCAAAACGCTTATGCCCTGCCTCCAATGGTCTGATTCCTGCTATATATTTGGACATAGTAATAAGCGGACCACCTGACCAGGCATGATTAAGTGTTCCATCCTGATTCCAGTACTCCCATAATGTTGAGTAGTCATAATCCACCATCTCTTTATATCTGGTCTTCATTCTGATGATGGCTTTGTCTATGCGACCTGCTATGCAAAGAGCATCAAGTACATACTTTTCCATATATGGACTTGAATTTGTGGCCTTTTCCAGAACTTCTACTATATCAGCATACTTATCAGGTTCTGCAAGCCCTGATATTACTGCAAGCGCATTGGCTCTGTCATCAGGCTTTCCATTATCTGTCTTATTATAGTAAAAGCTTCCCTTCCAAAAGCTCTTGTCATAGCTGTTTTTAATGTCATTTTTCCTTGTGATAAAAGAGCCGGATTCATCTTGTTTTCCCAGCAACTCTGCCATATTAATTAAGGAATCTAATGCCATATAATACCAGGCGTTCTCCATAGGAGCTATATCAGCATTATCGCCCCAATCCGGCCAATCCCAGCTACCGGTTCTATGAACAACAAGTCCATCCTTCATTTCAAAGAGATTTAAATATTCTTTTGACGCTTCATATGCCTGAGGTAAAAACGAAGCATCACCTGTATATCTATAGTAATACCAGAATCCCCATATACCTGCGAGATTTTGCATAGGTAGTTCAAACTGATCTTTGCCTGAAGGGACTACTGTCAACATATAGCCGCTATCTAACGTCCAACCGGACATCATTTCAACGCCTTTTTTATATAGGAGCAGTGCTCTTTCATCAAGGCAGTACAGCATCTGCTGCATTTCAAGATTTACATCCCCCCACCACTGGGCTCTCTCCCTGTCAGGACAATCCATAAAATTATCCCTCATGGTGATGTAAAGTGTTCTAAGTGATTTCTGCCATAATTTATTCAGGAATGCATCATTACATACAAAGCTGCCAACAAATTCGGTATTATAACCTGTTTCGTGATATCCAAGTTCTTGAATAGTAACGCCTTCATCTATTTCATAATAAATATACTCGCCATTCATCCATCCCAGGGATTCGTATTCCTGATAGCCGGCCTTTGTATAATAAACAGACATAACACTTTTGGTATCATATAGCGCATCTACATAATTGTCTGCTTTTATTGTTATCCTTCTTCCCGCAGGGGCTATTACCTTAAGCACAGGAGTTATCTGAGCATTATAGGGAAGCTTCATTTTAAATATTTCTTTTTCCTTGGTTTTATGTTCCTTTAACTCATCACTATTTATGTACTTTTTATAGCCAAAATCCTTTAATTGAGGAATTATTCTTTTATGAAAAGAACCCCAATATGAAGGTGCATCATCGATAACTTCCGCATTATCCCAATCGGAAGTATCGTAATCCGGCATATACCAACCGGGAATATCTTTGCCTGCATCAAAATACAGATTAGACTCCGATAGCCTGAAATTGCTTTTTTCATCTTTTTCATCAGCAGAGACATATGCCGGATGCTTTTTTACCTTCCAGGATTCATCTGAGCAAATGGTATCTCCATTTATATCCATTTCAAATACAAGGCCGCCTCTTCCACTATCCAGGTGAGAAAAACCTTGTTTGCCAAAAAACAAAACAAGGATAGCAATGGTATTTCTCCCCTGATTCAGGAATTCACCAAGGTCAACTTCATCATAATATATGGAATGTCTGTCAGGCCCTCGTTTTATACCGCCTTCAAATATCACGGGCCTGCCGTTTACATAGAGCCAGTATTTGGAATCAACTGCTATTTTGGCCAGAGCCTTATTAGCATCACTATTAAGGTCAAACTTTTTGACCAAACACATCCATGTGTTCTCGCCATTTTCACCTTTTTTCCAAATACATTTTCTATTATCCATAAAAGCAAAAGCCTCCCAATATCTTTTTTGCCTTGCCAAGCACCTATATCAGCTTGCATCTCTGTAATATTTAGCCTGAGCCTCAAACATTTTCGCGTATATACCTGATGGTATACTGATAAGCTCATCATGACTGCCGTACTCAGCAATTTTTCCTTCAGAAAAAACTGCTATACTGTCGCAGAATTTACAGCTTGATAATCTGTGAGAAATATAAAAAGCTGTTTTACCGCCCACAAGCGTATGGAACTGTTTATATACTTCATATTCCGCCAATGGATCAAGGGCGGATGTAGGCTCATCCAGAATAACTACAGGGCTGTCCTTATACAGAGCCCTTGCAATCGCAATCTTCTGCTGTTCGCCTCCGGAAGGCTCTATTCCCTTTTCATCAAAGTACTTAAATATAGTGGTTTGCGTACCCTTTTCAAGCTCATCGACTTTATCTTTAAGTCCCACTAGCTCGATGTACTCATCAACCTTGCCCTTATCCGGGTTTGCAAAAGCTATATTCTCGTCAATAGTAAAAGAAAATAGCTTGAAATCCTGAAATACCGGTGCAAACTGCTGCATATACTGCCTGTAATCGTAATCTCTTATATCTACTCCATCAAGTAAAATCTGACCTTCCGTCGGGTCATAAAGCCTGCAGAGGAGCTTAATAAAGGTGGTTTTTCCGGCGCCATTTAAGCCAACTATAGACAAGTGCTCACCTGGCCTTATCTTAATACAAATATCATCCAATATCTTTTTATCTGTCTTTGGATAGGAAAAAGAAACATGCCTGAATTCGATTTCATGAGGCTTTTTAGCAATTTCTTTTTCTCCCTTGGGAAGAGCCTCAGGATATTCCATGAATAAAACATACTCATAGGCGTAATTGCAATTCTTGATAAGTTCCGTCACGTTCCAGACAAGCCCGCTCAAAGTTCCGTTAAGAGCTGCTTCTGTGCTGATAAGCTGCACAAAGGTACCAATACCATAAACTCCCTTTATAGCCAAAAGACCCACATAAAAGTATGCCGCAGCACCTTTTATAGCTGATATTACGTTAACGCCAATACTATATGGAAGCTGGGTTAATGCCTGCCATCTCCAGTGTTTATTGCTCTTATCTGTATTATGCTCCCAGCACTCCACCATAAGTTTCTGAGCATCATAAAGACGAATATCCTTTCCAAACCTTGTATCTACTATATCCCAACCAAAGTAACCAAACAGCCGGTTTACCTTTGAAAGCTTTCCAAAGGCTTCAATTTCTATCTTGTTCTGCTTAGAGACAACGTACAGATTTACAAGTGAATATATAGCCAAAAGAAGAAGCAAAAGTGGTGCATGCAGTGCTATAACAATGACAAATCCAATCGCTCTGATTATATTAGTAATGAACATAAAAAAGATTTCTGAGATACCATAAACGCCCCCTGAGTACCAGCTCATTCCTGTTCTTGCTTTCTCAATCTGATCCAGGGCCTCTTTATCCTCTGTCAGCTGATAATCCAGTTCCATGGAATGTTTTCCCATGAGTATTGCAAAATAGTCATCCAGTCTTTGCTGGTATTTATTAAGTTCAGTGCTACTTCGGCTGGTAATCATCGAAATAACAAACTCACCTATTATAAGGCTTGCTGCAAGAATTATTAATTTGCTTAGATTTCTATCGCCTACTATCTCATCAACTATAAGAGGAGAGATCAGGATTGCCACAAAAGGTTGCAGAATCTGCGAAACTGCCTTTATGCTTTCCCACATAAAAAATCCCGGGTATTTTTTGTATGCTGACGAAAATAAAAGAGTTATAACTTTTCGTATCTTATGGAAAGTAGAAACATTTTCTTTACTGTCTTTATCTAATTTAGCCAACCTTCTCTACCTCCTGTCCTTCTAATTGCTCTTCCGGATTATCGCGGTAATACTGAGCCTGAACATTAAACATATCAGCGTATTTGCCGCCTTTTTCCATAAGCTCATCGTGACTTCCAAGCTCCACCAGACTTCCATTTTCAAACATGGCAACCTGGTCACAGAATCTGGTAGATGCCAGTCTGTGCGAGATATAAACTGCACTCTTTTCACCAATCATTTCATCAAACTGTTCATAAAGCCTTTGCTCAGCAATAGCATCAAGAGCGGATGTAGGCTCATCCAAAACAACTATCTTAGAGCCTTTATACAGAGCTCTTGCCAGAGCCAGCTTTTGCTTTTCACCCCCAGATAAATCAATACCATCATCTTCCACCACATTTGTAAGGGGCGTATCAATTCCCTTTACAAGAGAACCAAGCTTTTCTTCAAGACCTGCAGAAATAGCGCACTCTTTTACCTTGTCTCTATCAAGCTTGTCCCTGCTATGCATAGCGATATTCTCGGACATGAGAAAAGCAAATATCTCAACATTCTGAAATACTGGTGCAAATAGTCTGTAATAATCTTCTCTCCTGTATTTTCTGATGTCTGTGCCATTTAAAGTAATAACGCCTTCTGAAGGATCGTAGAGCCTAAGGAGGAGTTTGATCATTGTAGTCTTTCCTGCGCCATTTAGACCTACCACAGCCAGTTTTTGACCAGGTTTAAGCTTAAGATTAAGATTCTTAAGAGCATAAGTTTCTGACTTGGCATACTTGTAGGAAACGTTCTTAAATTCAATTTCGTATGTGTCTGCCATCGGAATCTCTATGCAGTCTTTTTCATCGTCATCTATTTCAAGTTCAATAAAGGATCTGAAATCATCCGTTTCCAGCGATGCCCTCTTGTAATCTCCAAAGCGCTGCAGGAAATCTAAAAGCGCCTGGGAAAAAGCCATAGATAACGACAAAAACAATGTAAAGTTTCCTATAGATAAATCTTTAGTAAATACCGCAAAAAACAGTACAGAATATATCAGCGCCTTGATCACAACATTTGCTACCTGAGTAACAAAGGAATTCTTGAACCAGAGCTCATAATGAACATCCCATTTTTCTTCCTTATACCGGTAGGTATCTTCCTGCTTTTTTGAAAGAAACTCAGAAAGGTTAAAGAGTCTGATTTCCTTGGCATGGTCACAATACTGGGTCACTCTCTCCATATAATCAGTTTTTCTCCAGGAATCAGAGAGCTTATCCCAAACCTCTTTTTTGTCCTTTTCGACTATTTTCCTATAATACAAAAACTGAATAACACATAGAGCTATCAGTGCCAAAATAAGTCTGAAGTCTAGAACCAAAACTGCCACAAATGTGACCCCTACAGTAAAAAGGCTGGTAAGAAGCATCTGCATATAACGCATCACGCCTTCGACGCCGTTCATATTTCCACCTGTTGCCTGCTCTGCTCGCCTTGCCACATCGAGGACATCAGGTCTTTCGATAAGTTCATACTTAAGCGAAAGGACCCTTGCTATCCTCTCGGTGATCATTTGCATACGCACATAAATAAATCTATACCAGATAAGATTATCCGATAAAACACTTCCTATGTTCAAAAGGCATGCGATAACTCCTGCCAAAAGAACAATTCGTATAAGTCTGCCCACTGCCTCTTCTTCCGTAAGCCCGGCCTGAATAATATCAATTACATACTTACCAAAAATCCCCCAGAAATAAGAAAGAACAGATGAGCAAACCATCCCAAGCAATAAAAGAGCCACTACTTCCGGCCTGTACTTAAGTATCTTACCAAGAATATATCTGGTATTACTCCATATCCCGAATTCCTTGTGTAAGGGATTATCTTTACTTTCTTTGTATTCATCCTCAATCCACATTTTTTCTTCCTCCATGTAAGCCAAGGCACATTTCATACAACAAATGTGCCAAACAATGATGTCTCAATAATTTTAATTTACACAAATGTCCATTGCTACTTACATATTGCTATATAGAAAAAAAAACGGGCGACTCTCACAAGCCGCCCTATTTCTAATCATAAGTTGGATTAAAGCTTATTTCTTCTTTTTCAAAAATACCAAAATACCGCCCAATATAGCAAGTATTCCTACAGCCCCAGCAGCAATAGGAAGTACAGGAGTCTTGGCTCCTGCAGGTTTATCACTCTCTCCCTTTACAAGAACAACTGCAGAAATAGGATCAACTGTAAGTGTTCCTGAAACAGTTTCAAGAACCTCTGTTCCAGCCTGTGTTCCCTTCACATGCACATTCCAGTTTCCTTCCGGCAATGAAATTGTTGTAGCAGTCATATTGGGGTTAAAAGCAAGGAAAATCTGCTCAGCAGGTTCGCCTGCGACTGTTTTATCAGAATTATCCATATTAAAGGCAAGGACATTCTTATCAAGATTCTCTACTGCTTTAACTCTTGCAGCTACTTCATCACCTGAACTGAGTCTGAAAAGCGGATGCTCTTTTCTTAAGGTAATGAGTCCCTTGTAGAATTCATAATTCTTCTGATATTTAGTATCATCGATAGTCTCCCATTTAAGGCTGTTCACCTCATCGCCTGAGCTATAACTGTTAGAGTCAAAAGAGCCGTCTTCCTTAACCTTGGTTCTGAGAATCTCTTCACCAGCCTGCATGAAAGGTACTCCCTCGGCCGTCATGTAGAAAGCTGCCGCAAGATTACTCATCTTGATCCAGGACTCTTCATCGAGATCTGTTCTTGCCATGGCAATTCTGTCATAGAGAGTGTTGTTGTCATGACAGGAAGCATACTGGATTATCTGAGATGGATTCTTGGACCAGGTTTCTGTAGCAAGGAATGAAGAAGTCATGGCTCTCTCAGCATTCTTGGAGCCTGATGCCCATCCTGTTTCTGCAGTATTAAATACACTTCCCTTTAAACCGTCTCTGATATTGTCATTAAAGTAGGCAAAACCTGGAGTTTTTTCTGATGACTGTTGTGTTGCCATGGTAATATTTTCCTTGGTAACATCAGTGTTCATGCTCCAGCCCTCTCCATAGAAAATGACATCAGGGTGAGTTTCGTGAACCTTGGAAACAATCTCATTTATTGTATCTACATCCAAAAGTCCTACAAGATCAAATCTGAATCCATCAATGTGATATTCATCAGCCCAGTAGCAAACTGAATCAACAATGTATTTTCTGACCATGGAGCGCTCAGATGCAGTGTCATTGCCGCATCCTGAGCCGTTCGAATACGTTCCGTCAGCATTTATTCTGGAAAAATATCCCGGAACAAGGCGGTTAATACAGAAATCCTTGCCGCTGTAAACATGGTTGTACACTACGTCCATAACAACAGAAAGTCCGTTGTCATGCAGAGCCTTTACCATTTCCTTGGCTTCTCTGACACGAACATTACCATCATGGGCATCTGTAGAATATGAGCCCTCCGGAACATTGTAGTTAACAGGGTCATAGCCCCAGTTGAATCTCTCAGTAGTTGTAGCATTTTCATCAACAGATCCAAAATCATAAAAAGGAAGAAGATGAATATGAGTCACCCCAAGATCCTTGAGATAATCAACACCTGTCGAGTTTCCGCCTGCTGTCTTGGTACCAGTTTCAGTAAATGCAGTGTATTTTCCGGCATTTACCATATTTCCCTCAGGATCTACTGAAAAGTCGCGGATATGAAGCTCATATATAACAGCATCATTTATCTTCTCGCCGCTATGAGGATTGGTATCCCCAGCCCATCCTTCAGGATTTGTCGCTTCAAGGTCAATGACCATGGCTCTTTTACCGTTGACTCCGGTAGTTCTGGCATAAGGATCGCAAGCCTCAACGTTTAATCCATCGATGATCGCAGTATATGTATAATAAGTTCCTGCAAGATCTCCCGATACCTCTGCAAGCCATGTACCCTTTTCATCTGCTGTCATTTCAACAGTTTCCTTAAGGTCTTTTTCCCAAGGATCGCCTGACTCATAGAGATTTACAGTTACCGCCTCGGCAGTAGGTGCCCATACACGGAAAACTGTCTTATCCTTGGCATAAGTTGCACCAAGGTCATTACCCTCGTAGGTATATTTGTCCTCGAATTCCTGCGTTGAATAAACAATAGGCATGTTTACAGGATATTCCTGTCCGTCAAAGCCAACACGATAATTCCTGTTACTATCAAGCTCAGAAGCTATAGTAAGATTGTAGAAGTACTGGCTATCTGAAGCCTTTTCTTTTAACTCCGCCTTGGTAACTTCTACATCTCCAAGACGTCCTTTTACATAAAAAGAGCTTAATAAGGAATCAGCTATCTCTCCTGTAAGCTCGATTGTTATAGTATCCTTACCATCATAGGTTGCAGTTTTAAGTTTTGTTCCTGTCATCACATCATCCCCATATTCCTTAGTGGCTCCCTCTACTCCTGATTCGACAAAGGCATGCACTGTTCCTGAAACAACCTCGGATATATCGATGAACTGATCAGCGTCAATATCCTTGTCCCAATCCTGTGTCCTTACGATAAATCCAACCTTGGTAGCTCCGCCTGGAACAGACATAGTGGCCACCATTTCGCCATTCTCATCCTGAAAGGGATATCCGGCGCCTTCTGCACCATCTGCCCACATCCAGGCATCCCATTTGGCATAGTCTCCATCCTCTCTGTGGTAGTGGAGTTTGAGCGTAACTCCCTCATCTGCTCTTGCAGTAATGGACGTTCCAAATCCGGCAAACACACTTGTCACCAGCATCATGACCGCCATTACAAGAGCAAAAACGTGCTTCATGATTACTCTTTTCACTTTTTTCTTTACCTCCCATTTATTGCGGAAAACGTTTTCCTTTATTTTACTATTTTCCCCGGGAGTAGTAAAGTCATCTTTTTTCACTGTGCTCTTGTTTCTCTTGTGATCAGATGGGAATATGAGGAATTTTTATATTATCTTTACAGCTCAATCTCAAGCGCAATCGGAGTATGGTCCTGACGAGCACCTGAATCCAGCATGTCAGACCTTGTAACCTTGTCTTTGATCCTGTCACTGACAAGGAAATAGTCGATCCTCCATCCTGAATTATTGATCTTGCTGGTCTTGATGCGCTGAGCCCACCAGGAGTACACATTTGGAATGTCGCCATGTACATGCCTGAATGTATCAACAAATCCGGCGCTGAGCAGATTAGTGAAGCCTGCGCGTTCTTCGTCTGTAAAGCCTGCTGACATGTGATTACTGTCAGGATTTGCAAGATCTATCTCCTCATGAGCCACATTGTAATCTCCGCAGGATATGACCGGCTTAACTTCGTCAAGAGACTTCAGGTATTTAGTGTACTGAACATCCCACTCCTGACGCTCTTTTAATCTCTTAAGACCATCACCTGCATTTGGTGTATATACCAGGTTAAAAAAGAATTTGTCGTGCTCTAAGGTGATCATTCTGCCCTCGCTGTCCATGGTGTCAGGAGCACCTATTTCTGGAAAACTGGCTACTACCTTGATATCTCTTTTATAAAGAGCCATTGTTCCTGCATAGCCCTTTCTGGCAGGCTCTCTGGAGCTGACATAGACATAGTCATGATCAGGGAAATAAGCCTTCAAAGCCTCTTCCTGTTTGGCATTCATTCCAGCTTCAGGAAGTTTGGTCTCCTGAATGGCAATAATATCAGCATTTTCTTTTGCTATTGTATCAAGAACCTGTCTGCTTAAATCTGAACGAGGACTTGTACCTGTAAGTGCGGCATTTATTGAATCTATATTCCAGGATATGAATTTCATGAGTTTACTCCTTTTCTATCAAAGTTTCATATATCATTATACTTCTTTTCATTAATAATATTTCTGAGATATTACCTTTCCATCTTTCCATTCAATATCAACTATCTTACCTGAGCGAGTATGCAAGCCGGTAACTTTTCCTGACGGCCACTCTTTGGGAAGTGCAGGCAAAAGCTTATCTTCACCCTCATGGCTCTGGATCAGCATCTCGGCAATTCCTGATACCAGGCCAAAGTTTCCGTCAATCTGAAAAGGCGGATGGTTATCGAAAAGATTAGGTAGCATGGACTTTCTGACAAGTGCCATGATGTTCTCATAACACTGCTCTCCATCACAGAGTCTTGCCCACATATTGATGATCCATGCTCTCGACCACCCAGTGTGGCCTCCGCCGTGGGATACTCTCCTTTCAATCGTTGCACGCGCCGCTTTTAAAAGTGCATCCTTATCCTCACTGTCAAAGAACTGTTTACCAGGATAAAGAGCAAAAAGATGGGATATATGTCTGTGACCGATTTCAACTTCGTCATAGTTCTCAGCCCACTCCTGAACAGTTCCAATTTCAGAAATCTGAGGCTTTGGAAGTTTGCACAATATGGTTGTATATCTCTCTTTTTCCTCGGAGCTTAACATGTCTGTTCCGATCAGCCCGCTAAAAAGCTCATACAGAATCTGTGCATCCATAGATGCTCCTTCGCACATCATGCCACGCTCTCCGCTTGGAAGTACATAAGTGTTTTCCGGAGAAACCGACGGTGACACAACTAACTGACCTGCCTCGTTTTCTATAAGAGAATCCTCGAAGAAAAGAGCAGCCTCTTTTACCATTGGAAGATATTCCCTCATAAAGTTCTCATCCTGAGTGTAGCGGTAATGCTCCAGGATATGAAGGCATAGCCAGGCCGCTCCCATCTGCCAGTAGCTGGCAGCCTGCCAGGTATCCTGCGGCGCACAGTCTCCCCATATATCAGTATTATGATGAGCCATCCATCCCCGCGCACAGTACATTTCAGCTGCGGCTCTTCTGCCGTTTGGAAGCATGCGTTTCATCAGATCAAACAAAGGCTCGTGAAGCTCTGATAATCCGGTGACTTCCGCAGGCCAGTAATTCATCTGCGCATTAATATTAATAGTAAATTTGCTGTCCCACGCAGGTGAAAAGCTGTCGTTCCATATTCCCTGCAGATTTGCAGGAAGACTTCCCGGTCTGCTGGAAGAAATGAGAAGATATCTTCCGTAGGCAAACAAGAGATTGATAAGACCATTATCTGTTCCGCCTTCTGCAACTGCCTGTAACCTTTTATCTGTAGGAATGTTATCTCTGTTATCACTATCAATTTCAAGTGTGCAGCGATCCATCAGCTCCTGCACATCGCAAACATGCCTTTTCTTTAACTCATCATAGCCAAGTTTCTGCGCCGCATCCAAGGTCCTGACCGCATCTGCCACAGGATCTTCATTATAAAAGTCAGTCTGTGAAGCGATGAGTATCTCAGCATCATCATCTGCATGGAGCATTCTGCCTCTGATATAAGGGTTTCCATTAACTACACGGATAACCATACAGAATCTGACACCGTCCGCTCCTGTTCTGCCTTCCATGCAAAGTGTGTTTTCCGAGAGTTTATATACCTTCTCGCACTGATCACCTCTCTCAGCAAAAATGCGAAGGCGTGACCCCAGGCACTTTATGGCCATCACCTTATCCACATTGGAAATAAAGCTCTCGCGGCAGAATTTAACGCCGTCCTTGGTATAGGAAACTGTATGAATTCCTTTTTCTATATCAAGTTCCCGCTTATAATCAGGTATTTCCTCAATACGATTGAGCTGTCCGCTCCAATGCTCACGTATTCCCAAAATCTGAATACGTTCTTTTCCCTCTGGAATAATAAACAAATCCCCAAGAGGTTCATAATGGCTCTGATACTCCGGTATACCGGCCATTGCCTCATTCGCAAGATCCTCCGCATCAGAAATCCTGCCTTCGCGGATAAGTCTTCTGATCACAGGAATGCTTTCTTTTGCATCAGGATTAATACGGTCTCTGGGCCCGCTCCACCAGATGCTGTCATTATTTAGCTGAAAGCGGTCAATGAGTGTTCCACCAAAGCACATGGCTCCCATAAATCCGTTGCCAAGTGGAAGCGCACTATTCCAGTCTTTTGCCGCTTCTTTATACCATAGTCTATTCATATTTCCCCCAAAACTTTCTATATTTGTTCCAATTATAAGGTCCAGTTACTACGATAATCGCAGCGCAGCCTAAAAGCAAGCAAAAACAAAACGCAGAATTCACCTTTACTGACAGTGAAATCCATTCCCCTTAAGACCTCCTGCCTGGTTTCACCCGCTCCGAAGCTTTTTTTCAAATCTTTAATTTCCAAAAATTCCATTATTCATAATTCCTCCTCGCAGTATATGTTAGCAAGAGCTAACATAATGATATCACTAAATAGTTTTTTTCCACAAAAAGGCACGCTCAATTAAATAGCGTGCCTTTGAATCAGGGTTATTAAACTGACAAAGATATTATGGAATATATACCTGAACTGCGTTGTATAATTCACCGTCTGCAACACTTATTGCCATGAGCATATCTCCGGTCATGTAGTATTCCTTGGCATCTTCTGACCATCCGGGATAGTTGTCACCTTTAAATTCTCTGCCAATAATGTACTCGGTCTCTATATTGGCAGTCCCATCTTTTTCAACTACCTTCTGAAGATATATTTCGCAATCTTCTTTGATGTTAAAGGTAACATTTTCTTCTATGGTTTTTCTCTGGTTTCCTTCTGTGAACAGCTGGACAACTGTGTATTCTTCAGCATAATCCTCTTTTTCAAGAGCATAGCAGAAATCGTCGTCGCTGCACTTTACAAGGAAACCGTCAAATCTTGTTGTGCCTACAACATCTTTTTTGAAAGCTTCATCAGTATCATACTCAAGTTCTTTATTGGCATCTTCGAAGGATACGGCTGTATACTGTGTTCCGTTAACAGAGAAAATATTGCTTCCTATTTCTGCGTTTTCTACGTATTCCTTTTTGATTCGCTCTTCACGGCACAGATCTCCGGTAAAAGAGTTCTCGTTAAAGCTCTTAACCTGCATGTAGAGGTTATTGTCATTGTCGTAATATTTAGCAGCGTCAAAAGTAGCAGGATCCTGATTGCCAAGGCAGGTAAGAGTGATCTTGTCTGCTCCAAATTCATTATCCCCTGTAAAAACTATTGTAGGGAAGGATGGATATTCATTATTAAACTTACCCTCAGTCACATTGTCTGCAGATCCGAAATGGAAAGTAACTGAATCTCCGTTTTGCTCATATTCAAAAGGAATTCCTGAGATACCATCCGGAGTCTGTGTATGACCTGAAGTCTCACTGTCAAATATAAAATAACTATTGATATTATACTGGTCATCCCCTGCATACACTGCATATACACCACCTGCAAAGTTCGGTGTGCCATCTGCAGAAATGCCTGCACTTGTAAAGCTCAGGATTTCAGAATTCCCGTAATCCTCACTGAGCATATCATATACGGAAGAATCCGTAGGAACATCTGAAACATCTTTTTGATAGTTGTGATATTCTTCAGCCTCAACATTAGAATAATCAATGCTTGCTTCAGCAGTTACCACATATTTGCCGGTTTCCTTGTCAACATAGCCCTTCTGTATAGAATTGCGGTTTGACAGGATAAGGCTGTTGTCTTTGGCTACGGCAATAGGATATGCTGTACCCGCAGTCTGGACAGTTGTGACTTTCTCTAGCGCACCATCTTTTTCTATAAAAACAGTTGCTTCATATGTAGCGATATGCCCTTCAAGATCATCGTATGTATAGCTTGTTACCAGGAGGGCATCGCCGCCCTGACAGATTGGAGCGTAGGCATAGGACTGACCTGCATGAAGAGAAGCTACTAATTCTTCGTAAGTATTTGACTTGGAACTATCATTTGAACCGGTGATATTCTCTGTGGTTTCTGCAGTAGTGTCCTTTGCATCATTTTCAGCTGCACTTTCCACATTAGTAGCTGCGCTCTTACCGCAGCCACTGATAATTGAAGCTGTTAAAGCTGTTGCGATTAGTAAAGTGATGAGTTTTGTTTTCATAATTTCCCCCTCAATAATATGTTTTATAAAAATGATAGCACATTTATCTGCCAGCATCTTTTTATACGAACGGATATTATTTTGGGCAAAAAAATTTCGCTTGCGACCGTATTATTGAAAAACTTATATCTCAGTGACGTTCATCCTCATTTTCATATCTCTCACAGAATCTTGCAGAAAAAGAAGGTTTTTCATCACCAATAGTCAGATGGGTAATATCTCCGATTCTAAGTGTTCTAAACACCGCGATTCCCTTTTCCCTCTCTTCTGTCACAATCTCCGTAAGAGATGTTGGAGCAGTGGCAAGGAACTGCAGCGGAACAAATGGAGATACATTCCAAAGCCTCGATAATAAAACACTTGTTATTCCAAAATGGCAGAAAAATGCAAGGGTTTTGTCATTTCCATCTGTAACTTTATAAATGTCACCAGCTCTCTCATATCCATGATCTTGGAGAAATCTGTCAAAACACTCCGTCACATGATCATAGATTTCTACCATATTAGAGGCCTTAGAAAGCTTACTATCACGCCATCCCTTCACATCAAAAAGCTCCGAATGACCAGCAAAGTATGATGGCATCATATCCCAGACTATACGCTTTTCATAAGTCCCATCGTCGCCTGCTTTCAGCTCATTTTTATACGCATTTCTCGTTTCCGGATCAGCCTTATTAGGATCAAACTGCGCCGGGAACTCCTGAAGCCATTCCAATACTTCTGCATCCATTCCCAGCTCTTTTAACGAATAATCTGCTGTAGCTCTGGCTCTTCCAAGAGGCGAAACATATGCCTCATCAATTCCAAAACTTCTAATCTGTCTGGCAAGTAGCTCAGCCTCTACTTTGCCCTTATCTGTTAATCCATCTATAGCATAATCAGGATCACCATGTCTAAAAATCAATAATCTCATATGTATCTCCATTCAGTAGTTTTAGCAGTTAAAAAATGTTTCGCAGACAGTCATCTCATAACTCTTAGATTTCCGCTACTTTAAGCCATTTTCCCTTGAAATAGTAAATAATAAAAACTATTGAACTAACTGACCATGTCAGCGGATAAGCCCAGAAAATAACATTTACTACCGGAATAAGCCGAACAATTATAATAATATACGTTATTCTAAGAAGGCACCAACTGGATAGCATAACAATCATAGGAATTGTTGTCTTACCGGCTCCTCTGTATATCCCTGCCAGGCAGTGGCTAAGGGCAAGCAGGCAATAGAAAAGACTTTCTGTCCTAGCCTGGATTGTTCCTATTGCAAGGACCTCTGCTTCACTTGAAAACATTCTAAGTAGTACAGGCGCGTAGGCAAATACTATAAATCCAATGATCTCTGCACAGGCTACGCCAATGGCACATCCAATGGCAGAGCCCTTCTTGACTCTTTTAACCTCTCCGGCGCCAAGATTCTGACTTACGAAGGTTGTAAGAGCCATGCACATACACGTGATCGGTAAAAAGACAAAACCCTCAAGCTTAAAATAGCTTCCGCAGCCTGCCATAGCTACTGAACCAAATGCATTGATATTTGACTGTACAACTACGTTTCCTATTGCAATAACACTATTTTGAATCCCGGTAGGAAAGCCTATTCTCAGCTCTTTTCCCAAAGTAGCCCTATCCATCTTGAGCTTACTGATAAAAATCCTGTGAGGTCCATCCACCATAGTAAGCTTAACAAAGGCAAGAACAGCGCTCACAAACTGTGCTATGACTGTCGCAAGTGCAGCTCCTCCAATGCCAAATCCCAAGAACTTCACAAAAGCTATATCAAGTATCGTATTAAGGACTGTGCTGACGATCAGGTAATACAGAGGTCTTCTGGAATCTCCCATTGCCTGAAAAACACCGCAACATGCGCTATACAGTATATTTCCAAGTCCACCAAGAAAATATATCTTAAAATATTGAACTGAACTTGGCATTACGTCAGCCGGGGTTCCCATCCACTTTAAGAGCGTAGGCGTAAAGAAATATCCCCAGACTGTCATTACTATTCCCATGACAATCGCAAAAGCAACACCTGTATGTGATGCAATAGATACTCCGACCTTGTCTCCTGCTCCGTATCTTTTGCCAATTATAACGCTGTTACCCATAAATAGGCCATTTATAAAACCTACCATTAAAAATATAAGGCTACCGGTAGTACTAACGGCAGCCAATGCTTCTTTTCCCAGAACATTTCCTACAACAACCGAGTCTACAACGTTATAGAGCTGTTGCAGGAGCTGACCGAAGAAAAGTGGAATTGCAAATCTAATTAAATTCTTAGTAATTGAGCCTTTGATCATAACATCATCATAGTAGCAGAATAAAGCACTCTGGTAAATACAATGTTTTACCATTTTCGTCAGGCACAGGGATATCTCCGTCATATTTCATAGGGATGAGGAATCTGGCCTTTGGAAGTTCCCTCTTAAAAAGCCGTAATGAACTAGTCTGTAAGTTGTGCATCTATGCTATTGCCGCATCAATGTCTTCCTTTAATATCCCCTCATCCATTTGATAGACATTTAAAGAATCTGCGTCTCAAATACTTCTCCTATAAACTAATTATGAAGCTCTGTACTCCATAAGAGTTGTGTTCTGCCATTTTCCAAATCGATCTTTAGCTATTCTTTCCCTATAGCCAATTTCCCTAAAACCACATTTTTTGTGTAAGGCTATACTTGCTTTATTAATTGAAAATATTGCAGAATATATGCTCCAATATCCATCTTTCTCAGCTTCCCGGATAATCGTATTTACCAAAGCTGTTCCTATCCCATGACCTCTATAGTTTCTGTCTACATATACACTCATTTCAACGCAGCCTTTATATGCGCACCTACTTGAAGAAGGACTTAGCGCTATCCAACCTACAACCTTCCCTTCTTCCTCAAAAACAAACCTGCAATTCTTTACGTGACCTTCATTCCACTCAGTAAAACTAGGACACTCTGTATTAAAAGTTGATGTTCCCTCTTCTAATCCCTGCTTGTAAATCTCTGCTACTGTCCCCCAGTCTTCATCTCTCATTTCTCTAATCACAGCATTCCACCTCCGTTTTTTTTATCGCATCATTATAGATATTTAATGCCTCTAAAACCTGACTCTGTTTTTCCTTTGGAATCATAGAAAAAACTCTCTTAAACTTCATATTCATATCTTTTTCTATTGTATTGAATCTTGCCATTCCTTCATCAGTCAGATTAAGCACTACACACCTGCGATCCCTTGTTGAAGGTTCTCGCAAAACATATCCTTTTTGAACAAGCTCTTCTACAGATCTGCTTACAGCACTTTTATCCATCTTAAGGAGTTCAGCAAGTTCCTTTACACATATTCCAGGTTTTCTGCCTATCTCAACAACCAGAAAGCATTGAGATGTATTAACGGTACATTGGCAGCAATCAGAACTGTTTAGCTTCTCAAGATTACGTTCTAATTCTCTGGTACTTTCTCGAAATAGTTTTACCTTATCCATCGAATGCCCTCCTATGAATTTAAATGATAAAATCATTAGTTGCATTTGTCAACTAATTTATAATATAAAAAAGCCACATAGCCGTTATAAACAACTACATGGCAATTACGTGGGCATATTCATTTATCTTATTTGTGATCTATTGCTTATGATATTTAATACGTATGCTAACCTATCTGATCAATCCTCTTTCAGACCTATCACATAGTTATAAACTACCCTTTCCGAAGTGGAGTCTGTGAGGGTAGTTCATCTCTTAACGGCAAAATTCATAATCCCATTGATGGTATGAATCACAAAAAATGGAACTGCCGTCCCTGCCAACAGGTAATTTCTCTGCCAAAGTCCTAAAAACAAATAGTACAACGGAACAACGGCAAACTGAGTGATTATTATCAGCCATCCATATTGGTAACCCATATAGTACAGTATCCATCCAATGAAGTTGATCAGGATCATCAGAATCATAAGAAAAAGGAATATCTTTTCTTTTGTTGTTTCTTTCGGAATAAGTTTAACATCATCCCTTACAATCAACATCAGCAGAATCATAGACAAAATACCAAATATTCCCTGTACTGTCCCAATCCATTTGATCTCATTCGACATATTCATGATTGGATTTGATGCAGGTTTTATCAATGGCATAACGATATATGGAATCTCTTGTATCACAAATGCTGCTATACCTATAAACGATATTCCCAAGTAATAGTTCTTGAACAAATGTAAAAGCTTTATCATATTACCCGTCCTCCGTCACACTATCCAAACAGCATATCTGCAGCCTTTTCCAGTTCTCTTCTCTCTTGAGAATCATCATAACCGCTTTCCTTGTCATCAATCCCCTTTACCGGATCGATCAAAAACAGGCCGTCACGGTTGCAGTAGAAGAATATCCGGCAATCCTCTCAGGTTTTCCCATTTTGAGATACTTTTGTCAGTTACTCCCAGCTTTTCTGCCAGCTGAAGCTGTGTCATCTTGTTCTTTTCTCGCAATTCCTTAATAACTGCACCTGTAACATATTGGTTCATTTTCGTTCTCACCTCCATGCACAGATTGTAAATCAGTTTTTCTAATGATGGTACCTACGGAGAGTAGAGTTGAAGTTATTATCTTCCGATATAAACGTCTCTCAACATTTTTAATTTATTTCGCAATTTTCAACTTTTTTAGTTTTTGCGAAACGCAAAGCCAACACTACATATACAAAAATGCATCGACAAATCCATCTACTCCATATCTTTTTGAAATATCCATCAGCCCTGATTTCACTTCATCTCTACTGAAACCGTGTTCTTCCAGATACTCATCAGATTGGTTATTTAGATATGAATAGAAAAGCAGCGCAACCTCCAAATCTTGCTTCTTACGCTCTTCTGTAATGTCATAAAGCCTGTTTTCCGCTTCATTGATAAACCCAGCGTCAACCATATCGATTAATTCATCAAGCGTTTGTTCTTCCTCTGAATCTTTTAATAGTTCTGCTGATGGTGAGGCTGTATCTATATTAAAGATAATCTTCAATACTGCTCTTACCATTTCATTTATAAGTCTCATCACATAGTCTTGCTCAAACAATTTTTTCTCCTTTCTGCAATACATATTTGCAGAAAGAATCAATTATTCATTCGAACTTTATAAGTAACTATCGTGTCTCCTCTAGGAAGCCTATACATGTATTGGATAAATACAATTAACATAATACATATCCAAATTTCCAGCCACTTATTATAAATGTTTATACCAGATATCTGTTTTCGTTTTTCATAAACATGGCTCTCCTGAATGGCGGTTTCTTCTTCGTAATCGGTTATAACGCTCGAAATGGTTTCTCCAAATAAACCATGCGTATTTATTGTTCCACATGGAATAACCGTTACAGAAACAGATACAGAAAAGAGTATTATAAATAGTCTTGTAATCAATTTATGCCTGTCTTTCACTATATAATTCCTCACATTGTTGATTTTCAGCCTGTAATTGCATCCATATCATGTTATAGGCTGAGAATCAACAACAATTATAATCATAAAGAACTTCGTATTCGTCAGTTATGCTGGAATATAAACCACTCTCAACGTTTCATTAATTGATTGTCTGGTTCATCATACCTGTAGCTATTGAAATGAATGGCACTGCGAAACCAAATAAAAATACATTCCCCAATCCTGATCATTCGCGTAATCATCATATCGCTGCCCCGGCTCACCATTTACTGTTACCGGAAATACATACGCACAGCTGGCACTGCCATCCGCAAAAAACAAACTGAGCACACCTCTCAAAGAAGCTTCCGACATCTTATCATACTGTTCATCCTTGCTAATGCGATACCACAATCTATAAGCATTTCCTGTAAGAGCACTCCAGTAATGCGGATACGTATCACCATACTGCCTCTTTTTACCGAACCAATAACCATCCCAATGACGAATTGCAACCTCATACTGAAGATAATGCGGTTGACGAGCATTAAACAACTCTAAAATTTCCAATTGACGCTTTCCGGCTTCTTTGTATTTTTCTTCTCCTGTAAGCAAATACATTTCCAATAATAGATTTGCCGCCGGTGCAACAATGCTTTGCTCATAATTAACTTCATGAGCAGGATACAAAATGTCATTTTTCATGAAAGTATCACAATGATTACGAAAATATTGAAGTAGTTCCTCATATTCCGCATACATCTTTTCTACCCATAGATTTTTCATAAGCTTCTCCAACGGAATTGCAATTGCATAAAAATGATCACCACCCTGCTCATAGAATGATTTCATCACCTTATATGCCTTGTATAGGTAGTCTATATCTTTTTTCAATTGATATACTTCTATGAAAAGCAAACTCATCCACGGATAGTTATATAATCTCTGAAAATGATTGTCATATCCGTAATCATTGGCTACTAAAGAATGTTCATCATCATATAATTCCCTTTCCACATATGCTAGATACCGATTCAAACTATCCATCAGTTTTTCATCGTAAAATCTTTGCAAATAGGCCGCCATCAGCACACCCATTCCGACACGTTCACGTCCCCCGTTGTAATCATTCTCTGCCCGGTAATAGATATGTTTTTCTTTTGTATCATAGATTAAATATGCACCATCCAAAGGACAATTTTCTTTATGAAGCTGTTGTTTTTCCGCAATATATGTTACTCGATTTTTTATAAGCTCCTGAAACGCAGGTAATACATTAACTGCACACTTAGCATTTACCCCATTTTTTTCAAAGCAAAATGTATGTGCTCCTTGTTTTTCAGATTTCTGATAAAGTTTTTCTTCACCATCCACATAAATCTTTATATCTTCCCCTTCAAATACAACATATTGATCTGCCTGTACATCCACATATCCGGGATTTATCTGATTAATCTTTTGATAAAAATCCTCTTTCCCCTGATGCCAGAAAAGTTTCCATTCGATTTCAAAGGACTCCCCCGGATTCAGTACCTGAGGTGTTGGATGCATAATAAAATCGCCCCTGTCATTACTGATACGAGAAAGGTCTCTCTCCACACTATATCCGGCAAGACTGCCTTTTGTCAGTACCAACCCCAAGTGAGGGGGTTCACCTCCCATGCGAAGAGCCATAACATAAGACATCTCTCCTCCACAATATATATGTGTGTGGCAACGCATTTTTGTACAAATATCAGAACCACAATAATCATCATTAAAAGGTGTGTAAATACCAATATCCGTAAGAGATGTAAAAAGCGGCTTATCACTGATATTAGTAAAAAGATATTTCTCTGTAATAATATCCTCTTCATCCTGACAGCATACATCAACTGAAATCTGTGATGGTATCTTTACTGTTCCCCATTCGGTAGCTCCCTCTATCCAATTCATTTGATATTTATCTGCTGCGTTAATTAATTCTTTTCGCATCGAAATAGCCTCCATCTTAAATATTCTGGCTATATCATAAGTCTTTTACTTTTCATGATGAAATACACTATTCTGAACCTATTATTTTTTTGATTGAGCTATTCTGAACTCATTGCTACAATGAATACAATGAATACAATGAATACAAGGAGAAAGATACCATGGCAGATAAACGAACATTTGTATATGAAAACTTTGAAATGTCCTATGAAGAAACAAAAAAAGGATGGTCTATGCCTTATTCGCATCACCATACCCATTATGAAATATATATACTGCTTTCCGGAGAAAGAACTGTTACTATTGGCAATACCACACATCTTGTGAAAGAAGGATTTGCATGTCTATTTGAAAGCAATATTTCTCATCGCAGTGAAGGAAATACTGATTACTCAGGTCTCTGCATTCATTTTTCAAAGCAGTATTTGGATAGATATTTTCAGCCAAACATTGTTTCCACATACTTAACATGCTTTAAAACACCAATAATCTTCATTCCTGCAGATTACAGAAAAAAACTTCTTACTTGGAATAAGGCTATGAGCCATACTTCTGAGTCATCCTACTTGCTTCTTGCACAAATACTGATAGATCTCTCTAAATTTCAAAAGAAATACTGCGCTGATAGCAGCTTATTTGTTAGTGATGTCAAAACATCCAGCGCCCAAAGAATCATAAACTATATTGACGCAAACTATACCACTCTGCAAAATGTCAGCCAAATTGCTGAATGCTGCGGCGTATCAGAAAGCTATATCCATCGCATTATCAAAAAGAATACTTCACTGACCGTAAAAGAATACATCAACAAACTCCGTCTTCGTCATGCGATACATGAAATGGATTGTTCAAACAATTCATTTGCAATTATAAGCAAAGCTTGCGGTTTTCAGAACATATCTTATTTTTATTATCTATTCAAAAAAAATTATGGACTAACACCTACAGAATATCGTGAACAACTAAAAAAACGCATAAATAACCAGTTGACACGTGCTCGTCATAAGCAATAACGATTTTCTGCTCTTTGACGGAAGCTCAGGGCTACTGTATGCGGTTGGTGGCAACTTTAATAACCGCGATCAAAAAAAATACTCTGATTTTACTTTCTACTCATTAAATCTTTGTCTGTCTTTTGTAAGATTATCTTCCGGTTTATTCTTCCATCAAGAATTATGTATTACATTTCTCTTTCCACTATTGGCAGTTCCTCTTACTTCTTCGTGGTAAAAGTAATCTACGATTGTTGGATGTCCTTTCTCTACTCTCTCATACGGAGTTTCATTATCAACAAACCTGCAATCATACTTTTTAGCCAGCTCTTCTGCTTTCTTTTCCAACGCTTCAAAATAGCTGCGGTTCTTTTTGTTATAAATTTCGTCATACAGCGGCACCAGATCCGGATGTTTATCGGAAATGTATTTCATGATATCTGCCTTAAAACCTCCGCGAAGATTCAGATTCTCAAGCCATACAAGGTCACACTGATCTTTTGTCCTGTCTATGATTGCTTCTATATCCGTAATCCCCGGGAACACGGGTGAAATGAAGCAAATTGTACGAATTCCTGCCGCATATACCTCTTTCATTGCAGCAAGCCTTCTTTCTATGCTTACTGCCGCATCCATATCATCTTTAAACTCTTCATCGAGAGTATTGATTGACCATGATACCGTAAGTCTGCTATTTTCATTGATCTCTTTTAGCAGATCCAGATCTCTTAGTACAAGGTCTGACTTTGTGCAGATAAGTATGTCCGCACCACTGTCCTTTAGTTCTTCCAGAAGTCTTCTTGTATTTTTATATGTTTCCTCTAGCGGATTATAACCATCCGTAACTGTTCCAATGATCACCTTCTGGCCGGCATACTTCTTTGGATTCTTTATTTCAGGCCAGTCTTTCACATCCATGAAAGTTCCCCATTCCTCCGTATGCCCTGTAAAGCGTTTCATAAAAGATGCGTAGCAGTATTTACAGGCATGGGGACACCCCACATAGGGATTCACCGAATATCCTCCAATAGGAGTATTCGATTTTGTCATTACACTTTTTGTTTCTATATGATTTACTTTGATTTCTGGTTGTTCCATATTCTCTGTTCCTCCAGCACTTTGTTAAAAGCATCCGGCATTTCCTGTATCATTTCTTCTCCCATAATCGGAACAAGATCTTCTTTCCAGAATACAGGAATGTTCAGTTCATGAGCCTGTTCTGTCAATGAATAAACCCACCTGGGATCTGTTTTAACAGTCCTGCTCTTTGCACCTGTCATGGTTCCCACCACAATCCAGTCAATGCCTGTAAGATCAACCTTACCCGGATCATCGAACAAAGGCTCAAAGGTAACATGATATTTTTTTGCCTTCACATTGCTCCGCAGTGCATCAATACGCCATAACTCAGACTTTCTCGTAACTGTAACGCCAAACCATGCATTATCAAGATCTGTTTCAAAAGACAGAAGATCCGGTCGTTTGGTAAGAAAAAGAAACTGGTGCTGAGGATTCTCTGCTATCTTTTTAAAGACTTCCTCTCTCCATTCCTCATGCCAGCCCGAGAGATCGCTCATGCCGGTCAGCAGAAAATTCTGCGGCTTTTTCTTTTCCATCATACGAAGCTTTCCTTGAAAAAACTGTGGTTTTTCAAAATCATCTATGATGTGATAACGCCTCGTATTGTTTCTGGCATAGCAGTACGGACATCCAACAGTGCACCCTATAACAAGATTCATGTTCTGAATCTGATCTTTAATACAAATACTCATTTGTCACTCCATTCCTCAAGGTTTACCCTGATGCGGTTAAGATACTCTTCAAACTGAAGAATCTCTTTATCCGTAAAATCACGATAATAAATATTCCCCATCTCATTTGATACGGAGTCATAAGCTTCTTTAAGTTCTTTGGCTTTATCTGTGAGGAACAGAAGAGTTTTTCTCTTATCAGCTTCATCAGTTTTGCGGCTTATCAGTCCGTTTTTTTCCATCCGCTCAAGCATGGTCGTAAGTGAAGTAATTGCAAGTCCGCTTTTCTCGGAAATAATTTTAATAGGAACACCATCTTCCTGCCATAAGACATAAAGAATCCTTCCCTGAGCTCCGTTAAATGCATCAATGTTTTTTTCTGCCAGTATCCTTTCAAATATACGATCACCCAGCTGTTTTATTTTTGTAACAAGAAATCCACCATTTGTCTTCATAATTAAATACTCCTATATCGTAGTTTTATACTACGATATAGGAGTATTTTTGTCAAGCACACATATCATAACTTCGGATTTTATGTTCTATCATTCATCTCGAAAAACCTGAATCTGATAACGTGTTCCATCTGCTATAGTCTTCTACCAAACTCCCTAATTTCATCAAGTTTTTCCTTTATTACACCTACGTTTAACTTTTCAGACACAAAACCATGTTCAATCATTTCTTTTCTTCTTTCGAGAATAGAATTTTGCTCTCCAACAGAAGTAATCACCCCGATATCTTCTACCCCCATGATTTTTGCGAAGGCATTTCTGAGTTGGATTCCCGCATATGTTGGATGCAGTTTGCGACACCCTTCTGAATCACACAGCTCGTCACTGCGAGACTCGGCATGGTTATGGAAAAAGCTGGTGTCTTTTGAGGATCAGTACATCACTGCATCCTCTGCAGTGAATCCACCAATTGAACCTGCCTTGACTTGGATACATGCATAGCTTAACTCTGAATCTTCCGCAGCAAGAAACTGTCTCTTTCCTTCAGGTGAAATTCTAACCACATCACCTTTAGCGATTTCAACATCCTCTCCATCAATTACAGCCTTACCCTTTCCGGAAAGAATAAGATAGATTTCCTCATTATTTTTATGTGAGTGTACAAAGGGAACACCTGCTCCTGCAGGAAGATGATTGATACTTATCTCTGCTCCCGTTAAACCAAGAGCATCATGAAGTTCTGTTCTAGGAGCCTCTGTTACGTTTACTTTTTTGAAATTTGACATTTTTGTTTTCCTCCATGTATTTGATATTTGTTTTTGTTTGTTGTATCATCATTTTATCCCTTAGGCAATTTCAAACAAGTACGAACATTTACAATACATAGTCACATTTTTGATACTATTGCGGAAATACAAGGAGAAAATTTTAATGAAAAGCATTTACGGTCAATGTCCTTATGCCACAACTCAAAGAGTCCTTCAAGGTAAGTGGGCCATAGTTATACTCTTTCAGCTTAGTACAGGAACACAACGTTTTAACGAACTTGAAAGGAATATTCCGGACATCACCAGAGCTATGCTGACCAGACAGTTAAGACAATTGGAAAATGACAAACTGATAACCAGAAAGGTATATGCCGAAGTTCCTCCCAGAGTTGAATATAGTCTTAGCGAAATGGGCGAAAAATTCAGGAAGGTCTTGGATCAGATTGAACTTTTCGGCTTTGAATATATTAAAGAAATAGAAAAAGCTGAAGGTTGAGCCCTCAGCTTTTTCATTATTGTAAATTGTTGTCCATCAAAAGAGCTTCTTTCCATCTGAAAAAGCCTCTCCGACTCTTCCGGACACCTTATAATAACCATGTGTGTAAGGATCAAAAGGCGATAGCTTCAAGAGAATCTATATTAACCTTGTCTCCAGACATATTTGCTTCCTCAATAGAGGTTTTTACGACTTTTCCGATAACTCCCATAACTGATTCATCAAAATAGTCCGGAACTCCTGAAGTGTGATTCAATAGTTGTCTTACTGTCACACAGGGATCGATGTGTTTAAGATCAAAATCCAGAATTGCTCCGATAGTATCTTCAAATTTCAGCTTCTCTGCTTCAATCAATTGCAAGATGCCCACAGCAACAAAAGTCTTACTCATGGAAGCAGACGCAAATCTTGTTTCAATCGTATTGGGAATCTCATTTGCCAAGTCAGCAAACCCGCCGCTGTAATTCAGTAATACTTCTTTGTGTTTTACTATATATGCATTCCCTCTAAAATCTTTATCCATCACCATAGTAATCTCCCCTAAGCAAGATAAAACTGAAACATAATCCTATATCTCTATCATCTTTCTTATACCATTAGGTATTACTTCAAATCCAAGTTTCTGATAAAAGCCTTCTTTTCCCTTAGCAGAAACGCCACCTATGGTTGTAAACCTTCCTGTAGATGAATTCTTCATAGCATAGTCTACGAGATGGTCAACAATCATGGTTCCTATACCCATACCTTGATATTCAGGCAAAACCACTATTTCCTGCAGATACCAATACATCGCACCATCACCAACAAGTCTGCCCATTCCAACAATTTCGCCATCTTTTAAGGTAGAGACATTTATAAGTCCATTCCTGAGAGCCTTTTTCGCATGCTCTATAGGAATATCTGCAAAACCTGTAGCGACTCTAAGCCTCACAAAATCTTCTGGTTTCAAAACATTCTCGACAAGTTCAAACTTAGTGCTCATATATTCCTTGATCAGTGCAATATCTTTTTTGTCCTTATCTCTCCCAAGTTCCTGTTTCATCATAATGAGACCTTTGATAGAAATGACTGGAACGTTATCAACCATATCAGTTTTATCTTTGATCCAGTTCTCAAATACCTCTATATATTCTCCAATTTCAAACTTTCTATTACCGCTTTCGGTTAAGGAAAAAGTGTAACCATCTGCCTCAAGCTGATCTGCCATCTTAGATGTGCATCCCATATCTATATCATGAGTTTGCTCCCGGATTCCATATATAACCATGGCACTTCCAGTTATTATCCAGTATTCAGCGCGGCTATATGGAAAATCATCCAGCATATTAATAATCTCTTGTTTGTTCATAGTCTCTCCATCATTCCAATTGCTTCGTCCAAAGAAACAAAATCCGCAAATCTATTAGGCCACATCATTTCATTGTAGTACTTGTACGTTGTCTCCGCATCCATGTAGTCATTATCAACAGTAGAGTTGGTGCCCTTTGGAATAATTACTCTATAGCCTCTTTCAAAAGCTGATTTCACAGAAGCATCAATTGACAAATCTTGCACCACCAATCTGCCTTTAATTACAATATTGTTGCATATTGACTCCGGTTTTCTTATACTTCGACGCTAACTAATCATCACCATCTATTTCTTTTCTCCGTGCTAAAGCATATGGATTATCAGATGATGCATCAAATCCATCCAGCAGATATTCATGTGGGATGTATTCATCATAATCAAAATCCATGAAATAGTTACAAAATATCTGTTCTGCATAGATTATTCTGTTCTTTCCATCTGTAAGAGCATATACAAATCCATTGTAGGAATCAGCATTTATTGCCAATAAGTCATATGTCGTCTCTTCTTCAACGCTGTAATATCCAATATAATCTGTAGACGGATATGATTTAAGTCTTTCCGACTCTTTTAAATAGTCTTCGTTAGAATAATCAACAACAAGATAGCCAAGGTACTGGGCATCCCAGGGATTATAATAAACCATCTTATAGTCTGCAATCGTCATGTTATCAGTAATCTCCTGAGGCCATATGCTTTCATCAATGCCCCATTTATTCCATTGTGAATCTGCATCAGTTACGTCAAACGACATGTATTCCCTGTAATTTGTTATATCAGTGTACACCTCAGGTTTTGTAGTAACTGATCCAACAACGAAAATGCCTACAAGAACCGCAGCTGCAATACTACACAAGGCGCTAATAGCGGCAACTATTGCAATTACTATTATTATGATCTTTTTACTTTTATCCGTATTCATCACTCTTTATCCTTTCTTCTGTTTCCAAAAAAATGAAGCGGAATACGAATAATGCTTTCCACCAGAATGATTGCTACTATTGTCACTCCTGACATAAAGTTTACCAGCGTCCATTCACCACGGATAAAACATGCTATTCCCAAAATAAATATAAGACCGATAAACTTTATAACACTTTTCGGAAAATCATAAAGATTACCATTCATGTCTGTCCAACCCATGTAACTAAATACTGTCTTTTTCTCTGTATCTGCTATATCCCTGGCAATGTCCATAAATTTATTGCCCCTGCGCTCTGCATCCTCCAGGACATTCCAATACTTATCTACATCGAAGGATGCAATATCCACATCATCACTTTTCAGGCGTTTACTAAGCAGTACTGCTCCATTAAGTTCTTCAATCTGTTTTCCAAGTCTTACCAGATTTTCTTCAAGTACTTCATCCAAAGTTCTCGCTTCGTCTAGAACGTCCTCTATGTCAATCACCGAAAAGCCTATCTTTCGAAGGAGGATAATCTGTTTCAACCTTCCAACATCATATTCAGAATAGTCACGGTATCCATTACTTTCTCTGACTGGCTTTATAAGATTCTCTTTTTCATAAAACCTTATCGTTGCTCTGGGAACTTCTAACAGCTGCTCCACTTCTTTAATTGTCATACATGCACCTCCATTTTCAATTCATGAAGCAACTGTAGGCTATAAACAAGGTTTACAGTCAACAACTTTTTTAAAAAACATGTGATTTCTTCTGCTGCAAATGATTACATGTGTTATTTAAGAAAACAAAGACTCTACCATTATACTGAATAGAAAATTTGCACACAATCATTATCGACTGTGTGCAAATAAGCTCGTAAAAAACCAATCATGCTGATATTCGAGGGTTTTTATTCGAATATAACACGCCAACTTCAGCCCGACAAGCTCCGATTTATATAAATCCAGCTATCTATGTTCTCTGCCGCAGCAAATCTCTCAAATGCATTCCTTGCTTTACTGAGAAGTACGTCAAGATCAATATTATTCTCGAAGCAATAGATCACCACAAGAATATCCTCGGCATTTTCGGTTACCATCGCCCGCGTAGAATCAGACATGGAGGAGCAAAGATTCCATCATCATCTGCCAGCACGAGCATGTTCTCCATATCCAGAAAAACCTTACCGATACCTGTATGTTGCAGGCTGTTTCTCAAAGAACAGATGTGTCTTACTGTCTATGACCTGATCTCCTGCGCTCATTTTCTGTACTCCTCATAGCACCATCTGGCGATTCTTGCGATCAGATCCGCAGGCAACTCCTGGTCATACGGCAGCCGGATCGTCCCCTTACTCACATCGAATCCTGTCAGTTCCTTTTTAAACGCTTCGGTGGCGCCATCACCCGGATATAGCCCAATATGCTTTTTGGCTGCTGCAAAGTGAATGATATTTCTCCCCTTCCAGAAAGTAGGCATCGACCAGGATATGCGTTCCTCAGCCTCCGGCAATGCTTCTGCCAGAATGTCGCGGACTTCCTTCAGCCTGGGCTGTACCTGTGCATCCTGTACAGCAATGTACTCCTCGATATTCTGCGGTTTCATACAGTAATGACCCTGATTCTGTTTACTGAACTCCCTACCGCATTTCGGGCATTTCCACTTCATCTTAAAATACTCTCCATTGGTTTTCCCTTCGCAAGTTCATCCACCAGCTTGTCAAGCTGCCGGATTTTCTTCATCAAAGGATCTTCAATCGTCTCTATCTGAATACCACATATCTTTCCGGTAATAAGAGCCGCACGCTGATTATAGGCAGGTGTGTCAGAGAAAAACTCACCATATGTAATATCTGAATTCATTGCAGCATCGATTTGCTCCGTCGAGTATCCGGTGAGCCAGGCAGTCACCTCCTTGACTTCCTCTATCGTCCTTCCTTTACGTTCTGCCTTCTGGATCAATGCAGAGTAGATATCTTGAAAACGCATATCAAATACCGAACGTCGTGCCATATCATCACCTCATAAAACACCGATTTGTCGTTCTGCATTGTTTTCCGGGAGAACTTGCTAACACTTCAGCCAGACCAATCTCATTTGTCACAAGTAGTTTACTCATGTATTTCCAAAGGAAGCCCGTCCGGGTCACGGAAAAACGTCATTTTTTCACCCGTGAAAGCATCCCGTCGTATCGGTTCACAAGGGATACCCATAGACTCCAATTCTGCGACGGTCTCATCTACACTATCTACACGGAAAGCAAGATGACGCAATCCGTAAGCTTCGGGAGAAGGACGGAGTGGATGATCCTTCATAATAAAAAGTTCAATTTCGCTGTCATCGAGCTTAAGGTCAATCTTCCAATCATCCCGTTCCGGTCTATAGTTCTCTCGCAGAATTCGAAAGCCAAGCTTATTATGGTAAAAGTTCAGAGCAGTGTCTTTGTCGGAACAAATCACCGCAATATGATGAATGCGATTTAATTTCATGAGGCGCCTCCTGTTTTAACCAGAAAAACCGATTTGCTTATTTCATTATTCTGAAAGTTATTTAGTTTCCGTTCAATCCGTGAACAGTAAAGATTGTATTCTTCTCAAACATCCCTACAGCAAATGCCAATTTGAAATAAAAAGGCATATTCTCATAGGCTTCAAAACTTGTGCGCTGTAAAAATTCATCTACAGACAACTCTTCAACATAACCATAAGGATTTGCTACAGTTATCTTGTCATTAGGAATATCCATCCCAACAAGCAGGGAATAATGAAGAGTCCACACATCACCATACTTAGCTGCCCACTCAAATGGCACAGGTACTCCTCTTGCCAGATTTTCATAAGCTGCATCTATCAGTTCCGTGTTTGACATGTATTTATGGATAGACGTAGTGTACTCCGGAAAGCGCTTGTTCATTTCTTCGCAGAACTTATCTCCTGTTGAGGTTATGACCTTGCCATATTCATTGTACAGATCCTCTTCTGTCAGATGTCCCCCATTCCATGCAGAAAACATCTCAATACAAGCATAACCACAGGAAACATCCTGGGTTATTACCTCTACTCCATCAACATATACAGGAGCACCATATTTATCATCTTTATATATAGATGAATAATCAGTAAGGATTCTTCCTGTCTGTATCCGTAGCTTTATCAAAAGTCCCACCAACACAATAATAATCAGCGTTATAAAAATGAGAACACTGCGAATTGTCTTTTTCAAATAATACCTCCTCTATCGTGTATAAACTGGATGCGGTTCACTTCATCTTCAGCCATGTCTGAATTGAATGTGACCATACCGGAATGTGGGTTATTAAAATTATATTTTAGACATTTCACCAGCCATATTGATAGAATAGAAGTCACGTATTTCCTTAATGTCTTCCGTCATTCCCAAAATCCACATGAGTTTTGTAAGAGCTGCTTCACCTGTCATATCGCGCGCTTCAAGTGCTCCTATAGCCATAGCTCTTTTACCGGTCTCATATACATCCATCTTGGTTCCTTCATATCTGCACTGGGTACCCACGACAACTGTCATTCCATTCTGAATAACTTTATCTAATGCTCCAATAAAATCGTGCTTGAGAAATGGCATACCACCGATGCCGTAAGCCTCGATATACAGGCCTTTATACCCCTGTTCAGCAATAGATTCGATAAAGCTTCTATGAATTCCCGGAAACATCTTTATCATGCAAACTTTATCAGAATATGTATTTGCTAATTTGAATATCCCGGTCCTCTCCGGAACAGCTGCAGTTTCAATCTTCATACCCAAAGAGCTGATTGTAGCTATATTAGGATAATTAATACTCTCAAAGGCATCAAAACTAAGAGATCTGACTTTTGATGCTCTGCAGCCCAGAATAACCTTTCTGTTAAAAGCCACAAAAATTCCGGGGATCTGACTTGCAGCCATGTGTATAGCACATCTGCAGTTCTCCATAGCATCTGCCACCGGATTAGTAATTGACAGCTGCGATCCCGTGATCACTACCGGAATATTAATATTTCTCAACATAAAAGAGAGCATTGATGATGTATACGCAAGTGTATCAGTTCCGTGAATGACGACAATTCCGTCATAGTCATTGCGGCAATCGCTGATCTTCTGCGCCAGAGCACACCAGTCCTCCGGAAAAATATTGGCACTGTCTACAGAACAAAAATCTTCAATCTCAATATCAGTATCACCGGAAACCATCTTGAGTTCCTTTTGCATGTCATGAATAGACAGGCCCGGAATAAGCCCATTCTTTTTCATTACAGCGGACAAAGTTCCGCCGGTATTTATTATCAAAATTTTTCTGCTCATATTTCGTCCTTTTTAGCTTTTAGGAATAATCAGCCATGCCAAGCGCAACATAATCTGTGTGATCGTTGAGTAGGAAGCTGCTTCTCCTGTATCATCACAAGTTTAGTATATTCCATTCCATAAAAAAAGGCCATCGCGCTATGCGATAGCCTCGTGTTCGAACCCAAGGAGTAATGTGTTTAATTAAAACCCAATACAGTTGCCCTTTAATGTGGCACCCTTAATGTTATTTTTTCCGTTTTTAGATGTGCAATCCTGAATGACTGCAGTTCCAAATGTAACTTTTTTACCAAGAGCAGAAGGAGTTCCTTCCTTTGGCCAGTTATAATTATACTTCTTGTTACTGTCTGCAGTACATTTTTTCATAGTTACTACACCGCTCTGGTTATTTCTGTCAAAACCACTTGCATAGTTTCCTACAGCTGAACATCCTTCTAAAACATGGTTCAATGGATCAAGGTGCGCTGCAACTCCTGGCGTTTTATTATCAACTCCACCAAGTTTAAAGCCGTTACCATCTCCATAGATCCCGTCACAATATCCGTTGTAGTTCGCCTTACAATTCTTAAATGTTACAGCGCCGTGTGCAGCATAGAGATCCCATCCGTCATCACTGTTGTACTCAGCAACACAACCTTCAAAATAGTTTCCTGTCCCTGAGTGAAGCTTACAAGCAAAGCCATCTGCATTTTCACCTTTTGGATCCGCATTGTGGTGTGAAGTACAGTTGTAGAATTTATTGTTTGAACCTCCGTTACTGATCTGGAAACCAGCGTCCTTGTTGTAACAGCAAATTACATTTGTAAAGGTATTGTTATTGCCATCTATAAAGATACCGTTATCAGCTGCATTTTTTACCGTAAAGTTCGAAAGCTTACTACCGCTTCCGGAAATGGTAATTCCCCTGCCTGAACTTCCACTTGTAGAGGAAAAGTCGATAGTAGCATTGTTCTTACCTGTGATATGAACACCTGATGGAAGCTTTATCGAACCACTCTTAACTGTACCATCAATTACAATTGTGGTTCCACTCTTTGCTTTGCTGATAGCTGATGAAAGTGAAGTTCCACCATTTTTAACTGTAATAGTACTTCCACTAGTGTTTCCGGAACTTGAGCTGTTACCTGATCCGGAGCCGCTTCCTGAGCTGTTACCTGATCCGTTTGAACATGCTTCAAACTTGAACTGCTGGCATGCAAGTCCGTTATACTCCCATGTCGAGATATTCCCGCCAGCTGCTGTTGACCAGTTATACACGTCAACAGCCTGTTTATTAGAACTGCACTTTGTCTGAAGAGCAACTACTCCACTGGAAATACTAACTACCCTAAAGGTTTGTGAATCCTTGCCATTTGCAGGCCAGATCTGAATATTTGTACCGTTAGCTGAGCTTCCCCCATTGACATCAAGCATACGGCCACCAGCCATGCCACTTTTAAGCGTAATGTAATTGCTTCCAAGATTAGTAACATACCACTTCTGGCAAGCATTGCCATTACCTGTGTACTGCTGAACATTTGCCCCATTTGCGTCAGATGCATTAGCTACTTCAACATACATCTGACTGTTGATATTCTTAATGTAATACCATCCATCAGAAATGATATTCGATGCTGCTTCTACCTTAGGCACCGTAGTTGCTACAGTAGAAGAAGCTACTATCACCGAAGCTGTCGTGATAGCAATTACAACCTTTTTGATCAGTTTTTTGATCATACCTTCTGTCCTCCCATTTTTACCTTTTTGCCTCCCCAAGCTAAAACACGAGAACATCATAACACGCATGAATACTGGATGTAAACGCTTACACAAACGAAATAATCAATAAAAATAATTGTCTGAATTTGGTGATAATTACAATAAGTTATGGCGCATTTTATCCTGTATATTTCCCTATATCTGATAAATCAGTACTCATATTCCTATTTTCCCTCTTTCTGCTTTAACAATACATCATGGATAGCTCTTGCTATCACCTCATCCGGCGCCCTCTTTAGAGCATCAGCCGCAGAACTGTTTTTAACCTTTATTTCCTGTTTCTTGCCTGTAGAAGGTTGTTGCTTTTCATTTTTCATTTCTTAGCTTCCCCATATTTCAGACTCCGCAGCTGCTTCCGTTCTGCTACTTTTTCGGAACTTGTTATAGTGGCAGTCGGTTTATGCACGGTTGTACTGCCTATATTGTAGTTTATTTTATAGTGGCAGTGCTTTTTAAGCCTGTCTTTCTGCCTCTATCAAATATTTATAAATATAGGCAGACTATTTCTCCTTAGATATTCTGCCTGTATCGCGAATATCTCAAAAGAGGCAGATTTTCAGCTCTAATTATGTCTGCCTGTATCAGCATTACTCGTGATATAGGCAGAACTACGAGCATAAATTGAACTGCCACTAAATGAAATATTCTGATAGAGGCAGTTTTACATCAACTGTCACGATATGATCTACACCGATGTGTTCTTTCTGACATAGATTAAATGAAAATTCAAAATATCATACAAACCTTTATCCAAAAACTCCTTATCACGTAAGCCATATTCATGTCCTGATTCAAGCCATTCTCTCCATGGATATATAACACTCAGCTTCTTTTATTTCGATACTGCAATCGGCCTTTACGCTCATTCTTCAACAGTTTTTCCCACCATGCAGCGGTCTTGATAAGTTCGGAATCTTCTCCTTCTGCCCATGACTCAAAAATTACTTTCAGTTCGCCTTGCGGTTGTTCCATTAATCCGGGAACTGCAACCATCACAGTGCCGCCTTTTTTAACATACGGTCCACATCATCTTCAGCCATATCTGATCTTAGAATTGCATACCAACTGGAATCATTAAGTCCCTGGTTGTTAATATCTGAGCTCCGGAGTGTACCTTCGTACTTCATTCCGCATTTCTTCATGACCATACCGGAATGTGGATTATTAACATCATGCCTTGATTCGATGCGATTTGCTTCCACCTTGTCAAAAAAGAATTCTATAACTGCTTTTAATGCTTCAGATGTAATCCCCTGATTCCACCAGAGCTTTCCGATACAGTATCCTATATGGATCATGTTTATTCTTTCTTCCATACCAACTGCTGAGATACTGCCTATTGGTTCATCTATTTCTTTTAGAACAATGGCCCACTGATAGTACTTTTCATCCTTATATGAATCCACCCACTGTTTCAAAATCTCTTTTGTAACATCCACCGTTCCATGAGGCGGCCAAGTCAGATACTTAGTAACTTCTTCATCATTTGCCCAGTTCTTAAACATGGAATCGGCGTCTTCTCTCTTGAATTGCCTCAATATAAGTCTTTCTGTTTCGATTGTCTGTGTCCCGCAATGCTTCATTATATCCTTCTTCTCCTTCCACCTCCGACATTTTTTCCGACAACTTATGGATTATCATACATTTTTTCAGACAAAAATAAAATAGCCCATACATCAAGATTGCCAAACCAAAACGAGCTCTCAGCATATCCTGTATAATCTCCACAATATGCCCTTTTATAAGAAAAACTATATCTATAGGGCATACATTTTGATGCCAGTGAAGGTTTTCCATACGCAATGTATGCCCTCAATAGATGAAAAGAGCTGCAATAGGGCATACGCAGAATCAAATCAATGGTCAATAATATGAAAAAATATGCCCTAATAAAACAAAATCATCTTATTAGGGCATATTTTACATATATATTGACAATAACCTTACAGGAACAGAGCTTAATTCTACACGTATAAATAAGTTTTCACTTTCTTGCCACCAGATGCATTCGAAACTTCTTTGCTGCCTCAAGTTTCTCAATCTGAAGCCCCGACTTATTACAGAATTCCTGCATCTGAATAAGTGAATAGGCTCCAACATCGCCATGTCCGATAAGGTTAGCCAGTGGCATCTCTGTATGATTCATGAGCCATAGAATAGCTTTTGGTGCAGTATAGTCCTGCAACACCAGTCTTCCGTCAGGTCTTAATACTCTTTTAACACTGTCAAAGAACTTCTGCGGATTGGGATAATGATGAAAACTGTTTGTGCAAATGATCACATCAAAAGACTCATCATCGAAAGGAAGATTCTCGCAGTCTCCCACAATCCATTCTGTGCCTGCAAGCTTTTTACTCCTTGCCACTTCTATCATCCTGGGAGTCAGATCAAGTCCCACATAGTGCTTCGAGCTGTCCTTTTCATGCAAAAGAGATATCATGGGTCCGGTACCGCATCCGCAGTCCAAAAGATCCTGATAATTGATATGAGATAGTTCCTCTTCAATATATGGATAATCTTCCTTACACATTTCGTATATTCCGGCATGATCTGTCTCATATACTTCTGCCGCCTTTGTAAATTCGCTGATAGTCAGCTTCTTATATTGTTCTGCTGTCTTCATTATAATTCTCCTATATCTTCACTCAGCAATTCTTCTTCACCTCAACCCTGAGCATATCCACGCTGCCAAAGCAGAGGCCGCAGGGAATATGATCAAAAGCTTTATCAGCTGACTTTTTAAGTTGTATCCATATATCCTGCCTTGTGCCACGTCTTCTATTTCAGGAAAATAAAATTGGAAAAAGTGAAACTTCATCAGCAAAAAATAATCGAAGCAGATCATGTCGTAAAGTTTATATACCGTGAATATCACTATAAAACGTACAAAAAATTGCCAAAAGGAATACTCACTTCTTACCCCGTCCCAGACAGATATTACTCCCACACCAAAGATAAGAATGAAGCTGAATACTAAAAGCGCCCATCCTATTGCTTTTGCCCCGTAAAACAGTTCCTTCTCACGAGGCACTATTACTTTCTGAAATTCCTTAGGAGCTGATGAAAAAAGCTTCTTATCCTGAATAAATACAACTGCTGCAAACATCATATTTGTGATTGCAACACAAAATACAATTGTCAAAAATATCGTTAGTAACATAATTCTCCCTTAGATTACTGCCTTTTTCATCATGTGAAGGTTTCCCATACGCAATATATGCCCTAATAAAACAAAATCATCTTATTAGGGCATGTTTTACACATAATCATACTATAACACGTGGTACAAGGCTAATTGCTCCCTCATAAATCTAAATTAACATAGATTATCAAATATCTGAAGAAATTCGGTATCCTATAGAATATCCATTTTTACAAAGTAAGATTCAATCTCTTCTGAGTTGCAGGTACAACCTCATACATGACTCCCATATTCTGGAAACCACCTTTTGGGGCGCACTTGCTGCAATTTCCTCCGCAGCCGCCACCATCTGAGCATCCCGATCCACAGGATGAATAGTTCACCCTGCGGATTATGCCCATATTCTCAAGATACTCTATTTGTCTTTTTACATCTTCAACTGTTGTGTGAAGTTCAATTGCCAGAAGCTTTTCTGTCCTGGCATGTCCATCACTTAACAGTTTAATCAAATCATTCATGCCTTAGTCACTACCTCCTTCAGCAATCAGAAGATCAGTAGCCCAACATGGTAAGCGATCGCAGCAAGTAATAATGCTGTAAAGGTGTAATAAAGCGCAATTCTTGCAGTCCACTTAACTGAATAGGTTTCCTGGAAAGTTGCAGCAAGTGCAACAACACAAGGCATGTTGAAGGTCATTGCGAATATAAAGGCCAATGCCTCAGCTTTAGAGACGTTTGAAAGGAGTATCTCGTTGAGGTTTGAAGCTGCTCCGGCTCCACTCATAGCTGCATTAAAGGCACTTGAGATATTTCCGCCTGTAAAAAGAGCACTAATAACGCCAATAGCACCCTCTTTTCCTACGGCAGATGCTATAAAAGCAACAAATAACTGCCAATGCAAGCCAAAAATCTTAGTCACGGGCTCAATAGCTGTTCCAATACGATATAGGATAGGCTGTGTGCCTGGAACAAAGGTGTAACTGAGAATCCAGAAAACACCGCATACAAGGAGAACCACGCTGGTAACTCGCTTAAATGTATCACCTGTTCTTCCAAGCACGTAGCGAAGGAGGGCTCCGATTCTGGGCTTATGATATGGCGGAAGTTCCATTATCATTCCATATCTGTCAGCCTTCTGAACGAGCTTTCGCCCAAAAATCTTGGCTGTTACCCACATATGCAGGATCATGGTAAAGAGAATTGCAACTATTACAAGAACTGCTCCCGGTCCAAAGAATATTGCAGACAGCATAGGAATTACCGCCCAGGCTGCCCCACAGGGAACTGCCCATGCAAGGGCAATTGTGAGAACCTTTTGGCCCCAGTTATCTATGACTCTGGCGCCGGCTGCGCCACCCATTGTACATCCAAAGCTGACAAGGAAAGGCATTACGGACTTACCCTGTAATCCGAGTTTGCCCATTGTGTTATCAAAAACATAAGAAATTCGTGCCATTACGCCTACTTCCTCAAGAAGTCCGAACACAAGCGTAACTCCGAATACAAAGCCCAACATCTTAACTATGTAGCTAAATGACTGGATCACAACAGTGCATATTATCTGAATCAATACTTCCGGGGCACCTGCCTGTATGAGAGCTGCTGCTACCGGAGCTTTCAGCGCACCTATAGCTTCCCCTACTCCCATAAACGGAAGAGCCGGGATAAAGGATAAAATAAGTCCCAGCAAAACTGTCAGAACTACAGCAGGTTTGCCCCATACTTTGCTGAGATACATTTTATCAAGCTTACTGAGTGCAATGTTTTCTTTTTTGGCATTGACACTTCCCTCAAGTATCTCATCAATCCACTTAAACTTGCTGCTTCCTGTAGCAATTGCCCCCTGACTGGCGCTGCAAATATTTACGACATTTTTGTAGTTTTCCTGAGAAAGCTTGTTCTTTAGCACAGAAAGAACCTGCTCATCCCCCTCAAGAGCCTTGACCGCAAGCCACATACTGGTAAAACCGGTAAACATTCCCTCAGGAATCAGCTCTTTTAAAAGGCTATAGCCCTCTATCTTCTCGTATTCTGCCTCAAGCCCTTCTACGTTGATCTTGGACTTTTCTTTTACCGCCCTCTCCATAGTTTCATAATACGGCTCATATTTCTTTCCATCCGTAGCAGAGAAAAGAAGTACCGGAATGCCCAGTTTTTTCTCTATTGCCTTGGCATCTATAGTTTTGCCCTGATCTGCAGCCACATCAGCCATATTTAACACAAGAAAGCTTGGTACATCTATACCTGCGTAATCTGCAGTCATAAAAAGAGATCTCTCAAGCTGTGAGCTGTCGGCCAAAATACAGACAACGTCTGCTTTCCCTGATGAGATGTATTCTCGAGTGATAAGCTCTTCATCAGAATTGGCAGTAAGACTATACGAACCGGGAAGGTCCGCAATGGCACACTCCATGCCCTTGTAGGAAAAACTTCCTTCTTTTTTCTCAACTGTTTTACCCGGCCAGTTGCCCACATGCTGACGAAGCCCTGTCAGTGCATTAAAAAGTGTGGATTTACCGGAGTTTGGCTGTCCCAATAAAGCTATAGTTGCTGAACTCATCCTGCCACCTCCGCAACTTCAATGCCCTTGCACTCATTTCTGTTAAGCGCAATTATTGTATCCCTTGAATAAATCAGCATTGGTCTGTTTTTATCATTTCTGATCACTCTAATGCTGCATCCGGGTGTTAAGCCAATAGAAGTTATCCTGCTCATAAACCTCTCATCTCCTGTCAGCTTTTCAACAATTGCCTGACTATCTTTTCCTAATTCATTTAAGCTCATGCTCTCCTCCTCATATTTTTCGCATTTTTGCGGACTATTTCAATAAAACATGTTAGCACCCGCTAACATACACATCAATAAGAGTTCTTGATAATATTTATCAAGAACTCTCGGTAATCATTCATATGCAAATACTATTTCGTATATAGCTTTGTAGAGATCACTTGCAATGTTCATCTGCTCAAGGCTTTCCATGATCTGATCTGGAGAACCTCCGGTCTCTACCGCGCAATAGATATCTTTTTTAAGAGCAAAAGAAATCTCTGCCTGATTCAGGAATTCGAAAACCACATCGCTTACTGCATTCTTCTTAATGCCTGTATCCTCAGGAAGTGTAATGAGAATGTCATTATCCGGATCGCAACCCTCCATATCGACTATAAGCTGATTTTTGCTCTCATTATACGAGCATTCTCCCTTAAGAGATGTGTTTCTCTGAATAGATTTAACATGCTTATTGATATCTTCCATATATGCAGTCATGTCTACACCATGAATTATGACGCGATAATCTCTTTTCTCAGGGATAAGGCTTATATTTCCGGTTGGTGCCTTGATGCAAAAGCTCTTTTCATCAGACCACTTCATGATAAATTCCGTAAATACCGCGTCCCCATTCACATAATTCATGCTCTCATTGTCATCTTCATACATGGTAAAAGAGCCATCTTTTCCCACATAAACATGAATAATAAGAGAATCAGGGTTAGAACTTACTTCTTTGGTTCCTCTTCGGTCCGTCATTGGAATAATGCTTCCTTCAGGCACAAACAGGGGTATGGATTCAAGTGTGCGATAACAGTCAATGGTCCTTCCGCCAGTGTAGATCATATCTGTAAAGAAGTCATAAAACCTGCCTTCCGGAAGATATGTTGTAGTTCCGGCAACATTTATGCCTTCAATGCACTTACTTGTCACAGGATTTACGATCATTTCGGTTCCAAAGAAGTATTCATTTGGTGCCTTCTCAAAGGCCTGGTCCCACTTCAGGTTGTAATACAAAGGCTGGATTATTGGCTCGTCATTTTTATAAGCTCTGTAATTCATTGTATAAAGATATGGCATGAGCTCGTGTCTTAGCCTCAGGAATCTCTTCATTATTTCGCTTATATCTTTTCTAAAGCGCCATGGTTCTTTTCCATTAAACTCATTCTTTTCCGAATGGAGTCTCATAATTGGAGAAAAGACGCCAAACTGATACCATCTGCATTCAAGCTGGTCGTCTTTATATCCGTGGGTGTGGCCTCCTATATCATGACTCCACCAGCCATAGCCTATGTTCGAAGCCGTGGCAGTAAAGTATGGCTGGAACTGTAAAGATTCCCAGGTTATGACCGTATCACCGGAAAAACCTATCGGATATCTGTGGGAACCGGGTCCGGCATATCTTGAAAAAGTCAGAGGCCTCAGTCCTGTTCTTCCACTATCAAGGTAATGAAAATGATTTAGGATCCAGAGTGGATCAAGTCCTTTAAGCCCAGTCTTAGTACCCTGTTGCCAGTCTATCCACCAGAAATCTACTCCGTCTTTTTCATGAGGATGGCAGACACACTCCAGATAATTCTCGATAAATTTGGCATTTGCAGCATCAAATTCAACTGTCTCCTGACTACTTATATCCACTCCCATTTTCTCTGCTATGTCCTCATAGCAGTCTTCATAGGCACGTATTCCATCCGCAGGATGAAGATTGAGCGTAGTCTTCATCCCCCTGTCATGAAGATGTTTCAGAAACCGCTTGGGATCCGGAAAAAGCTCCTTGTTCCAGGTAAAACCTGTCCAACCGCTTCCATACCTGGGATCAACATCCACAATATGCCAATCCATATCTATTACTGCAACAGAAAAAGGAATATCTTCCTGGTCAAACCGCTCCAATAGCGCTTTGTAGCTCTCCTCTGAGTATTCATAATACCTGCTCCACCAGTTTCCGAGAACAAACCTTGGAAGCATTGGTGTCTTTCCTGTAAGAGCATAAAAATCGTGCAGACATCCCTTGTAATCACTGCCGTACCCAAACAGATAAATATCTGATTCCGAATGTTCACGTACAGCTACCCAGCCATCCTCCGTGATGACAAGTGAGGCGGAATCATCGAGTATTCCCCATCCATCTTTTGATAATAGTCCTGCGTCAATCGGACAGCTACCGTTTACTTCATCCAAAGTTCTTATTGTTCCACCAAAATTTCCGGCCATACCGGGTTCTTTTCCATAGTACCAGTGTCCGATATGAGATGACCTGCTATCTTTTATCTCCACCCGAAGACCTTCGGCGCTTGGCTCTTTTCCATCATAGTATACATGCAGAAAATCAGTTTCTATCTCAATTCGATCCGCAGTCTTTTTAAGAGAAAAATCCACCTTAGGAAAATCCCTGTTTAATACAACCTGCGTCGCTCTGTCTTCAAATACCTGTTCACTACTGTATTCAAACCTTATCAATCTCTTGGTGAGAATTGTAATTCTGTAATTTCCCTGACATATGATATTTCCCGGTTCCGAAACAGGATGCCTCGCAATGTTCAGTTCTTTATTCATTGTAACTCCTCCAGATTTATTCCTTTACCGAACCTATTACGATTCCTGTTATAAAGTACTTTTGTAAAAAAGGATAAATGAGCATTAGCGGAATAACAGCCACTACAATCTTGGCTGCATTGAGGTTCTGCTCAGATACCTGTGATGCTCTGATAATATCTTCCATGGTTCCGTGCTTGATTATTTCTTCCATGTTTATGGTCAGACTCTGAATATATGTCATCAGAGGGTAATTCTCTATTCTCGTGATGTATATAAGTCCGCTGTAAAAGTCATTCCAGCTGCCTACGATACTGAAAAGAGTTACTGTTGCAAGTACCGGGACAGAACATGGAATGTATACCTTTGTGAGAACCTGCAGCGGATTTGCTCCGTCAAGAGCTGCAGCCTCTTCAAGTGACTTGGGTATTCCAAGGAAAAAGTTCATAAGCAGTATTACATTAAAAATAGGTACAGCTCCCGGAAGTACCAATGCCCATATTGAATTCAGCAGATGATATCTCTTTATCGCCAAAAAAGTCGGGATCATTCCTCCATTAAAGAGCATGGCAAAAATGAGGATATTCATGTAAATATCTCTTCCATGGAACTGTTTGTTGTTCTTGGTAAGCGCGTAGGCCATGCTGACTGTCAAAATAAGATTTATGATGACCGCCAGTATTACACGCAAAATAGATATTAAAAAGGAGCGCCAGTATTGTGCGTCAGTCAGGATTTCCTCGTAGGCTACTGTATTAAAGCCTATGGGTATAAGGGATACCATATTTCCTTCTACAGCAGATGCTTTAGAAAAAGATATAGCCACGATATACCACAGCGGCAAAAGGCAGCACAATCCCAGGAAAATAACTATCGCATATATGCAGATAATACCGGCCTTTCCTGATATTCTCTTTGTATTCATATGATTTTCCTTCTCAGAATATTTTGCTATCTGTGTATTTCTTGGCCAGATGATTAGCCAGCATCATAAGCACAAAGGCTATGACTGACTTCATTAGTCCTATGGCCGTGGCAAAACTATATTGCATAGAGGTCAGGCCTACCCTGTATACGTAAGTGTCGATAATATCACCGGTCTCATATACCGGTGCAGTATAGAGGTTATAAACCTGATCAAAGCCGGCATTTAAAATACTTCCAAGGCTCATTGCACACATAAGTATGATTACAGAGCGCATCCCTGGAAGAGTTACATGGATCACCCTGTCCCACCAGTTTGCTCCGTCAATTTTGGCAGCTTCATGCAGGCCCGGATCTATAGCAGTTAATGCTGCAAGATAAACTACGGAATTATAGCCGAATTCTTTCCAAACATCGCTTCCTATGAGCAATGGCTGGAAAAAAGAATTACTGCCCAGGAAATTGATGCCGGTTCCGAGAATTGCATTTACAAAGCCGTCAAGCCTGAACAGATTCTTGATCGCTGTCGCAAGAATAACCCAGGACAGGAAATGTGGAAGGTATACGACAGTCTGAATACCCTTTTTGAGCCACACATGCCTGATTTCATTTAACAGAATAGAGAAGACAATTGCCATCAGCGTTCCTATCACAATCTTACCTATTGCGATAACCAGTGTGTTTCTGAATATATTAAATCCATCGGGAATTTGAAAAAGATAGATATAATGCTTAAGTCCTACGAACTTGGATCCCAGAAATCCTTTCGCAGGCTTGTAATCCTGAAATGCCATGATGACACCAAGCATTGGTACTAGGTTGAATAATACAACAAATACCATGCCCGGTAACATCATGCACTGATAGAACACTTCTGAGGCAATATTTTTAGTACTGATCTTGGTACCTTTATTATTATTAGCCATATTGCACTCACCCGTATTTTAATTATTTGTTAGCGTAGTAATCTTCCATTTCTGCGATAATATCCGCACCGCCATAAGACATCCAGTCTGCCTTGTACTGCTCAAAGTACTCAATTGGCTGCTCACCGGTTACAATTTGGATATATGCTTTGAGTTCAAGAGTATCGAGGGCTGCTTTTTTCTGCTCCATTGCTTCAAGTGTAGGAGGATACAGTGGTGATACCCAGTTAGCATTGCCATTAGCATTAAGTCCGCCGATAGCTGCACCAAGTCCTACAATTCTGGAGTTATAGAAAGACCATCCTGTACGTGTCTCTTCTGTTACATGCTCAGGATCTTTCAAGTACTCAAGCATGATAGATGAGCTGTTCTTGTTCTCTGCTGTTGATGTGTTCTCAGGAAGAAGTTCTCCCTTAAGTACTGCCTGATGTTCGTTATAATAAACATCCTTGGTAGTAGATGGCAGGCACTCAATCTGTACAGGCTTGGTAAAGTTATCTCCGCCGTTCTGTACAAATGACATTACTTCAGGAGCTGTATCCAGAGTCTCATGTACAAGCTCATCGAAAAGAACGTTCTGGATCTTAACAGCTGCCTCAGGATGAGGATAATCCTTTCTAACAACGATAAAGTTATTGGTAGGGTTCTCATGTGCAAGGTTTACCTTGCCTGTTGAATCCTTAATTGTGTATGCAATGTACTCAGCCTCCGGATTGGCATCCTTAACATGGGAGAATCTCCAGTCAGGCATATGCCATGCACCAAATGCGATACCACACTTATTATCGATCAAAAGAGCTGTCACATCCTCATATGTTCTTGTGCCAAACTGAGGATCCAGAATGCCCTCTTCGAACCACTGATGCAAGATTTCCCAGCTTTTCTTGTTTGCATCTGATAATGTAGACCATGTAATTGTTCCATCACCATTATCAAGCCATTTTCCTACAAATCCGCCATTTGCATTGGCAATCCACTCTGCATCACCGATGCCATCACTCATGGCAATACCAATTGTTCCCTTGCCTGAAACGTCTTTATCCACGAAGGCTCTTGCTACATCAGCAATCTCCTCATAAGTTACGCAAAGATCTCCGTCTTCATCAGGGTTAATACCAAGCTTATCCATCCAGTCTTTTCTGATCCAGCAAAGTGTTGGAACTCCGTTGTCAGCGTTGGTTCCCGGAAGAGCCATCAGCTTGCCATCAAAGGTAACCATATCAAGGCCTCTTCCATCAAAAGAATCATAGATTTCTCTGATATAATCACTTGCATATTCATTAAAGACATCTGTCAGATCGCACAGAAGATCACTCTCAACAAGGTCAACCAATGTGTCATAGTTGGTAACTGTGAACATTTCAGGAATATCCCCACTTGATGTTGCAAGCGCAATATGGTTTTTATAGTCTTCATCTGCAGCTTCAATCTCATCAGTGAATGTGATATTCAGCTTTTCTTTTACATATCTAGTATATGGGTTGTCCTCAAGAGTATCTCCCGGAAGAAGCGTTGATACAGTGTGCTGTGAAGCAAGTCTTCCAATGTGAATATTAAGTTCTTCCTCATAAGGTTCAAATCCCTTAAATGCTACTTCTCCTCCGGTTGCGGAAGCACTTCCTTGTGCATCTACAGCAGCCTGAGTGTTGGTACTCTGTGTATTATCCTGTGCTGCCTGATTACCGGCAGCTGTATTTGTATCTGTACCTGTGCTACCGCATGCTGTCATCGCAAGTACGGTAGTTGAGAGTACAGCACAAGATATTAGTCTTTTTGCCTTTCCCTTTAACATAGCCTTCTCCCTTTACATTGTTTTTGTTCCCCATTAGCTAATGTATCGACATTGATATCGTAGCATTGGCATTTTAGATATTACATATAAATCTTTTTGGATTCGTATCAATTTTTTAGGACTTTTTTACAATAGATTGTAGTTCTGATTCTTGCTGTTATAATGTTCTTTATAAAAAATGTATTAATTATTGGAGGTATTTGCATATGGCCTATAATATGCTGATAGCTGAAGATGAAAAAAATGAATATGATCTGGTTATTTTTTTACTACAAAAACTCAATCTGACCGATGCCTTTAACGTTTTCCACGCTTCCAACGGAAAACAGGCTCTGGAGATTTTAAACAGAACTCCTGTAGATGTACTTCTTACTGATATAGAAATGCCCTTTGTAAGTGGGCTTGATCTTGCCAAAAAAGCCAGAGAGAACAATAAAGAGCTTCCGATCCTCTTTTTCAGCTGCTATGACAATTTTTCCTATGCCAAGACTGCCCTGTCAGTAGGTGCCTGCAATTATATGCTCAAGCCCCTTGACCCGGGCGAGTTTGAAGAAACCATGGACAGTACCTTAAAGCTACTTGATAAAACCAATCAAAAGAAAGAGCTGCCTCCGATAGACAGGTTTGAATCAGACGGGGGTAAGCACTCAGTTGAACTTGTCAAAAGATATATAAAGGCCAATTACAATAAGGATATTTCGCTTAACAGCCTCGCTGAAATGGTCTATTTAAATACAAGCTATCTGAGTACCATATTTAAAGCTGAAACAGGCTGCGGGATCAACAAATATATCAAGAATATCCGCATGGAGAAGGCCAAAGAAATGCTTCTGACCACAAATATGAAGATTTCAGATATAGGATTCAGTGTAGGCTTTAGAAATGATTCCTATTTTGTTAAAAGTTTCAGAGATCATTTTGGCAAAACGCCAGAAAAAGTGAGAAATATGGAGAGCTGAGTCTATGAAAACAGGCGTAGCATGGTATCAAAGCCTTAAATTCAGAAATAAAATTCAGATCATTTGTTTTATAGTTAGTCTGATTCCTGTAATACTATTAGGAGCCTTCTGCACTATACAGTCCAGGAGGCTTCTTGTTTCTCAGGAAGAGACCAATATCAATAATATACTGGATCAGGCAGTATCTTCACTTGATCATTATCTGTCGCTTCAGGAAGGGATCATCACCACTCTGGCCTGGGATGAAGCTATACAGGCTGCAGTTGACAAGAGCTACAGCAGCAATTATGAAATGTTTCTGGCAAATTCTGAGATTTTTGACTCCAAATTTCTTATGATACAGGCAATGCACCCCGAAATAGAGGGGATAACTCTGTATACTCAGACTAATCTGTATCCTCATGGGACTACGCTCAAACAGCTCACAGACCTCAGCGGATACAGCTGGTATGAAAAGGCTCTCTCTGCTCAGAAGCCCTTCTATATTTTTGACAGGGATAGCGGCAAGTTTTTGCTGGTCTATCTTCTTCCCTGTGATTTATATAAAAACGTCATGACCATAGCCCTGTCCTATGATTATGCTTTTTCAGATTACCAAAAACTATTTGAGGAAGATTATGCAATAGGAATATATGATAATGCAGGTCAACTGATCTTTGATCATTCATCTTTCCCGGATGCCCCTGCCGGCGATTTTTTTAAGCAGGATCTACGTGCTACGCTCGATAATGATGCCGGTTCAGGCTATTTCAGGGAAGTTTCTTCCAGCGCTACACACGGCTGGAACATAGTTATATTCAGGCCTCAGGAATTTATCACCAGTACAGCCAACTCTTTTATTCTGGTCATCATGGGTATGATCGCGCTTTGCATTATTTCTATGCTGTATCTGGGCGTTGTTCTGTCCAAGCATCTGGTAGAGCCATTGGAAAAGCTTGCCAACAATATGGACCAGATTCAGGCTGATAATTTCACGGTCACAGTCAGAAGCAGGAATAATGATGAAATAGCCAAGCTCATTGGTGCTTTTGACAACATGGCCAAACGTCTCGAGAGCACTATCCATGAACTGTATACCAACAAGCTTGCCAAACAGGAGTATCGGCTTCAGATGCTCCAATCACAGATAAATCCTCATTTTTTGTACAACTGTCTATCCATGATAAACAGCAAAGCTATACTCTCAGGCCAATCTGAGATCAGCAGCATTGCGCTCCAATTGTCGACCTTTTACAGAACAACGCTTAATAAAGGGCATAGCACTACCAGGCTGGCTGATGAATGGAGAAATACTCTTTCCTATCTCGAAATTCAGAGAATGCTCCACTCTGACTCATTTGAATTCAGTTATGATGTTGATGAATCATTATTTGAATGCAGGAGCATCAACCTGATAATTCAGCCTCTTGTCGAGAATGCCATTGTTCATGGCATAAGGTATAACGATAAAGAAAACTATATCGGAAAGATACATATTTGTATCAAACGGGATAATGACAATATTCTCATATCTGTTGAGGATAACGGCTGCGGCATGGATAAGAATACTTTGGATAATATACTGACTGCAGAAACCAAGGGCTATGGTATTAGCAATGTTGATCAGAGAATAAAGCTCTACTTCGGCCCGGAATACGGTATCAGTTACGAAAGTGAACCTGGACGTGGCACTACAGCTACAATAAAACTGCCCGGCGCATAGCGCCGGGCAGTTCCTACAATATGCATTTTATGTTGTTGCGCCTTTTGCAAATGCCTGAGCTACAGAATCAAGAATCTCTGTTTTATCCGCACCCTTAGATAACTTTTTAGCCGAATAAGCTATCTTATCCAGAACTGTATTGGATAAAGAATCCTGTAAAATTTTCTGTGCCCATTCGATATCATCAACTGTCTTCTTGCCTGTGGCGATCTGTTCAAAAATGTAAACTGAAGCTTCCCCAAGCGCAAAGACAATAGTACCTGAAATAATAGCATTTATTGAAGCCGCCCCCAGATTGATTCCGGGGATCAGCTTAAGCGACGAAACAAGCGTTTTTCCGGTAATACTGACTGTTCCTATATCCACCATGAGCTTCAGCAAGTCTTTGGTCTTCTTGGTTTTCTTTATTCCCCAGATTTTAAATATCGATTCTAACTCCAAAGATTCTGTAGGCTTTAGCAGCATAAGGTCTACCACTGGCATAGCAATTCCGCCCGCGGTGATTCCTGCTAGTGTAGCCACGCTGACCACTGCGTGTGACATAGCTCTTTTTCTTGATAAAAGGTACTTGGCTATATCCCTCTCAGAAGCCTGGAATCCGACAGGAAGGAGGCTATTTGTTAGTTCGATAAGTTCAACAATTCCGGTAGGCGGAATCACTTCTCCTTCTTTGGTCTGCTTAGGCTTGGCTATAACCGACACGATTTCCGTCAACTTGGTTGCATATTTTTTCTTGGATAAAAAAGCTTTCTCAACAATCTCTCTGGTCTTGGCAACATCATCTTCTCCATAAGACTGCGTTATTACGACAATTATAGGAACATCATCCCAATAGTCAACAGCCTCTACAAAAGAATCGATTGTCTTTGGAAAGAGCTTGGATGTGTATTTGTCAACGCAAAACCAAATGGCACTTATCTGGTGCTCTTTTCTCCTGGCTTTTATGGCGTTACTTGACCACTTTTTGACCGCGTTGACTGCCCTCTGTTCCTTGAAAAGTCCCGGCTCAATGCCGACTGTATCAATCAATCTGAAGGGCACTTTGTCATTTTCATAAATCTGGAAATCCTCAGGCCTGCCTGATCTGACTGCCTGAGCCTTTTTCATAGCCTCATCACCCAATACAGTTTTAATAAGGGTGGATTTTCCTACACCTTCGAAACCTACAACAAGTACATTTGACTTTTCCACAGTTATTCTCCTATGTAGTGAATCTTATCGCCCATTAATTATCCAAATAACGCTTTTAATTATACTGCCTTTTATACAATTGTATTTCATTTATATTCATTTATCAATGTACAAAAGCCCTATCCATAGCCATTTTAGCTAAGAATAGGGCTTCGTATTCATACATAGGTTCCATCTTCAAAATCAAGACTCTGAAGGAATGAAACAATATATACATCTTTACTTCTGGGGTTTTCCATAAAGTAGTCCTCAATAGCTACTTTATGAACATTCCCATGTTCATCTATTTGATTGGCAATACGCAGGACCCGTTTTTTACCGGCAGCATAAGCATCAAGAAGACTTTTTCTGTTAAATGCCTTTTCTATTTCATCTTTTGACTCAGGTACAGTCATATCCACAACGCTTCTTAAACAGTCATCATAAGTTCCTGTCTCAGGTATTGCTGAGTTTAAAAAGTTCTCGCGTCTCATAAATGTATAAGAATTCTTGCTAAGATTAGCAAATTTTATAACAGGAAACTTCTTATAAACTGACTCTATTAGAATTCTAACCTGCTCAAATACTGCTGATTGATCATCAAATGGATCCGTAGTCTTAATCTCTACAGGTGCTTCATCTACGCACATAGTGATAAAATCACCCTTTGGAACAGGCTCAGAAAAAATAAATCCCTGAATATAATCACAGTCACAGGTATTTATAAACTGCAGCTGCTCCTGAGTTTCCACTCCTTCAACTACGGTAATAAGATTCAGTCTGTGAGCAAAGTAAAAAACTGACTCGAGAGTAATTTTACCCTTTTCTGTAAGGCAGTTATCATTAAGAAAAGACCTGTCTATCTTAAGAATACGGGCTGGAACATCCTTAACAAAGGACATGGATGACATTCCCGATCCAAAATCATCTATAGATACCATGTATCCGGCCTGCTCAATATCATGAACCCAGTTCATGACTTTCTCTTTATCAGCCGCCACATCAGATTCGGTAATTTCTACTCCCAAATAGTATTTATCTATACCGTATGACTCAACCAATCTGTTAAGTTTTTCTATAAACTGACCATCTCCGGCGTGTTCTCTTCCAAAGTTTACGCTTATTCTAACGGCTCTGTCTCCAAGCTGTTTAATTGTCTTACAAGCATCTTCTACCACAAACCAGTCAACAAGTGAAAGCTGTCCTGCTTCTTCCAGAATAGGAATAAAATCTTTAGGAAGTACTACGGTACCATCTTTTTTGACCCATCTGACAAGCGCTTCTGCTCCACCTATAACACCTTGTTTGGCGTTGTACTGTGGCTGATAATAAGCCTGTAACTCGCCGCTTTCCATGGCCGCAACGATGTCATTTAATAGATATTTCTTTTCCATTTTTCCCTCAATTAAAAAATACAAAACAACAAAACGCAATTTCAGATTATAAGGTTGTACGCAATCTGATGTCAATATATCAAAAACAATTAGTCGAGCTATAGTGAACTATAATTTCATTTTCTTTTAATTCAAAAGTATTTATAATTCAATATATACAGATATACTTGCGTATAATTTGAATTATTCTGCAGTTTACTTTATGCTCTTTATCATTTTCATGGAGAACTTATAATGGCACCAAGAATACCGGCCCTGTCCAATGCTCAAAAGCTAAATAAAATAACAGCCGATTTGCCTGAATGTACGCAGCAATACTTCTATTCAGGCACCTCTGGCAAATCAATTTTAACAAGGATATCCTATGCCCTTGATATCAGATACTTTTTGGATTATTTAATTGCATTTGCCCCGTCTTTTCTGGACAAGAAGGTTAAAGAGCTGTCCATAGATGATTTCAGGCAAATAGAGACTTCAGATATTAATGACTTTATCAAGTGGATGGCTGAGAGTGAGCATCTCTCAGAGAGGACAAGGGCTAGAAGAAGGTCTTCAATTTCCGGCCTTTATGAATATCTTATAAATATAGAGAAAAGGCTGGAACATAATCCCGTTTCAGGCTCAGCCTCCATCGAAATCCCTGAAAATGACCGTGTAACTTACCTTAATCTTGAAGAACAGGAGAAACTTTTAAGCTGCATTAAATCCGGAACAGGCCTTACCGGTCGCCAGCTCAAATATCATGAGAAGTATAAAAAAAGAGACCTGGCCATCATTTTTCTTTTTCTGGACACAGGTCTTAGAATATCAGAGCTCCAGGCTCTTAATGTATCTGATGTAGTAATATATGAAGATCTTATAGATGATAATAAAAGCGAGTGCTATGTTCTGGCAGTCCGCAAAGACAGAAAGAACTCACTTAGCACCACTAAAATATATTTCTCAGATGAATCCAAAGCGTATATACAGGACTACTTAGACTCAAGAAAAGGGAACGGTGAAGATACATCTGATAATTCCCCTCTTTTTACTACTACAACCGGAAAGCGCCTGTCTATCCGCGAGATTCAGCAGATGCTCAAAAAATATGTAGCCGTTTCATTAAACCGCAATGATATCAGTATAGGCAAACTCCGCTCCAGCTTTGCAATGGAGTTTTATAAGCATGAGAAAAATATCCTCATTCTCCAGCAGCGCCTTGGTCATAAATCAATTACTGCCACCAACATGTATGCCCGCGCCAGTGACCGTGAGGAAGCCGTCAAAGACTCCAGGAACTGGAGGCAAAATAAGAATTAACACTCCCATTACTTAAATCTCTTAAATTTATATAAAATAAGATGCTTACTAACTTTATCTGCATTTATAGATGATAAAATGGACAGTGGCGTTCAATTTACCAACAATTTTCTCAATGGGGGGTTCTATAAAATGAAATCAAAGTTTTCCAAGATTTTATCAGTATTACTAACTCTGACTCTTTTAACAGGAACTTATACCCTGACTGGCTGCTCTTCTGTCAAGGGTGAAGCCAAAGTCACCCGGATAATGGAGCAGATGTCTCTTGATGAAAAGATCTCGCAAATGATAATCCCGGCAATCCGAACCTGGAACGAAGAAAATGTTACTGATCTATCTGCTGTTCCACAGCTAAGAGAGGCTCTAAGGCGCCACCAGTACGGCGGCATAATCCTGTTTGGTTCCAATATCACCGGAAATGAGCAGGTGACAAGACTATTACACGACCTTCAGGACAATAACAGTCAGATAGAAGGTGTGGCGACGCATATTCCTTACCTCACACCGGTTGACGAAGAAGGCGGAATCGTTATAAGGCTTACTTCCGGAACCCGTATGACCGGAAACATGGCAATCGGAGCAACTACAGATTCTGTTAAAAATGCAGAGGAAACCGGCAGGATTCTCGGAGAAGAGCTTGCTGCTCTCGGCTTTAATGCTGATTTTGCACCTGATATAGATGTAAATAATAATCCTTCAAACCCGGTTATCGGCACAAGGTCTTTTTCTGATGATCCAGATCTTGTCTCTAAGCTTGGAAAAGCTTATGCCAAGGGACTTTCAGAGAACAATATCATAGCTACATATAAGCATTTCCCGGGTCACGGTGACACAAGCGTTGACAGTCATATAGGCACTCCATCCGTTGAAAAGACCTATGATGAGATCAAAAAGACTGAACTTGTACCATTTGAAGCAGCGATCAAAGATGGCGCTGAGATGATAATGACAGCTCACATAACCTATCCTCTTATCGACGAACCCAAAACCTTTGGAGATGGTGTGACCCAAGGCTTTTTCCCGGCAACCATGTCCAAAAAGATAATTACAGACATATTAAGAACAGATATGGGCTATGACGGCGTTGTTGTTACCGATGCACTTGAAATGGATGCAATCGATGACGCGGGCCTTGTACCCGGAGCAAAGGGCTCTGCAGAATACAGCATAAATATTGCCACGGAAGTCATAAACAGTGGTGTAGACATACTCCTACTACCAATGGATCTTAAAAATGCTCAGGCAGCAACTTTCTATGATGACTATATTGCTGGTATTGGAGCTAAGGTTACTTCCGGAGAAATCAGCCAGGATAGAATTGACGAAAGCGTACAGCGCATTCTTACACTTAAAGCCAAGCATGGAATGTTGGACGATTCTGATGCAGCAAATTCTGATATAGAAAAAAATGTCTCAGACAGCATATCTATTGTTGGTTCCAAGAATCACCATGATGCTGAAATGAATATGGCAAGACAGGCTATTACAGTAGTAAAAAATGATGATAATGCTCTTCCGGTTTCAAACGAAACCAAAAACATCTTCATTCTTGGCAGGCAAAATGCTGATGCGACCACTTTGCAGTTCGCAGTTGATGAGCTTAAAAAAGGCTCTTTCATTGCTCCGGATGCCACAATAAACATTGACTATTACTATGATTCATCAGCAGACGTCAAGCTTCACTATACAGATGATATGAAAGATAAAATATCGGCTTCCGATGTAGTAATTGGTTTTTCCTACGCTTCGGGCAATGGTGCCCTCGATAAGAGCGGCCCCCAGTATATTGGAATAACAAGTGCTATCAATGATATCCATGCTGCCGGCGGAAAATTCATACTTGTAAGTGAAAATCTTCCATATGACGCTGCAATTTATAAGGATGCAGATGCAATTGTACTTGCCTACATGGGTTCTGCCCTTGGCACAGATCCTACTGATAAAACCGACAGCGGATCCGGTTTAAAAGCAACAAACGCCAACATCGTTGCTGCCATCGAGACTGTTTTTGGATCAAATAAAGCCCAGGGCCATCTTCCTGTTAATGTCCCTGACGTTACAGAAAACAGTGATGGTACCCTGAGCTATAGTTCTACATATCTATATGAGAGAGGTTTTGGTATTACAGACTGAGTATATCTGCCTGTAGTATTATCGAACAGTAACAATTATTTCTATTGAACTTCTACTGATTCAGCCACATGACCGATGCCCTCGGCAGAGACGGTAATTGTGCAACTTCCATGGGTGTATCCGGCTCGGAGAATAACCATAGCACGGCCTCTGAAGCTCGTAGTATCGCCATCTGTATAATTATCCTCCGTTTTTGGATCAGCAGATCCAAAACCTGCCAGAGAGGCGCATCCGGTCACTTGTGCGCTGAGTTTGATTTCCGCATCCGGAACTACATTTCCAACCTGATCTGTTATTTCCACACCTACATATATCAGATCATGTCCGTCAGCCTGCATCGATCTTTTTTCCGGTAAAAGACATATCTTAGCAGGTTTGCCGGTTGTAACCAGGCTGTCACGACTCACCTCTTTGCCAGAAGTATAGCTTACAGCCACAACTTCTCCCGGCTCGTAAACAGTATCAAAGCTTGCTGAATACGGCAGTGGGCGCTCCACTCCAACCGGTTTTCTACCAATAGATTTCCCATTTACAAACAGCTCAACTTCCTCAGCATTAGAGATAACGACGAGTCTGATGTTTTTCTTTTCCCATCCTGAATAATTCCAGCTGCCCAGTAATGCAGGAAATCCCCACATTGTCATCGCCTCTTTTTTACCAAAGGTCTCAGGATGCATTGAGAAAAGGTGTGTTTTACTGTTTCCCCATACAACGCTTCTATACGCTCCCTGCGGCATCATATGACCTGTTATATCAAAATCCGCATCGTTAGCACATCTCCACGGGTATGGTGAGCCTGATGGCGGCATAAGTGACCAGCCATTGGTCTGAACTGCTGTGTCTGATTCATCTACATAGACAGCTTTTCCTATACCGGCTTCTCCAAGATAATCCCACGCGGTCCATGTAAAATCGCCTATAACATAGGGGAGTCTTTCTACCATAGGCCATCTAAAGCCTATTTCCTTTGGGAAATTCTCAGAGCCAAGGATAACCCTCTCAGGGAACATCTCATGATCGCGCTCATACAGCTCTTCCATGTAGTTATAACCGACCATATCAAGCCCGTTTGTGAATGGTTCTGTTATAGTTTCCCAGCTTGTGTCAAAAAGACCTTCTGAAGTGTTCTGAAGCTGACTCTTAGTGCCTACAAGTTCATCGTCAAGTCCACTCCACAGCGAACATATTCCATTGCTGACAGGTCTTGTACCGTCAAGCCTTCTAATGGTTTCCGCAAGCGAAGTCGCAAGCTCATAGCCGTTATCAAGGCCTCCCCTTTCAGGAATTTCATTTCCGGTAGACCAGATGATCACACATGGATGATTTCTGTCTCGTCTTACAAAAGCTGTCAGATCTTTTTCCCAGTCAGTATCAAAAAACTGGCTGTAATCTCCGCCTCTCTTGGCAATTCCCCAGGCATCAAACGCTTCATCAAAGACATACATACCAAGTCTGTCGCAGGCCTCTATCAGCGCTGCAGATGGTGGATTGTGAGCAGTTCTTATAGCATTAAAGCCCTCTTCCTTGAGCTTTTTAACTTTTCTCTCCTCCGCTGCATAAAGAGAAACTGCGCCCAGAAGGCCATTATCGTGGTGAAGACATCCGCCTTTTAGCTTCACTGTCTTGCCATTTATCCTAAGACCGCGAATAGAATCAGCTGTAATTGTCCTGATTCCGAAAAGTGTCTCCTCTTCATCAGTTTCAGTTGTCTCTTCCTGAATAAAATGCGTTCTGTACGTGCCAAGACTCTTTACACTTGCCTTAACCTTGTACAGGTATGGGTTTTCAGCATCCCATAATAGCGGATCTTTGACGTTTATTGCCATTTTCGCAGTTTCGCTCTTGCCTGCGCCAATCTGAATAACACGCTTTACGACACACTCTTTTTCCTCAGAGTTCTCCTTACAAATCGTAAGTGTGACCTCCGCAAGCCTGTTTTCCAGTGTCCTGTTTGCCACCTCTACTTCTGCTTCAAGAAATGCATAGCCATCAGCTACTTCTTTCGTGCGTACAAATACTCCATCCGGCACTATATGCACCCTTGAACCATGGCAAAGTCTGACTCCGCGATATAAACCGGAGCCTGTATACCAGCGGCTGTTAACGTACATACTGGTATTACAGTTTACGGTTATTCTATTCTCTTTTCCAAATGTCACATAATCTGTGAGATCAACATAAAAAGGCGCATAGCCATAGTGCTGGCTTCCAACCTTGTAGCCATTTATATCCACTGTAACATTCATCATGGCTCCATCAAATTTAAGACCAACACACTCATTTTCCCATTCCGTAGGAATCATCAGATACTTGGTATAATTTGTCAGACCTCCAACAAAATATCCGCTATCTGACCTTGCCGGCGCATCTGGCCTAACCTGCGTTCCGATCATTCCATCATGCGGAAGATTAACCTCCTGCCCCTTATCCTCTTGCAGTGCACCAAGAGAATCAACAAATCCATTTCTAAAAGTCCATTTTTCATCAATGCATTGTTTATTCATTCATGTACCCCCGATTATATTTCCCATACACGCCTATATCGGCTTGTAGTCTCAATTATACTATTATCCCCATCAAATAAAAATGTATCCTGAAAATATTAAATAAATCTTAAATTCACTTTAACGCTCAACCGAAGTCACATTAACATGCTATCATAAATACTGATGTTTAATTCTATTCCTGGGGGAAAATAGTATGTCTGAAAATGTCAAAATAGTACCTGCTTCCTGCACTCAATGCGGCGGTACAGTCGAAGTTGATCCACAAACTGATATTGCAACCTGTCCTTTTTGCGGAACTCCGTTCATCGTTGAAAAAGCTATCAATAATTACAATATCCAGCATGCCAAAATTGAGCACGCGGATAATGTAAATATCGATATGACAGGTTCTGTTAAGTCTGTTCTTGATTTTGTTGGAGAGCAGATGAAAGAAAGCCGCGCTGAAAGAAGAGAAGCTAGAAAAATAGAAGCTGAGAACAGCAAAATGATCACCAGGGGCTTCTTAAAGATTTTCGGTATTGTATGTATCATGGGAATGATTCTCGCCATTGCAAACTTCATTATCTTCCAGATAAGAGGAGATGACGATTCTTCCTATTCAGAATCAGAAGAGTATTCTTCAGAAGCATACAGCTCAGATGAAAATGATCTTGAAGACGATGATTTTGAAAAAGCTGATTTTTCCGGAGAGTTTAATCTCTCCTACTAGGTTCTGCAAACAGACACCAAAAAAAGCTGAGTTATGATTTTTTTTATAACCCAGCTTTTTATCATGGTTCATCTTCCGAAAATTCTCTTGTCTTAGCTCCCATGCTCTTGAGCTCTTTTTTACGATCATACATCATATGATCTGCTCGTTCGAATACATCATGTAACTGCTCATCGGTAGGCAAAAGCGTGGAATAACCAATTGAAACAACAACTCCATTTTTTCCGATGTTTTCTTCAACCTGTTTGTTAAAAGCAGCTATTACTTCGCCTCTGGTATCATATCCTTTTCCAATCAAAAGAACTACAAACTCATCGCCACCGGTTCTGTATACCGAGCCATGGCTGAAAACATCACAGATCAGCGCACTTGCTTCCTGGATCAACAGATCACCTGCCGCATGTCCCTTGGTGTCATTAACATATTTAAGACCATTTATATCACAGGCAACCAGCGCCAGCTTATCAATAGTACCTTCACGAATCCTACTGTTCAAGAGAGATTCCGTTTCCATGTAGGCATGTTTATTTCTGACTCCGGTCAAAGAATCCGTGTTTGCCATGCTCTTGAAAACTTTGCTGTTTTCTTTTTCTTCATCGAGTTTTTCATTTGCAACTCGTCTGAACAAATAGAATAATACTGCAGAAAACAGAGTAGCTACAACAAGCAGGAACAATATCTGGAAATGATTGGTAGCAAGACTCTTTTCACTAATCTCCTGGATCTGATCCTGAATAACACTCTCACGAATCATTACTACCAGCTCCCAGCCGGTATCAGGTACAGGTTCATAGCATATAGTATCTACAACGCCATTTATTGTAAAAGTAAGCGTTCCTTTCTTGGATTCAGCAAAATCTTTACGAAATGCTTCCCACTTATCATCCGAAACATTGCCCTTCGTGGCATCAATAATGTTTTGGGTTCCAATCAATTGACCAAGTTCTGTCTCTGAAAGGTTTCCCCCATTTGTTGAATAAAGAGCAAAATGCGTACTCTCCTGATCATCAAAAGCAAGGAGATCTACAATATCATTAATATCAATTTGGACAAAGCAGGCTTTAAACTGCTTACCCATTATCTTATTGTCTATCGGAATAGCCAGACACAACTCCTTGGACGAACCGTAGATGAAAACAGTACTTATCATCTTCCCTTCCAGTTTCTCTTCAGCCAAAAAAGCGTGCCGACTACCACCGGTATATGTTGTATATTGTGTGTAAACTACGTTATCCTCGTCTACCAGTGCAAAACGATTAAGAGACAAGAGCCTCTTCATCCTACCAATAGCCGCTCTAAGATCTTTCTGCGATTCTATCTGTTCATCATCAATGACGCTTACAGCCTTTTCCATGTAATCAAAATTATTGTTGATCAGATTTGTAATAGTCCTGGCACGTCTGTCAGCCATTGATTCCAGATAAAAGGCACTTACTGCAGAAACTGCCTGATTTGTGGATGAAATAGCCTGTTTAGAAGCCCAATAAGTATTGGCGATTACCATTACCATGATAAGAACACTTCCTATCGCCGCAGTTACTGAAACTGCCTTTTCAGTAATCCTTCTATTCTTCATTGAGAAGTATCTCCATACAAGATTTCCAGCATCGGTGCAGCCTCTTCCTGATAAATAACAGTTGTATTTTCATCAGTTTTATCCGGGAACAAATCTCCCGGCAAATTACCATCTGCAATTTTCACAGCAACCTGCAGGGTATCAAAGCCAATTGAATAGCAATCCTGCACTCCAAGGCAGTATATAACCCCATCCCTGAGATACCGAAGTGCCTCCTGATCATGGTCCATTCCTACAATTACCGCCTTACTTCCAAGCTCAGTAACTGCTCTTGCCGTTCCAACAGGATTACTCATGTTACAACATACAAAGCCATCCAGATCGGGATAATCCTTAAGTATTTTTATAGCAAGTTCATGCGCCACATCGATGGAGTCCATATCATACTCTACAGCTACTATTTCCATATTTTTATATTTGGCTATAGTGTCCTTGGCTCCCTTTGCCCTGTCTTCATGGCATGGTGCTCCATGGCTTCCAACAAGTATAGCAATCTTTCCTTTGTAGCCCAGCTTCTGGCACAGAGCTTCTGTTAAATCCGCCCCATCCTGATAATTATGTGTATTTCCAACATAAGCAATTCGCTTGCAATCAGGTGCCGCATCAGAACTTGAGAAAGTCATGACTTTTTGTCCGGATGCTACCATTTTATCAAGCACAGGGGAGATTTTTTCCTCATCTGCCACATCTACTCCGATAACATCATAATTTCCTTTCTCAGCAAGGGCTAACCTTTTAATCTGGTCCTCATAAGAAGCAGCGTTTGGAGCCATATATTCATAAGTAATAACTACGCCCTTTTCAAGATATTTCTTCTGAGCATCTTCCATTCCTAGAGCAACAGCATCCCACCAGGGATGAACTATCTTATAAGTAAAGTAAAAATTGTAACTTTTCTTGGCGGGAACATAGTCATCAAGTTCATGGACAAATTCTACTACGTTTTCGGCGTCTTCCGTATTTTTCTTAGTATCAGTTGAATATCCACTACTTGTGCCTGCAACAGCAAGAGTAAGCACTACAATCAGAAATTTATGAAGTTTGTTTTTCATATTTCCGGACATAGTATTCCTCCTTGCAGACATAATCATCATTATGACTAATCATCTACTATAAATAATACTATATTCCGCTAGTTTTTATTCTTAAATATATATTAAAGATTGCTATAACATTCTTTCTCAAATCATTTAAAAGAATAAATTATTTATAAAGAATCCCTCTTCCTGTCAAGCTTATACTCATAAAACTCACCCGGATTAAAAATAACATCCGCTACCAATTCTTTGTTTTCTTTAAAATCGTAATATAGAGTTTCTTGTCTGAACAATATAGCTATATTATCTTCGTTTTGATACAATATATTTTGTGGTTATTCAGATTATCAGGGGGAGGAATCAGTAATGGCTAGAAAAAGTAGTGTTGAACGCGCTATTGAAGCCACAGGCGGTTTCAAAGCAGCGTCCAAGAATATTGTAGTTCAGTATCAAAACATGGACCGCAGAATGGATGATATTCTGCAGCAAATTAGAAATGACGTGTTATCCAGGGGTGTCAACGAAGCCGACATTGCCAAGGTAGATGTTTACATCAAGCCTGAGGAGCACAAGGTTTTCTATGTTATTAATGAAGAAATCAATGGCAGCATAGATTTCTAAAGGGGAGGGGGAGATATAATATGCCTACAGTATTTGTTGTTGCCAACCAAAAAGGTGGTATTGGTAAGAGTACTACCGCCACTAATCTTGCCGGGATCATCGGCAGAAACCATAAGACCCTCCTGATCGACGCAGATCCTCAGGGTAACAGTACCAGCACCTACAATGCTCAGATTGAAGATGTTGCTACACTTTACGATGTTATCATCGATTCAGATAAGCTTCCTATTTCCGAAGCAATTCAGCACACCGAAAATGGCGATATAGTTGCATCAGACCCACTTCTTGTCAAAGCGGAGAAAATGCTTGATGGCGAGCTTGAAGGGTTCTACAGACTAAAAGATGCTCTCGATAACCTTGAGGGTTATGAATACATAGTCATAGATACTGCACCGTCTCTTAACATCATCCTGTACAACTGCCTGATCGCCGCTGACAAGGTTATCATTCCTGTAACTGCTGATTCCTACGCTATGCAGGGTATTCAGCAGCTCTATGACACAATAATGTCTGTCAAACGCAGGCAAAACAAGGATCTTTCTATAGCAGGTCTTCTGCTAGTCAGATATTCAGGACGTTCTAATTTAGAGCGGGAAACAAGAGATAATATCGAGAATATCGCGCAAAAAATGGATACAAAGCTCTTTAAAACAGTCATTCGTGAATGTGTAAAGACTAAAGAAGCTCAGGAAGCTAAAAAGCTCCTGATAGATTATGCCCCTAAATGCAACACTTGTCTTGATTATTTGGACTTTGTCAAAGAACTCAAGATCAAATAAAGACATCTACAAGAAAGCATGTTGCTTGCAACATGCTCGCGCCGAGCGCGGTTGCATTTATGCAACATTTACCTATCGCGCGAGTGCGCATCCATAGCGGAGCGTTTTTTTATGATATAGGAATTTCGGAGAAATTTCCTATATCATAAAAAACACCTATCTGTGGTAGCAACCACAGATAGGTGTAATTTTTGCTATTTTTATGATATTTTTCGTTTCTCATCTGAAGCATAAATTGCTTTCATAATTATAGGTGTAAGTATAGAACTAAGAATTATCAAAAGAATTACCGCTGTAAAGTATCTACTGTCAATAATATCAGCTTTAAGGCCTCTCTGAGCAACAATAAGAGCAACCTCGCCTCGTGTCATCATTCCAACACCAATTTTAAGAGCATCAGATGAATTGTACTTAAGACACTTAGCTACAAGTCCGCATCCAACGACCTTTCCGAGAAGTCCAACAATAACAAACGCTATTGAAAATGTTATTATTGTCATATCTACAGATCTGAGATTTGTCTGAAGTCCTACGCTTGCAAAGAACACTGGTCCGAAGATCATGTAGGAATTGATATCCATTTTTCTGTCGATGTACTCTGAAGTATCCAGGGAGCTCAGGATTATTCCCGCAACATATGCACCTGTAATGTCGGCAACTCCAAAATATTTGTCTGCAACGTAAGCCATTGCAAAAGCAAGCGCAAGGCCCAGAATCGGTATTCTTCTGGTATGAGGCCATCTCTGCTCTATCTTCTTCATGATCATGAAAACAACTATTCCAACTACTATAGAAAGCGCAAAGAATGCAATTGTCTTAATACATACAGCAGCCAGATTGGCATTTGGATCTTTAAGTCCGAGAACTGCAGTAAGTACTACGATTCCTATTACATCATCTATGATCGCTGAACTCATGATCGTCGTTCCAACATCTGTAGAAATCTTGCCCAACTCTTTTAATACCTGGACTGTAATACTTACAGAAGTTGCTGTCAGAATTGTTCCTATAAAAAGAGCCTTTGTAAAATCTGCAGAGCCCGGAGCAGCCATGCCGTAAAAAGCCATATACAAAAGAGTTCCCAGAACTAAAGGCACTGCAACACCTGTGCAGGCAAGGATTGTTGACTTAAGGCCTGACTTTTTGAGCTTATCAATGTCCGTCTCAAGGCCTGCACTGAACATCAAAAGAATTACGCCAATTTCAGCCATTCCTGAGAGAAAGTCTCCGGACTGAACAAGATTGAAAAGAGTCGGCCCTATAAGCAGACCTGCTATTATTTCACCAGCAACCTGCGGAGCTTTCAGCTTTCTGGCAATGAGTCCGAAAAATTTGGCAGCTACTAATATAATTACAAGATCTCTTAGAATCTGCAATGTATCCATATTGTTTATACCTCCATTCATTAAGCACCAAGCTTCGAGTATGACTCATTTATCTTAATTAGTCAAGGTTTTATACAACATCATAATTAGCGCAAGGCATTACATTTTTATACATGAATATGATTACAAATTTTTCAAGATTTTTACACAATTTTAATAAAATAGAGTGATTTATTGCACAATTTAACGCAAATATGATGTTAAATGTGATAATAAACTCGTATAATAAACTTAGAATAAAAAAATTAATAGTAGACTATACTATCTTGTAATTCATCGTTTTTTCATAATCAAATCTACTATTTAAACTAAATTTTTGTATCAATTATTACGATATATCTGAGTGAAAGTGAGGGAGAAAAAAATGAAAAAAAACAATTTATTATCTGCAATCACAATAGGTATTTCAGCAATGATGGTGCTGCAATCTCCTGTCTCCGCATATGCAAGCGAAAACCTCGAGAATCTTGACAGCCTTGATAATTCAAATCCTGGCGTTACAGAAGAACAGGCGCAGCCTGAAACTCCATATGAGCCGATAACTGAAGATGTACAAAGTGCTGCTGATACTGCTATAGATGCCTGCGTTAGTACTCCCGCAGCTGAAGATACAGGTTCAGGAGAACAGAGCCAGCCAGCTCAGGAACAGCAGGCTGAAACCAATCAGGTTGTGGCTCAGGAGGAAGTTCAGCAGGCTGCTGATATTATTCTAAATGGCGATTCTGAGAGTGGAACCCCAAGTGCATCTGAGCAGAAACAGACTCAGGAAGTCAAAGACCTGATAGCAGCTGCTACTGCAGTTGCAACAGACAGTACTGATGAAGAGGGCAATAAAGTCAATTCAGCAGTAACAAGTTATGATGAAGCTGCAAAAGATATCGCTGATGCCAAGGAAAATCTTACTAAGGCAGAGGAAGCTAATAAAGAAGCTGACGCAGCACATAAAGAAGCTGTTACTGAAGTTACAAACGCTGCTGCAGAACTTGTTTCTCCTGCAGGAATCGTAGATACTGCCAACAATATCTCCGGTACAGTTTCAGATGCAAATAAAGATGCTGAGAAACTCGTTGAATCTATAGAAAAAGCTGAATCAGAAGAAGAAGCTACACAGATCATCGAGAATCTTACAACGCTTATCACTACTGCCGAAAGCACTGTTCAGCTGCAGAAAGAGCATTACGGCACACTTTCTACAGCTTACGATAAAGCCATTAAAGAACTTAACGAAGCTCAGGCCACCCTTGCTGAAAAAGAAGAGGCTCTCGGAAATAATATTGATCAGGCTTCCTTAAAGATCGCAGACGCAGAAGCAGAAGTTGCTGCTGCTCAGCAGAAAGTAGATAACCTTGGAGCTGCACTTGAAGCAGTAGAAAATATGCTCGATAACTCCTCCACACCTACTGATGGAGATACTCTTAATAAGAAGCGTGGAAATAACTGGAGCGGCAAATTCACTACAAATGTCGATAACAGCCGAAATATCATGAAGGACGTTGTCGTTAACTACTACCTTCCACAGGTCGCTAGAAAGAATATCATAACTAATGATCCTTCACATCCATATGTATTCTCCAACCCTGACCCAAAGAATGTAGATTACGAGCACAGATATACGACACTCGAATACTATTATGTTGATGACAATGGAAGCATCCAGAAAGATACCAAGTACTTTAACTGGGATTCAATTTCCAAGGCTGACTTCAATAACCAGAATATTGGTAAAAATGAAGGCGACACCGGAATTGTAATGTATGAAAAGACTCTTGAAGAAGTAAACTCAGTTCAGGACTATGAGAAAGCTGTAGAACTTGCCAAGTCTTATTACAAAGATAATCCTGATTTCAAGAGAAATGGCTTACCGCTTACACATGGCAATAATTATAAGAGATGCACAGAGCAAGGCTGGTTCAACGTATACACCTACATGGATGGTGATGAAAAGAAATTCATCGTCCATGGCGAGCTTACCGGACCTCAGACAGGTACCAGTGTCGGTGTAACACCTGCATTTACTTCGTTTGTAGACGCAAACGGTGTAGAGCATGAGCTGACACTTGTTCCAGCACCATCAGAGGCTAACACTAATGGCCTTTACAAAGATGCTAACTGCCTGATAATTGGTGATAATGCTACACTTACAAAAGTCCTTAACGGAACTGATGGATATAGCTACGTTCATGACAATGTAGTTGACAAATATGGAATCAGCGAAGAGACCGTTAGCAGGCTGCTAGCTGATAATCAGAAACTAAATGATTATATAAGCGATAATACTACCGCAGCCCTTGTTAACAGATACGCCAACTACAGAAAAGAAGTAGATGAAGCAAAGAACGCTGCTCAGGTAGCTACTGATCAGGTCGCTGCTCTAAAGACAGCTATGGAGACTGTAGAAGCTGCCAAGACTAATCCAAACAGGAATCTGACAGCTAAACAGATACTTAAGGTTGACAGTGTAGCTGATTATCTTGGTCTTGAACTTACATCTACACAGGCAGCAAGTCTTGATCAGATGAACATGACTCAGCTCAAAGAAAAGCTTCAGGAATTAAAAGCTGAGGCTGATAAGAAGGTTGCAGATGCCATCGATGAGATGATCATTGTCAGAGGCAAAAAAGATAAGGCAGATCAGATATTAAAGAAGTTATTCCCTACTCCTGATCCTGAACCGGAAGTTGAACCGGAACCAGATCCTGGAACTGGTGGAACACCAACTACTCCTACCACACCTGATCCCGGAACTGGCGAAGCTCCAACTACTCCTACCACACCTGATCCTGGAACGAGCGAAACTCCAACTACTCCTACTACACCTGACGGACCTACTACTCCTGCAACAGGCGGTACATCAACAACACCTACTACTGATGCACCTACTACTCCTGCAACAGGCGGTACATCAACAGCTCCTACTACACCTGACGGACCTACTACTCCTACTACCGGAGAGGTTGCATCCGCTACAACATATTCAGCTCCTACAGTTGCACCTACAGATGCAGGAACAGTAACTCCTACAACTATAGCTGATGCTACTCCAGCTCTTGCAGCTACTCCAGCTCCTGCAGCACCTGCTGTTCAGAGCCTTGTAGATACACCTGATACCCCTATTATTCCAGCGGCTCAGGCTGTTGCAGACGATCAGATTACTCAGCCAGGTGGTGATGACCAGACTTCTCAGCCAGGTGGCGGAGATCAGGTAACTCAGCCAGGCGGCGATGAAGTTCAGCCCGCACCTGTACAGATTGAAGATGGTACTACTCCTCTTGCAGCTGGTGCTAACTCAGAAAATCTCCAGGCAAATAGTGATGTTCACCCTGATGATTCACTGGCTAATCCTGTAGACATCTTGGATGATGACACAGCTCTTGCATCTACAATTACTGATAGCACCCAGAAGACAATGAGCTGGTGGTGGCTCCTCATAATTGCTCTTCTTGGAGCAACCGGCAAGAAGATGTACGATGAGCACATGGCCAAAAAGGAAGAGAAGGACAATCTGGATAAGTAACTGATCCAAGCAATTATGATCGCACAAAATGTGTGTATGCGAAAAGTAGCTCTGCTAACTAGCAGAGCTACTCTTTATTTGCAAATTTTTTGCATCCCCTCTAACCTAATTCAGATTATTCCAATCCGAAACCGCATTCACCGATTGAATATGTTGTGCTTCCTGTCCAACCTCTTACTACTTCCTCATGGGCCGGAATTATAGCACTTCTCTCACCTTCTTCTCCTGAAAGAGCAATTTCAAGAGGCTCACTTCCATTAAGTGAAGCTGTAACTACGCTGTCGTTTGCATCAACAATAGTGCCTGAGATAGCAGCAGAACCGTCTGCAGCAGTAATAGTAACAACCTTGTGTGAATAGTCAATGAGAAGCGTAGCATCCATAGCTACAGGAGCCTCTCCTGAAACTAATTCATAAGTACCTTCAAAGCTCTCAGTAACAAGCTCTTCTACCTTAACCTCAAACTCCTGTGACTGTCCAAGGAAAGTACCTGTAACCTTCTTGGTTCCAACAGTTGTAGAATCAAATCCGTCATAGTTAAGACGACCGTTCCAGATTGACTCCTCAGCGCCATTAGCACGTACAGCTGTAACAACAAGCTCGCCTGCATCAAACGCATCACCTGTGTAGAATGTGCGAAGCTTGGAAGAATCGATAGCAATACTCTGAGCTCCGGCATAAGGCATTCCATAAACGTTGATGTTACGTGTAAATGTACCTCCACCAACACCATAGCTAAGGCTGGCCTCAAGTGTGTAATCACCGTGCTCTGTATCGAAGATAAATACATCAGCGTCTTCTCCGCCTTCTACATTAACTGCACGGGTTACTCCTGCGCTATTAAGTGTACCGGTGATATGAACAACAAAGTTTCTGTCGCCGTTTTCATCGCGGTTATACCAATATCCGTATACATACTCAACTTTTCCGCTTGCTACTGATGTAGTAGGTCCTGAGAAAGAGCCGTACATTGAACCATCTACTGCACAGTACATATCAAGGCATGCAGGATCAACAATAGTTGCAAAGCCTTCTGTGTACTGACCTTCAAAGAAATAAGCAACCTCTCCGTTTGCTTCCTTGGCTTCCCATGTATCGCGTGGAATAGCTGCAAGTTCTTCGATTGACATGTTAGCAAAAGAGTTATCTGCAAGATTCATAACTACTGCATCTTCCACGTCAGCTGCGTCTGCAACAACCTCTACTGCAGGAGCAACATTTACAAAAGAAAGACCAAAAACTGCTGCACATGATGCTACTGCAAGAACTCCGCCCTTAAGAAGGTCTTTTCCAAGGCTAACCTCATCGTCAACCTTAGACTCCTTCATAAAGCAAGCTATTACGCATAAAAGAGCTGCTATAAAAGTTCCTACCATGTAGAAAACGCAAAGTGTAGGATTACCACCTGCAAAAGTTACATGGTTGATAACGTCAGCGAATACAAAATAAAGCTGAACTACTACAAGATAAAGAGCTACATTGTAAATCGCTGCCTGTATAATAGCACCAAAGCGTACAGGCACAAAAAATATTATGATTGAAACTACGGCACCAACAAGAAGTACCATTCCGGGCATAGGGCCCTTGTGACCAAGAGGTGCTGCCACCTCCTGAGTCATTAAAAAGCAAATACCGGTAATTAACGCCACAATCGCAGCTGCAAGACACAGATAGCTGCCAATGGCCTTATTTTTCAAGCTTTTCAGCATTGATTCATCCTCCATTAATTCTGATTAAGCGGCAATCTTTTTGTCTTTTGCAAAAACCTTGGTATATGTATGAAGAACATACATAACAACAGCGCCGACTAAAAGTACAACAGCAGTTACATCAAGGACTCTGAGAACAATCTGCCACCATGGTGCTGCGTCAGAAACTACGATCTCAGCATCACCTGATCCTCCCATTGAGGACTTGAGCATGATGTAGTACATATAACGGTTAGAATCGAGGACCTTCTGAAGAAGATCTCCATCATCTGTATCATTTATAAGCTTCTCAATTTCTGTAGGTCTTGCTGTATCAAGACAGAAAATATTGTTACCTGCCATGAGCATTTCAGGAGCTGATGAATAATCTGATGCTGTAAGAGCGTCATCAATGATATATCCATCATATTTCCACTCATCACGAAGAATGTGCTGAATTCCCTGGCTTGCTGCTGCATACATAACACCGATACGGTTATAAGCTGTCATAACACCAAGAGAATCTCCCTCAGCAAGTGATCCCTCAAAAGCTCTCATGTATATTTCACGGATAGCCTGCTCGTTAGCGTATGTAGAAATACCCTGTCTTCCTGCTTCCTGTTCATTTAAGAAGAAGTGCTTAACTGTTCCGATAAGTCCCTTTGTACGCATACCATGTGATACGTTCTTGGCTGCATAGTAGCTAAGAACACCATCCTCTGAGAAGTACTCAGAAGTACGTCCTGAATAAGGAGAACGAAGTGTATCAGCACCTGGAGCATAAGCGATAGGAATAGATGCATAAAGAGCATCTTCACCGTACATCTGTCCAAATCTTGTCTGCACATCATGATCCCATGTAGCGCCAACGATTGGAAGTGTTGCCCAACCTGTACAGTTACGACGGTCACCATACTTAAACTGACCATTCATTCCCTCAGGTCCGTCAACGATTGTGCAACCAGGCTTGTTAACTGCCTTAACAGCCTTGATACCCTTAGAATCACCCATGTTGATGAGGAGCTCAGAAAGAGTGAGCTGTGATAAGAAATCATCCCACTTAGGATCATCAAAAGCTACGCCCTTCATATCTATGAAATCAATTTTCTCATCGAGCTTAACTCCAAGATTGAAGTCTGAAACATGCTTGGCATCAGCTGCCTTGACATAAGTCTGCATGTTAAGTCCATCATAAAGCTTATCGTTAACTGTAATTGTCTCAAGTGTTGTAGGATATGTTGCATCCCAATCTGAACGTGAAAGATATGTGATCTTCTCGTCGTCATTTACCCAGTAGTTAACATCAGCGTCGTCAAATGTATTTGTAACTTCTACATCGCTGTTGTAACGTGATTTGCGATACTTTACTGTATCAACTTCTGTGTTAGGCGCTGTCCAAACCTTAACAGCTTCAGCATTACCTGAAACTACATTACCTGCTTCATCAGTAAGCTTTCCTTCAACATCTGCTCCGCACTTGGATGCAAGTACGTTATTAAGAGCATCGTGAGCGCCGTTACCTACAGCAAAATAATAGTCGCCTGCATCAAGGATATAACCCTTAGCACCAAGTCTGTCATAAGATGCCAGGAAATATCCCGGAACTTCGATATCAACAGTCTGAGATTCACCTGCAGCCACATCAATCTTGTCATAGCCAAGAAGCTGAATAGATGACTTCTCAACGCCATTCATAGCGTCATACTCTGTATATGGAGACTGTCCATAGAGCTGAACTGTTGCCTTACCATCCATGGCACCTGTGTTGCTTACTGTTACAGTTGCCTTGAATACATCTGAAGCTTCGTCATACTTAAGATCATCCATGTGATAATCATAAGTTGTATATGAAAGTCCATAACCAAATGGGAAGCAAACTTCATCAGCATAATTCCAGCCTGACTCTGAAGCCTTAGCTCCAGCAGCTGAATCAGCATTTCCACGACCGAGTACTGTATCCTCATAACGAGTCTCATAGTATCTGTAACCTACGTAGATACCCTCGTTATAGCTTACGAAGTTCTCACCTGCTTCACGTGGAGCCTTTGTGCCGTAGTCATATTTGTGAAGACCAAAGTTCTCTGCTGATGGAGCTGAAAGAGAATTTGCTGCAAAAGTAGCTGTTGTATGACCTGAAGGGTTAACTTCACCTGTCACTACTCTGATTGCACCTGGCATACCGTAGAATCCAGGGTTACCTACCCATAGAACAGCATCAACATCGTATTCCTCAAGCCAGTCCATCTCAAGTGCAAATACTGAGTTTAAGATAACTACTGTTTTGTTAAATTTGCCGGAATCCTTGATGCTCTTGAAGATAGCCTTCTCGTTATCATCAAGTTCAAGCATTCTCTTACCCTTGTTGTTTACCATAGCAAGGTCATTACCCTCTGTTGCGAAACGGGAAAGAGTTACAAACGCAACATCACCGTATGAATCATAAGATTTTTCTACAGCAGATGTAAAAATAGAAGAATCGTACTCGCCAACACTTGATACGCTTCTTGCTTCTGCAGCAGGAGCATTAGCATAAGCATCGAGTACTGTCTGGTTGACATTAAATCCTGCGCCCTTAAGAGCATCTACAGGAGTCTGCTGGTATTCTTTATTTGTTGATGAACCACCTGCAGTACTACGGAATACAGGATCTATGCTTCCGCGTCCAAAAGCAGTTACATTTCTCTCTGAATCTGATAATGGAAGAGCATTGTCCTTATTATAGAGAAGAACACTTCCTTCCTCTTCCTCCTGCTCACAGAATTTGTAAGCAGCTTCTATATATTTTGCATAACTGTCGTCTGTAAGTGCGCCGTCATCTGAGAATTCAGTGCCACCATAAGTAGCTCCGCCGCCTTCAATACCAAGTGCATGGTTGATCTCACCTTCCTGCTGGAAAGCGATTGCAGTTCCTGTGAATACAAGATTTGTTAACATAACTGCAGAACCTGCAAGTCCAAGCCATAACCTGGACTTGTTAGTGCTTTGTTTTTTCATCCTTATCCCCATCTTTCCATAATATAAGTGTTATTATTTCCCTCCCTCCGCCTGACAGGTTGTGCACCACCTGCATGCGGAAGTATATTTATAAGTACATACTATGGAAAAAAAATGAGGCATTCAACAGATTGGCACAATTGAACAAATTCAGGTCATAATTTACACAAAAAAATAGAGTCGACTCGGATTTTTTTATCCAAATCGACCCCTGTTTTTATGATCAGGCTTCATTTAGTGTTAAATTTTCACTACAAGGAATGGTAATTAGCAGGTAGAATATTTCATTTTCAACAAATATATGTGCAATTCCACCATAAATCTCTGCCGTGTTTTGTATACTTTTCACACCATACCCATGATCATGCTCATCTGCCTTGGTTGTAAGGAGATTTCCATCTTTAAATAACGGTCGGTTGGGTGTATAGTTCTCAACCCTGATAACTGCCATGTTTTTATCCTTATGGATATCCAAAGTGATAACTTTTTTCTCCGGATCTGACACCTGTTCCAGGCACTCTATTGCATTATCAAGAGCGTTTCCAAGCATAGAATAAATGTGATAGTGCTTCATACGCTCAAGACAACTTCCATCAGCAGAGCACACCAGCTGGATTCCTGCCGCGTTACAGATTGCAGATTTCTGGGTCAGAGTAATATCAACAGCCTTATTACCTGTAAAGTACCTAAGATTCAGTTCTGCCATCTCCTCTTCCAATTTGCTGCGTTCCTCATCGGTCGCCTTGGAATACTGCTGTTTAATATCATGATAGCGGATATTGATCTTCTCCATATCCTTCTTGGCCTGCTCGTATTGATGTTTGTCTGATTCCAACAGTTGCGCCAATATCTGGTTTTCCTGCTCAAGCTGCTTGGTATTAAAGTTAGTATACTCAAGCGCCAGAATAGCCAGAGCAAAAAGGATACAAAAGGCATTCAGGCATACATAACTGGTCAGATAAGACGCCGATGCCTGGTCAAATCCGTCCTCCAGAAACACACTGAGGTAAACTGCCGCAACGAGAAATAGTCCTGAATACATTACTATTTTGACATTATCAAATTGAAGCTCTCCCTGTCTGGCAAAGGGCTGTGTATATTTGATATAGACTATAAGCGCCACCAGGGCTGAAGTGATCAGCAGAATTGATGTATAAAAGGGATATCCTGAAACATCAAACTTAATGGAAATCGGCACAGCTATCATATATGTGAGCTTGCTTGAGATATGTTGTACTGCATAGGCACAAGTCGTATAGAAAATATAGTGAATATAGCTTCCTTCATAACATAGCCAAAACAGCACAAACAGAAGTATTGTATATATCAGAAGCCTTACCTTGTTCTCTATATTTACTCTCGTACAGACTTCCGAGATAGCAAAAAAGGCAAATACTCCAATTAACAGCCTCGGGTAAAAATTGCTTTTTTTCTTGTTCCAGGGCATAAATAAAAAAGCTGCACACAACATGCCAAGTGGAACCTGCCTTGAAAAAATAAAATCTATTACTGACATGGATCTTCCCATCCCTTCTTAGCAAGATATCTGGAGAAGGCATCCATAAAGGATTCCTTAAATGTACGCCCTATAGGTAAAAGTTCATCACCTATGAAGACATTCATTCGGCTCACAGCTGTGACACTTCTAATGTTAACCAAAAAGCTGGATGAACAGCGCCAAAAGCCATAAGGTGACAATCTCTCTACCGCCTCCTGCATTGTTCCCCTGTTCTTGATCATAACTCTTGCTCCTGACGTACTATCTTTGACATTATATAAAAGATAATGTTGTCTGACCTCGATATAATCTATATCTGACACACTTACCAGTCGTGAGATCGTTCCGTCCCTTAACACAAATTTAGTTTCAGAATCCTTATTATCACGGCTATGATTCCTACTGACAGCAGTAAGCGCTCTCTCCATGTTGAGATTAAAAGCATACGTCTGGACAGGTTTGACCATAAAACCAAGCGCTCCTACACTATAGCCATTTATCGCAAACTGCTGCAGATTAGTACAGAAAATAATAACTACTTCATGGTCAGTCTCACGTATCTTCTCGGCCAGTTCCATACCTGACATTCCCGGCATATCGATATCCAAAAAGAGCATATCAAACCCGGCAGGGCTCTTGTCTAAAAATGCAAGCGCACTCTCATACTCATTCAGCTCATATTCAATTCCATGTACAGATGCATATTCAGCTATTTCCTGCCCTAATCTTACGCGGGAATCCCTGTCATCATCCACAATACCTATTCGTATCATGAGTAAAAACCTTCCTAAAAATATACAGCAAGATTATAACCTATCAGCAGATTAACATCCATATATTATTGTCACCCTTTACAGCATGCTTATCATCCCTGAAAAATCCTGACATTTTAACAATGTCACATTAAATAACAGAAAAATACCCCATAACCGCATTTTGCCAAGTTATAGGGTACCTCTAAAGGTTTATATGCAATTTGTTATTCAATATAAACTTATTATTTGATGTACGGTCTTACTCTTCTTGAAATAATAACCGCAACTGCCATCTTGGCAAGATCAGGAATGATAAAAGGAAATACACACCAGGATAAAACTGTGAGAAGTCCAACAGGTCCTGAACTCTTCATGTAAACATACATAAACCAGCCGGTTCCGAATGCATAGCAAACGATAAGTCCAAGAACAAGTGCAATAATCTCAATATGAAGCTTTTTGCCAAACACCTTGGTCATTACCATGTAGATAAGGCCGATAAATATGAAACCGATAATATATCCGCCTGTGCTGCCAAGAAGAATTCCAAGTCCTCCTGAGAAACCTGCAAAAACAGGAATTCCTATAGCTCCCATAAGTACATATACAAGTGTTGCTATTGTTCCTCTCTCTCCTCCGAGTAAAAGAAGCACCGCAAATACTGCTAATGTCTGAAGTGTAAAAGGTACTGTCATAGGAACAGTAATCCATGAACACACAGCTATAAGCGCCACTCCAATCGCGCAATAAACAATATCAAGTGTTTTTGTTCCGTTCTGTAATCTCTGTGATTTAACGTTATCCATCTCTTATAAGCCTCCCTGCGTAGTCAATCTTTTAAACATACACATAACACTTTTGATAGTCTAGCAAAGAGAAAACAGATTGTCAACCTGTTATCTTCTATAGGTTGACAATCTGTTTTGGACGCTACTTTCATCAGCTTTTTCTATCTGACAGACCTTTTCGAGAACCCCGGCAATTAACTCATTCTTGGATATTGTACCCTCGCCCGGCTTAAATAGGCTTGTCACTATATCCTGAAGCTCCACAGGAAACTCTTTGATGTCAGGATCAAAATTTATACCTATTCCAACTACGATCCACTGAAGCGTGTCACTATCGAACTCGCTTCCGGATTCAATGAGAATTCCGCATATCTTCCTGTCATTTACATACAAATCATTGATTCCCTGAATATATGGGCATATCCCGGTCAGCTCCTTAATAGTCTCACAAACCGAAATACCTATATACTGCGTAATAAGAACATTTCTGCTAAAGGGAATTTTATCCGGCATAAGTATCACGCTCATATATATGCCTCCCTCGGGTGAAAAGAAAAGGTGATCTCTTCTTCCCCGTCCCCCATCCTGTTTGGTTGCTACAATACATGTACCGTGATCTGCCCCTCTAAAGGCCAGTTCCTTGGCTTTATCATTAGTAGAATCTATGCTGTCATAAATAAGGAGCTTAGAAGATGCACATATCGAATCGGGATTTATAAACGACTTAATGCCTTCCGCGGAAATAATGTCATTATCTTTCGAGAGCCTATATCCCTTGTTTGTCACGCTCTCAATACTATATCCCTGAACTTTCAGCTCTTTTATCGCCTTCCATATAGCATTTCTGGATATTCCAAGCCCGCTTGCCATTTCTGCTCCGGAGACAAAATCTCCCCTGCTATTTTCTAGCATAGCAAGCACCTTATCTATTGTTCTTACGCCTTGTGTCAGCATCATTCATTCCTCTGCCAAACAGTAATGGCGATTACAGTACCTTAGACAGGAAATCCTGTAATCTCTTGCTCTGAGGATTCTCGAAGAACTCCTTAGGTGTGTTCTCTTCAAGGATATTTCCCTCATCCATAAACAGAACCTTAGTTGCAACCTCTCTTGCAAAGCCCATTTCATGGGTAACTACGACCATTGTCATTCCGTCATCTGCAAGCTGCTTCATAACATCAAGAACTTCACCAACCATTTCAGGATCAAGTGCTGATGTAGGTTCATCAAACAGCATAACTTCAGGATTCATACAAAGAGATCTGACTATGGCAATTCTCTGCTTCTGTCCTCCGGATAAAGAAATCGGATATACATCAGCCTTGTCCAGAAGATTTACTCTCTCAAGAAGCTTTTTGGCCTTCTCTTTGGCCTCTGCCTCACTCATTATTCCAAGTTTAACAGGTGCCAGTGTAATGTTCTGCATAATAGTAAGGTTATTAAACAGGTTAAAGTTCTGGAAAACCATTCCCATACGCTCTCTGACCTTATTGATATCCACCTTACGCTCAGTAATATCTACTCCATCAAATATAATCTGCCCTGAAGATGGTCTTTCCATCAAATTAAGGCATCTTAAAAATGTACTTTTCCCAGAACCCGATGGACCAACAATTACTATTTTTTCACCCTGACTGATCTCATAATTTATTCCCTTGAGAACTTTAGTCGTAGTTCCATCGGTATTTTTGAACTCTTTACACAGATTCTTAACGGTTATCACTTCTGCGCATCCTCCTTTCCAGCTTTTCAAGGAATATAGAGAGCAGTTTGATGATCACGAAATAAATAACAGCTGCTCCTATAAGAGGCATGAATGCGTCATAAGTCCTTGATGCGATCTGATTGGCAACTCGTGTAAGGTCAGTAAGACTCACATATCCAACAATAGCTGTCTCCTTAATGAGAGTAATAAACTCGTTACCCAGAGGCGGAATAATATTCTTGATAGCCTGTGGAAGAATAATGTATCTCATAGTTGTAGCCTTAGATAATCCAAGACTTCTGCCGGCTTCCATCTGTCCCTTGTCGACAGCCAGGATTCCTGCACGGACTATCTCGGAAACATAAGCTCCTGAATTGATGCCAAAAGACAAAGAAGCTACAAGAATACCATTATTGGATGAAGCCATAATGATAAACCACATAATGAGAAGCTGTAGTACGCTAGGTGTTCCTCTAATGACATCTACGTATACGGAAGCTATATAGTTTAGAATAGTAGGCCTTCCATCCTCGGTAGTTGACAACTTCATCAGTGCCATCAGGGTACCAATCAAAATACCAAGAATACCTGCAAAGAAGGCTACTTCCAAAGTTATTCCCAGTCCTGAAAGATATAGCTTCCATCTCTCACCCGTTATGAATGCTGCAATAAAACGTTCATATAAAGTCATTTCTAAATAATTACTCCTCAATATACTCTTTTACGAGATTATCATAAGTACCATCAGCCTTCAGTTCCTGAATTGCTGTATTGATCTTGTTAGCAAGCTCTGTATTTCCCTTAGGAAGTGCGATAGCATAGAACTCAGGCTCAAAATCAAAGTCTGTACCAGGCAGTACATTAACCTTATCAGAATACTGTGTTCCAAATACCTCTGCAGGATTCTTGTCTACGATCACGCAGTCGAGTCGTCCGTTGATAAGATCATTAACAGCATCTACAGCTTTATTGTACGCCGAAACGTTAACACCTTCAATTTCATCTGCAATAAATTCACCTGTTGTTCCAAGCTGTACACCAATTGTAAGATTCTTAAGATCATCTGCATTGGCAATAGCTGAATCCTTAGGAACAATAACAGCCTGAACAGCTTCATAATAAGATTCAGAAAAATCTACTGTCTTCTGTCTCTCTTCTGTAACAGTCATTCCGGCAATAGCAACATCGATCTTACTACCAATAGAAGAAACAAGAGAATCAAATTCCATATCCTGGATCTGAACATCCATGCCAATCTTCTCGCCAACTGCCTTGATGAGCGCCATATCGAATCCATCAGGTTCTCCATCATCACCTACATATTCAAAAGGTGGAAATGCAGCGTTTGTTCCAACTACAAGTGTTCCGTTTGTGTTATTAGTATCAGCTTTTGCAGCGCTTCCGCAGCCTGCAAGTGATGCAACAGTTAAAAGAGATGCAAGTACAACAGATATAATTTTCTTTTTCATAATAGCCTCCTGACAAAAATTTTATGCAATTAATGTATATTTATGCAACTTTTATGTATAATATAACAGCGATATTAATATTTATCAAGTACTAAATTAATTTTTATCTAAAGTGCCCGTCTTTATAAAAGTTTAATAATATAGTTATGCTTTTTTCATCTGAGCTACAAAAATAAAACATAATCATGGAGTAAACTATTTCGAAAGTGGCGAAATTTAATCCATGAGGAGGTAGCTTCATGAGTGAAAATGCATTTAGAAACTTCAATCCTTGCAAAAGAAAGCATATAACTATAGAAACTATTAATTACAACGGCAAATACGTGGATATTTCTGTCATAAGAAAAAGAGCCCTGTCTATAACAGCAGCTCTTGCTGCGCTTGCCTGCATTGCAGTGCTGTTTTTGTTTTAATTATCCTCTTCTTTTCTGTCTTCTGACTCTGTTTATATGTCTTTCAAAGTCACCGCTTTTAAGCAGCTGTGCAATCACATACTGATCAAATATTGGAACCGTGCAGGAATAAAAGCCCAGTTTATCATTGAACTCCTGCACCATTGACTCTGGCAGAACCATGTATCCTATACGCATTGACGGTGCTATGGTCCTGGAAAAAGAGTTAAGATATATAACTGCTACATCCGAGGCCATGGAAAAAAGCGGTTCTTCGGCCTTTCTCGATACAGTAAGCTCCGAATCATAATTATCTTCTATAAGAACACCATTCCTTTGCTTGGCCCATCTTATATATTCAAGTTTCTTGGAAATGCTGGCAGTAACTCCGCTTGGATAGCTGTTAAAGGGTGTAACATGAAGTATTTCTGCCCTGGTCTCGTTAAGTTCATCTGATGATATCCCTTCACCTGTCATAGACAGCATATCGCAGGTTACTCCCAAAGCCTCATATACATCCCTGATTTTCTTATAAGAAGGGTTTTCAAGTGCATAAACTCTGTCTGTACCTAGAAGCTGCGCTATAAGCCCATACAAATACTCTGCTCCTGATCCGATTATAACCTGATCAGGTTTGACCAAAAGCCCTCTGCTCCTCGCAAGATATAGGCATAATTCATTCCTGAGTTCAAGACAACCGTGGTTGGGAGATTTGATCAGTATCTTCTCACCATAATCAAGCATTACTCTTCTCATGGTCTTGGTGAGAACAGAAAAAGGAAAATCACTTGTATTTGGCCCTTCCGTTACAGTCTCAGAAATCTGAACCTTCACCGGCTCTCTTGCTCCAAGAAAATCCTCGTTTCTATAGGTCACAACCACTCCGCTTCGAGGCCTGCTCTCTACGTACCCTTCATCATTTAAAAGAGTAAGCGCATGCTCAACTGTTATTACACTTATTCCTGTTTCAGCTGCAATTACACGCTTGGAAGGAAGTTTTGTTCCGTACTCATACACTCCTGCCACAATATCTTTTACCAAAAACCTGTAGAGCTGAATATAAGCAGGCTCCTGCGCATTTTTATCAATATTGTAATTCATCTGGCCATATCCTTATTTGCGAAAACAATAGTTTCTATAAGTTCAGATTAATCTTATTCCTACACCTTACATATGTAAAGTAATAAAAAAGAAATGTTATCTGCAAAATACTTTGCCACCTTTTGGCCGTAATGATAGAATTGTGATAATATTTAGTTACTAAAGTAAGCTCTTTATAAGTTATCAGCTACATCATTTATGTATAGGCGGTGTTTAACATGAAAAAGCTCAAAAAGCAAGTGGTCATAGGTACTACTGCCGGGCTTGCAGGATTATTCCTGACAGCCTGCGGAGCCTACGGCCCTCCAACATATGTACCATCAGACACCACAGAAGGGGGAGCAACTATGTCAATTAGCACAAGTGAAGGAAGCTTTAATAACTCCAACGTTCAGAATTCATCTGCAGAGGCATCTCCGGATCTGGCTGGAAGCTCCAACAATAGCGTTTCTGATGCCGACGCTACTACAGACAATGCTTCAGCTTCAAGCGCATCTTCCGTTTCCGAGCAGGATTCATCTTCTGAATCTGTATCTTTTACCAAAATAGAAGGTACATCTGATCAGGATGCCAAAAAGGCCATAAGTTCATCTTCTCTTATAAGCGGTGACTTCGAATACATCAATCCCAAAGACATGCCGGTTCCTACTGTATATGGGCCTCCTGTCACAGATAGATGATTGAGGTCTTGGTATGAACACCAGAAACTATAAAAAATCTCATTTAGATATTCAATATCAAGTACATAAACAGCTCTTTGAACAGCCGATCCTGCATCAGCTGTTCTTTGAGTTTACGCTTCGTTGCAATGAACATTGCTGGCACTGCGGATCCCGCTGCGGTGATGTTAAGACCATGGAAATGACCGCTTCCGAGTGGAAACAAATCCTTGATCAGGTCAAAGAGGATTTTAGCGATCATCTTCCACAAATAAATGTCACTGGCGGAGAACCTCTTTTGTATCCCGGTTTTGAAGAAGTTATGAGTTATGCTCATGAGCTTGGCTTTAAATGGGGAATGACTTCCAATGCCATTCTGATCACCCCTGAAGTGGCCAGGATGCTTGCAAGATGCGGTATGAATACTATTTCAGTCAGTATAGACGGCCTGGAAGAAACCCATGACAGCCTTCGCGGACTTCCGGGAGCCTACAAACGTGCAATGGAAGGCATTCAGAACCTGATAGACATTGGCTCTTTTGACGCCATAATGGTTACAACTGTAGTTAACCACGAAACCCTCGGCGAACTAGGCGAATTGTTCCAGGTCATGAACGGCCTTGATATCGACCACTGGCGAATTCTTGGAGTTGAGCCTATCGGAAGAGCTCTTCAATATCCTGAGCGCGCAATGACTATAGCGGATCAGAGGGCTCTATTTGATTTCATACGTGGTAAAAGAGCTGACAATATGCCTGTCAGCTACGGATGCAGTCACTATCTTGGCCTTGATTATGAACGTGAAGTCAGAGACTGGTACTTTACCTGTATGGCCGGCACAACAGTTGCCAGTATTACCTGTACCGGGGATGTAACTGGCTGCCTTGATATTGAACGAACTCCGAGCGTAGTTCAGGGAAACATTCATGAGCGCAGGTTTTCTGATATATGGCGGAACGAATTCAAAGTCTTCAGACGAGATAAAGCCGCTGATAATGATACCTGCAGAGATTGTCAGGACCGCAATTATTGCATGGGTGGTGCCTGCCATACCTGGGATTTTGAGAACCATACTCAGCGAGTTTGTCTGGCCGAGCTATGGCGCTAATTATTTATTACATATATGTTATATAACAACCTGGAGGTTTTTCTATGATAATTGCTCAATATTTTATAGAATTCATCTTCTACAGTTTCCTTGGGTGGATATGGGAATCCATCTATTGTACTGTCAAAGAAAAGAAATGGGCTGACAGAGGTTTCTTATTCGGTCCGATATGTCCGATCTACGGCTCCTGTGTAGTTGTTACTTCGATAGTTTTCAGCTTGATCCCCGCTCTTTCTGACCCCTCTTTTCCAATTTGGGGAACCTTTATCATATGTTACCTGGGTAGTGCTGTTGCTGAATTTGGAACCTCCTGGGTTCTGGAGAAAAGATTCCACGCCAGATGGTGGGATTACAGTCATATGCCCCTCAACATTCAGGGAAGAATCTGCGTTCCTATCAGCTGTGCCTTTGGAATTGCCGGCGTTCTGATCGTTAAATATCTGATTCCATTTGTTACAGATACAAGAAGCTTTTTTAACCCCTATGTCACAATATTCTTTTCACTTATTCTTGCTATGATATTTGGTGCAGATTTTGCACTTACAGAAGCCAGCCTTTCAGCTCTTCTCAAAAATGTAGAAGAAATACACCAGGAATTTAATGAAAGAGCTCAAGGCAACTACGAAAAAATTGCCTATTACTCCGCAAGGCTGTCTCTTAATCAAAAGCGTATTCTTGGAAATATGAAAAAATATATTCCTGAAAAGAGACTATCTATTGAACTTGCAGAGAGTAAACGCAAGCTCATAGAACATATGAAATCTCGGCTATAACAACCTTATAGCCGAGATTTTCTCATAATTATCCAAAAATCAACTTATCCCATGTATCTGATGGTACAAGTCCAATGTATGTTTTTCCTCTGTTAACGGCAATTTCATTGCCTGCAGCGTCATAGTAATGAGTAATTCCCGTCTCGCTCCCTTTAGACCAGTTAATAGGAACTGCCTTACCATTAGTCAGGTAGTATCCGCTTCCGCTTCCAACCACGTTATAGGTCAGATAACCATTCTTATCAAGCTGTTTGAAGGATGTATTCTGAAGTATTACATTCTTAAATGTCAGTGGCTGTGCATCCTCTGCATCAAAATGCTGAGCATCGTATTCATAGTAGTCATAGGTCCTTGATCCCGGATTGAACAAAAGCTTACTCTTATTGTGAACAAAGATTCCGCTCAAATCTACTATATTTACAACTGCATCTCCCGCAAGATCTGTATCTGCCGGAGTAAAAAGAAAATGCGTTGCTCTCTCAGGTGCCATTGTATATGACGTAGAAATTCCGCTTTTGGCAAATCTTCCGGCAAGCTCCTGCCCAAATACATATTCAGTAAACTCAGTAGGCTTTCCATTCTTAACCCTGGTAAAACCACCGCTTAAATGCGTAGCATAAGGCTGTTTGAGATAACTCTTTATATAAAAAGGTCCTCCATCATGGATCAAAACAGCATTATATTCTCCAGTAAGCACCACATTAGTTGTACGTGTACTTCTGATGCTTCCTGTCTGCTGCAAATTCGCCCAATCCTTGTATAAACACATAAGTCTTGTAACTCTACCATTTGCAGTGCTGTTCATCATCTCATAAACAATATCTGCTTCAGCAGTACCATAGTGTGCTAGAGCCTTCTTTTCATTATCAACCATTATGGCTACAGGCCTCTGCATTGCGAGCTCATCACCGATTTCAAGCCCTGTCAGCTCATTTGTAGCTGCATAAACATTGGTAGACAGCATCATAGCGCTGATCATACCTGTGACTAACCCCAAAACTCTTCTAATTTTCATACTTGTCTCCTTAACGTAAAATCAATTAATTTATTCTATCATCTAAAATAACATTTCGCACTTCAGATTTATTCCTTCAATGCGACAATTCTCTTTGGAAACTCATAGCGTAGCGCGAGTTTCTGTATCGACATCACATATTTAAAAAAAAATTTTCTTACTACTTTCCTTCTGAAAACACTGCAATTTCAGCAGTGGCAAGGGGTGTACTTTATTTCATATTATGTGCGCAAAAATGAATTTTTGTTTTTTTGATAATGATATTTACAAACAGTTTCCTGTCTGTTATATTGCTCAATGTCGTTTATAAAGTTTTTATAAAAATTGGAGAAAGAAAAAATGAAAAACTATAAATTGTTTATTGTTACACTTATTGGTTGCGCTATGTTAACTGGTTGCGGAAATGTAAATGTACAATCAGCTATTAATTCTGAGATAGAAAGAGATATAGTAGTTGAATTTACAGAGGATGTTGATATTACTTCAGATATTATTGCAGAGGTAGAAGCTATCACAGCAAGCAGTTATAAAAATCGCCCTTACGAAAGATGCTTCCGTTTTGAAGCTAATGAGGCTTCATATGAAGCAATCACAGATGTATGCAAGACGCTTAATGATCTTCCATATATTAACGAAGCACACACTGAATGGCATAAATAATCATCTGTCACTACAAAATCCGGGTCAACAGCCCGGATTTTTTTATTAATACATTAAATTTGTGCCACATTTTGAGCCTTTATACTGTTTATTGATATATAATAACTATTACTGTTCGTAATACTATTATGATACAGACATCTTCTTTATGATGCCTGCGTCTTATTATTAAGAGGAGAAAAGTGTATGGGACAAATAGAAGAGTTGGAAAATGAGCTCAGTAGTATTCAGGCTCAGGTCAATAACATCCAGGCCAGCTTAAATAAGACCCGAAGCATGGTAAGTCTTATCAAGCAAAGCCAGAGTTCTCACGTGGCACAACTGCAAACGCAGTCGCGTTATATGCAACAAAAACAACAACCGCAGCAGGCTCAGCCACAATCTCAGTTTAATCCGCAGTATCAGCAGGTTAATCCACAGCCGCAGATACAACAGACACCGTATCAGCAGGTGCCAACAACACCGCAGTACAGACAAGTACAGCCGCAGGCTCAGGCACAGCCTCAGTACCAAAATGTACATCCGCAGTATCAACAGGCTAATCAGCCATATAACCAGACTCAGCCGAGGCCTGCACAGGCAACACAATATCAGCAGCCTGTTTACAGAACTGTTCAACCGCAGCAGTCTAATAACAGACAGGTTGTAGTACAGCCCGGAGCATATAATCACGCCGGCAGCAAGCCAAATACTTCAGAAAGTGCTGAATCCTGGATTGGTAAACATCTTATGAGCATTATGGCAAGTGTTCTTATTTTTGTCGCTCTTATCCTGTTTGCCAGCCTCATCATTCCTTATCTAAGTGATGGAATCAAGATTACTTTGATGTTTACCGTAAGCCTTGGGCTTTCAGCCTTTGCATATTTCATGCACAGGAAAAAACCCGACAATACTTTCTATACTGCACTTTTAGCTTGTGGAATCGGGTGTAGTTACATCTCTATTCTCGTTACCAGAATATCCTTTGAAGCTATTGGCGATATAGGAATGTATGTGCTTATGCTCGTATGGGGTATTGCAGTTCTTTTCCTTGCAAGAAAAGAGAATTGGCTGTTCCAGATCATCAGCAACGCCGGTTTTGTCATTTCTTCTATTATGGCATTCGGAATTGATAGTGAAAAACTCATCCTCCCCCTTCTGGCATATTTGATCATTATGGGTGGTGCTCATCAGTTTATTTTCTGGAAAAATAGTCTGCAACGTAAGCTTCAGTTTGGCGTTAACCTCGCCATTTTGGCTCAATATACAGCTGTACTAAGAGTTCATTTTGATGGCGGAGCAGCATATATAATAGCATTTGTTATTATGAGTATTCTTGCTTTGGCTGCATTTTTGTACTTTACATTTGGAGACTTTATCTGTGAAAAGGCTTCAAGTCCATATTTTGCTTTAGCCGGTGCCGCTACTCTGGCAATAACTTATTATGGACTTATGAATGGTTTAGGTGCTCCTGACATGGCAAGAGTTTGTGGTTTGCTTGTTATAGGTGTACTTGCAGAAGTTGCAATGATAATGACCGACCGTAAGAATCCTGATAATGAAGACGCATTGTTCAGTTTGATATGGATCAGTATATGGTTTTCGATCGTAGCAATAATTGCCTTTAACTATGTCGAAACATATTATAATACAGGCATTGTTTATCTGCTGCTTGCACCACTTGCTCTTTGGGGAATCAAATCCGGCAACAAATGCTACAAATGGCAGGCATTTGCTTTAGCTGCTGTTTTTGCCCTTATTGAAATGTGGGGCGGAATGACCTTGATATTCAGTATCATGGCCTTTGCTTATACAGTTCTTGTATTTGTAATCGAAGCCTTTATTTTGAACAATACCAAAGAGCTCAAGCTATCCTACTATATATTTACCATGGTCAACCTTCTCATTATGATGAACGCTATTTGTGGAAAATATGAGATTGCTGACGATTACAGACTGGTTCTGATGTCAGTTCCTGCAGGCCTTCTGAATGCAGCCATGATGTTAATACACTTTGACAGGGACAATAGTGGAGAGAGCGATTTGAGCATATTAAAGCTCCTCAACGCCTTTAATATCATTGGGATGATTACCGGCCTTTATGATATGCTTTCATCAGATAACGCTATCGCAATTGGAATCAGCCTTGTATTCACAGTTACTCTTGCAAGCATTAATCTTAAGCATCATATGGAGGGCAAGGGCGAAGAGAAGCTTTATGCAGGAATCAAATATGGAATTATACTTATTACTGCGCTATTCTGCTATGATGCAAAGGGTTACATTGCGAGCGTCGTGATCCTTGCATACGCTATAGTTTGTATCATCATAGGATTCAGCAAAAGATTTGGGGCCAAGGAACTCCGTGTTTACGGACTTATCCTGTCTATGATCTGTGTTGTTAAATTCATTATGATCGATACAACCTATGAGAACACACTTGGACATGCACTCAGCTTCCTTATCAGCGGTATTCTCTGCTTTGCAATAAGTGCTATCTACAATCACTTTGCCAAACAGGATTTAACCGAAGATAATAACACAGCAGATCGCTCAAGCAGTGGTCAGCTGTAAACAGCTTATGCGCAGGAGCCTTCCTCCTTTAAGTATTTATGCACATCAATTGCCATTTCAATTGCAAATACTATTGAGAGTATGGCTAAATGGAAATGATCGATAATTCTTTTCATGAATACTTCCTCCTGCAGATCTTTGATATATATTTATACGAATCAAATGATCTGCAGGCAGGAAATAAATATAGAATTCAGTTTTTTCTGAATCAGACTTCTTATGATTTTTCTTTAAACAGTTGAGTACCCAAATCCGTTACAAATAGCATCAACAGGAACTCCTGACTTGCAAAGCGGGCAATTATCATGACTGTAGCTTGCATACTCAGGAAAATCTCTCTTAGTGAAAAGAGCTCTGATAGGAGTATTCTCAATCTGAGTAGCAATAGAGAATACGGCTGATATCCCAACAGCCTCTCCTTTGTAGAATCTTACAGAATCAAGCGCAGCCTGAAGAGTTCCTCCTGTAGTGACAGAGTCAATGAGAATCAGCACTTTTTTACCATCAATCATGTGCTTATTATTCTCTCTGAACATCATCTGACTGTTAACATTAGTTTCCGGTTCAGTAATGTACATTGTCTTATGTGAATTCATGGAGATAATGCCGGCCTGTGTCAGCTTATCAGCCATATATGCCCCTACAACTTCCATGCCATTCAGACACAGAATAGTGTCAATAACATCAGAAGCCAGATACATTTCCGCAAGTGCCTCTCCTGTCGCTCTTGCTTCCTTCATTCTGGCCTTGGTATCACACAGATCCATGTAGTAGTTTACATGAGAATGTGGTGTTACAAAGTGTCCGGGTGTAATTCTGAGAATAACATCACTGTGTCCTGAATACTCAATCTTATTGTAATTCTGCATTATCTAACCTCCCCATATTATGTAGGTTAACTGAGCGTCAAATTAATAATATCATTAAACCGTTCATATATCTACCGAATATAAAAGAGCCATCTGGGAATTTTTTCTAAATTCCTAAATGGCTCTTATAATTATTTTTTATCATCCTCTCGAAGCTTTTTTATACCTTCAATAGCGGTTTTATATATCATCGCCATATGTCTGGATGCAGGATCATTCATATCACATTTACTCTGCATAAGCTTAAAATGTTGCAAAGCCTCATCAATAACGGATTTAGAAATAACATATCCGTCACAATACAATGTACCTGTTTCCGGATCATACCTTGACTCTTCAAATCTTGTCTTGGCATAATCTCCTGCCCCCATACTTGCTGCGAGCTGATTTATTAAGTCTGATCTACTATCTGCCATACGTATCTCTCCTTTCACAGGAAGATTTTATCATAACATCGCACGGCGAAACGTAAATTTTTTATAATATTTTGATAGTATTTTTGGCTTGCAGTTATAGTCTGATTCCTACAGATCTAACCCTTATTCCTTCAGGTTTTCCGCCAAGTATACGCACTCTCTTAGTACCGGCATTAAGGTCAAAGTAATTATCTGACAACAAGAGATCATCATTATCATTTCTAATCTCTATGCTCTTAGCATAGGCCTCTGCTGAGACTACAATTTCATCGCCTTCAACAGTTACCTTGAGCTCAGGATCAGCAAACTTGAAGTGCTTAGGAGGGCAGAAAAGAACTGTTCCCTCTGATATAACATCGCCATTTTCAAGAACCTGATAGCTCACATAATTCTCATGAAGATCAGCCTGGTCCATATCTTTTTCTTCAAACCATTTAGTAGATAAAGGCTCTACTGTGATGTTTTCTGCACCTTCTTCAATAACAGCTGCTTTTGAATTTCTCAGCTGCCATCTGACCTCAAGTTCATGGCTGTCCATAGTTTCATTCTGAACATTAAGCCTAATGGACTTTTTGATTGGATCAGCTTCGTCATTAACGCTTACTCTCTGGTCAAGATAGCCTTTCTCCTCGCAGGATATGAGGATTGGAGCAAAAAACCTCTTGGCATAATACTGAAGAGCCTTCCACCTGCCCTCATAATCAATTGAAGCCCAGGAAGCTACCGGCCAGCAATCGTTGAGCTGCCAGTATACCGTTCCCATACATCTGCCTCTATTCCTGCGGAAATGTTCAACCCCATATCTGATAGCTTCTGCCTGTAATAGCTGTGAATAATATACCAGTTCCTCAAGACTTTCAGGATAAAGGAATGTCTGGCTCATATAGTTCATGATCTTACCGTTAGCTGCGTTGTTACGCTGATGCTTCTCCATCACATAGGAAAAGATATTGCGATCTTCCGGCTCGGTGAAAGTCTCAATCGTCTTGACTGAAGGGAATGACTGGAAACCAAACTCTGACAGATATCTGAAATGGAACTGACGATATGCTGTAAATGGCTGATTACCATGCCAAACTTCCCAGTAATGGGCATCTCCTCTGCTCTCATCGTTAGGATCATCAAATCCTCCGCCTGATGAAGGGCTTGCAGGCCAATAATAAGTCTGTGGATCCAAAGTCTTTAGAAGCTTAGGGAAAAGATATTCGTACATTTTGACATAGTCAGATTTGAGCGTAAACTTAGCTCCCCAATGCTCCTGTCCCACAAAGAGCTCCATTTCGTTATTGCCGCACCATAGGCCAAGACTCGCATGATGACGGAGTCTCTCAACATTCTGGGAAACTTCTTCAATAATATTCTTCTCGAAATCTTCTGTAAGCCTGTATACAGCGCAGGCAAACATAAGATCCTGCCAAACTACAAGTCCAAGTTCATCGCAGATATCATAGAAATCATCTTCCGGATAGTATCCGCCGCCCCATACTCTTATGCAGTTAAAATGTGAATCTGCGCAGTGCTGCAAGAGCTGCCTTGTACGTTCCTTATTAACTCTGCTAAGGATATTGTCCTGTGGAATATAATCAGCACCCATGGCGAATATCTTAATGCCATTTACTACATGACAGAATTCCTCGCCATATTCATCCTTTTCTCTGGAGATAGTCATTGTCCTAAGACCTATTCTCTTCTCCCAAACATCAAGGAGTTCACCTTCACTATCCTTAAGTTCAACTCTTACTGTATAAAGAGGCTGTTTGCCATATCCGTTTGGCCACCACAGCTGAGGATTCTCAATAGCTATGCTATATGGAGCGCCTACATTAGTAGCAATCTCTTTTCCCTCAGGATCAGTAACAGTAACAGTTGTTATGCATTTATTCAATAAATTACGGTAATCAGTTGCAGACTCAAAGGCACAATGCGCAGCCCTGTACTTATGATCCACTGTAAGTGTGACCTTGCCGTCCTCATGATCCTGTATAACATATACATCATATAGTCTTGCCTTTTTCACTCCGACAAGGCTTACCGGTCTCATGATGCCTGCATCGGGCAGTCTTGGGCCCCAATCCCATCCAAACATGTAATGAGCCTTACGAAGCTTTGGAAATCCCTTGGAACAGTCCTCAGAGCCAAGAACGGGGTCATTTTCGAATTCTTTTTTAATAAAGGCATTAGGAGAGTGGAAAACAATTCTAAGCTCATTTTGGGCCTTTAAACTGTCTTTTACACCATATTCAAATGTCCTGTGCATATTACATACACTGTCCACCAGATTACCGTTCAGATAAATATCTGCAACGGTATCAAGCATCTCAAATTTGAGCAGGACTTCATCGCAGTCCATAAGCTCATCACCCTTTGGCAGCGCAAAGTTCATGCGGTACTCATAATCATAGTCCATGAGTCTTAGAGCCTTGTCCTCATTATCTCTGTAATATGGATCTTCCATCAATCCATTATCAAGCAGGTCCGTATATACAGTCCCGGGAACAGTTGCCTTATACCACTTATCCTGGTCTGTTCTACGCATTTCCCAATTATCATGCAAATACCTTGTAATCATATAGTTTCCTTTCTCATTGTGCTCCTGAGAGCATCATGGATCATGGCCTAACATGCCTTTTTCATTATATCTCATTTGTAATATAAATCATTCAAATAATCTTCATTTTTTCATAGAAATAAGATAAGATATAGGTGTTGTGGGATTCAGAAAATGGAAACGCGCAATTTTAGAGTTTTTTAAGGGGATTATTAATGGGAAAAAGATCAATCAGAGAAAATAAGAACATTTACTTCGAGAGCCGCGAGGAAGCAGGACTTACCAGAGCACAGGCCAGTGAACTCATCGGAACTATCAGCGAGAGCCGACTTGAAAAAATGGAAACCGGCAAGACTGCCATTTATCCTGAGGATGTTGTTGATATGGCCGCAGCCTACAAGAAGCCCGAGCTTTGTAACTATTATTGCACGCACGAATGCAGGATTGGCCAGGAATCCGTTCCAGAAGTCAAGGCTGCTTCTCTTTCAGAAATAGTTTTGGGAATGCTTTCTGCACTTAATTCTCTCGATAGACAGAAAGACCGTCTCATCGACATTACAGCTGATGGCGAAATTACTGAGGATGAGCTTCCTGATTTTGTCAGGATCCAGGAACAGCTTGATCAGATCGATCTTACTGTAGAATCACTCAAGCTCTGGATGGCCAGCACAATTGCCGAAGGCAAGATAGACAAGAAGGTTTTAAAGGAAGCGACAGACAAATACCGCATCAAAAAATAATGATAATGAGCTTTTAGCCAAAAAACCTGCCAGGGATCAAATCCCTGGCAGGTTTATTATTATATCTTATTATTCAGATAATTACTCATCTGCATTGTCGAACACTTTATTAACCGCAGTGATCACATCGGAAGCTGTAAAAGGTTTGATCACAAAATCCTTGGCTCCTCTTTTAATTGCCATAACGATCATGTTCTCATACTTCTGATCAGAGCACATGATAACATTTGCCTTGGAATCATACTTGATAACTTCTGTTAGCGCATCAATTCCATTCATTTTAGGCATATTGATATCCAGGATCATAAGGTCAGGATTCTTTTCCTTATAGAATTCAACAGCCTGAACCCCATCTGTAGCCTCTCCGATGATCTGGTATTTTTCCGGATCAAGCGCAGATTTCAGCATTTCTCTCATAAAGGTCGTATCATCAGCTATCAGAATTTTTCTTTTCATAAGTAAGGGCCTCCTTAAGGAATATACTACCAAATATATTATGGCTACAAATACGTTTATTTTTCAAATAAAATATTGATAAAATGTCTCCAAAAATATATTGTGTTATTCCCCAATATCCTGTACAGGATATACGACGCCGTCTATTTCAACTTCTGTCACATCATCAATAGAACTAAAAAGCTTTTCGTCAACATAGTTGAACTTATCAGGTTTCATTCCCTCAACAAGCATCTCAACAAGTGCCTTTACTCTTGGGCCATGAAGCGGATTGCACTCAGCTATGCAGGATATTTTTCCTTCCTTGGCATAATCAAGCGCCTCTTTATTGACTCCGTCAAAGGAAACTACCATGATCTCGCCGTTTTTGATATTGGGCCCTGCCTTTTTTCCTGCCGCCTCAATCGCATCAATTGCACCGATCGCCTCATTATCATTCTCACAATAGACAACATTGATATTATCAAAGCGCTTCAAAAGACCTGACATTACCTCTCTGCCCTTGGTCTCGGTAAAATCTCCGGTAACCTCCGCCATCAGATCCCAGCCGTTTTCTCTGGCTGCATTAGCAAGTCCTCTTGTTCGGCCGATCTGTGCAGTTGATCCAATTGTCCCCTGAATATTTACAATATGCAGCTCATCAGCTTTCATACCGATGGTCTCTGTATATTTCTGTATCCAGGCCGCCATTTTGCGCCCTTCCAGCTCAAAATCAGATCCGACCCAGCAGGAATACAGATTTTTATCCGGAACATCTACCCTTCTGTCAACCAGTATTACCGGAATTCCTGCATCCCTTGCCTCTCCCAGAACAGAATCCCAGCCGCTCTCTGTAACAGGTGCCAGGACAATATAGTCCACTTCCTGCTGTATAAACGTCCTGATAGCAGTGATCTGATTAACCTGCTTCTGCTGACCGTTCTTGTAAATGAGGTTATAACCTTCCTCAGGTACAAAGGCGGACTGCATCGATACTGTATTTGCACTTCTCCAGTCAGATTCAGCCCCTAACTGAGAAAAACCTATTGTTATAAGGTTCTTTTCTTCGGCTGTCTCTTCACCATTATCCTTCTGAATGCTACTGCTCCCGCAACCGGCTATCATTGCCACTGACAGGAGCAGCCCCATCGCTAACTTAGCAAATTTATTCATAAAAAGATTATCCTAACCCTTTAATGCTTTTTGCTTCTGAACCATTACAACACTCTGGATGATAAGGAAAATACACAACATAGCCGCAATAGTAATTCCAGTCCACCATGCATCATCAAGTCCTGCTGATGCAACAATATTCTGGATCGTACACAGCGACAATACTCCGAAAAATGTTCCGATCAGATTACCTACACCACCTGTAAGCATTGTTCCGCCAATAATTGAAGATGCAATCGCATTCATTTCCATACCCATTGCATGGCTTGCAGATCCTGAACCTACATGAAGGAAATATACATATCCTGCAATTCCGGCCAGAAGACTACAAATAACATGTGACAGGAACTTAGTTCTCTTAACATTGATGCCCAGCATAAGTGCGCTCTGTTTGTTGCCGCCTACTGCATAAAAGCTACGTCCAAGCTTGGTCCAGCGAAGCACTACAAACAATAATATCACAATTACCAGGGCTACAATCAATCCAATTTCAACATAAGCAGGAATAAATACCCCTTTTCTGCTGTATGATCCAAGGCCCGGAACAACTATCTTTGTATCCTTGAGTGCTACAAACTCAGGATTTTCTACGTTAAATGGTGCTGTATTAACGATAGTTGTCATACCTCTTGCAAAAAACATACCGGCAAGCGATACGATAAATGGCTGAATATCAAGGTATGCAACCAAAAATCCCTGAACCAGTCCGTATAATAGTCCAATACCGAGTGCGATACATACCGAACCAAGAATGCTTCCATTATGTTTATCAAGGTATACAGCGCAGCACATAGATACAAGCGCCACAACGCCGCCAACCGAGATATCAATACCACCTGATATCATTACTATGCTGAGCCCTACTGACGTAATGATAAGAGCCGCATTAGCATTCAGGATGTTAAAAAACATCTGAGGCTTGGTAAAACCGCCTCCCTGGAAAATAATTGCTCCTAAATACATTGCAAAGAATATTACTATCGTAATGATCAGAAGGAGATTCGTGTCATTTATCCTTGTAAATATACTGCCTTTTTCACTTGTCTTTTTCATTATGCAGCCTCCTTTCTTGCCGGAGACAGCTTCTTAACTAACTTACTGCATCCTTCTCTTACTGTTGGTGCAGAGAAAACAACCAGAATGATTACGACAACCGCCTTGTATGCTGCAAGAGCATCTGACTGAACATCAAACTTATAAAGAGTTGTTGTAAGGAACTGGATAACATATGCACCCAGAATTGATGCCCACATATTAAACTTACCGCCTGAAAGAGCATTTCCGCCAAGTGCTACAGCAAGGATCGCGTCCATCTCTATATCTTTGGCTATTACAGAATAGTTGATGGTTGAAAGTCTGCTGACCTTGATAAGTGCTGCAACCGCTACGCATAAGCCAAGGATTACAAAAGACAGAATCTTGATAGCAGTAGGATTGATTCCGTTAAGCCTGGCAGATTTCTCGTTAATACCAACAGCCTGTGTATATAGCCCAAGGTTTGTAAACTTGAGAATAAGCGCCATAACTATGATACATGCAATCACTATGAACACGGTTGTAGGAATCGGTATTCCCGGGATAACGCCTCCAAAATAAGCAAACTTAGGATCCGGAACTATTGGAAGCTGATTGTGATTGATCCACGCACCTATTGAACGACCGGCTGTAAAGAGGATCAGCGTTGCGATCATAGGCTGTATTTTGAACACAGCAACTAAAGTTCCGTTAAAGAGTCCGCATGCCATTCCAACAAGACAGGCAACCAGAAAAGCAAGGATTATTGGTGCCTGAATTGTCTCAGGATGAGCTTCCTTACCGCATAAGATTCTCAACATAGCTGATCCTGCGATAGCAATTGTCGCTCCTACAGAAATGTCCTGTCCGCCTGAAGCAGCAGTAACCAGCGTCATACCGATTGCAAGAATACCAAGCTCAGAACCAAAGTCCAGGATTGTTATAAGGCTTCCTGATAACATAGGATTGCCTGCATTATTTGTTACAAGTGTAATTTTAAAGAAAGAAGGATCGTTTATCAGGTTTATAAGCGTAAGAATCAGTAGCGCAATTATTGGAATAAAGAGCTGATTGCTCACGATCCTTTTTAGCATATTTTGATTTTTCATACGTTACTCTCCCCTGCTATAGTGCTCATAATCTTGCTCTGGGTCAGATCTTCTCCCGATAGTTCCCCAACTACCTTTCTGTCTCTCATGACCACTAATCTTGAGCACGTTCTTAGCATTTCGTCGGTCTCAGAAGAAATGAAGGTTACGCTCATTCCCTCTTTTGCAAGCTCTAATACAAGCTTCTGAATATCTACCTTGGTTCCTACGTCGATTCCTCTAGTAGGCTCATCAAGTATCAGGTACTCAGGATGCATCAAAAGCCACCTTGCAAGAATTACTTTCTGCTGATTACCACCTGAAAGTGATTTTATAGGTGTATCTGCTGATGCAGTCTTAATGTTGAGCTTCTTGATGTATTCATCTGCAAACTGGTTAGCCTGGCGCTTACTAAATGGTTTAAAGAAACCTGTCAGAACCTGATATGCCAAAATGATGTTATCTCTTACGGAAAGGTCTCCGACGATTCCATCGACCTTTCTATCCTCAGGAAGATAAGCTATTCCTTTTTTCATGGCATCGATTGGCTTGCTTATCTTCACATTCTTGCCATGAACTTTAACCGTTCCGTTTATAACTCGGTCTGCGCCAAATATTGCTCTTACGCACTCACTTCTTCCGGATCCCAGAAGTCCTGTAAAGCCATTAACTTCACCTTTTTTAATATAAAAATCAAATGGCTTTATTCCGGCGTTACTCTGAAGCTGTTCTGCTTCAAATACCTTTTCGTCCTTGTCAGCTCCTTCATATGAGCCTTCTTCACCCTTTATATCTGACAGATCATCCATTTCCTTGCCCAGCATCTTGGCAACCAGCTTAACACGTGGAAGATCCTTGATTTCATATTCACCAACAAGCTGTCCGTCGCGCAGAACCGTGATCTTATCGCATACTTCATATACCTGATCCAGGAAATGTGTTACGAAGATGATTCCTACTCCCATCTCCTTAAGATCACGCATAAGTCCGAACAGCTTCTCTACTTCCTGCTCATCGAGCGATGAAGTAGGTTCGTCCAATATCAGGACTTTACAATCCATATCAACAGCTCTGGCTATCGCTACCATCTGCTGAACTGCGATTGAGCAGTTTGCAAGCTGCTGAGTAGCTTTAGCCGGAATATCCAGCTTCTTTAATAGGAGTTCTGCCTCCTTATTTATCATTTTCCAGTTGGTAAAAGAGCCTTCTCCTCTACCAATAAACATATTTTCAGCCACAGTCAGATTAGGGCAAAGGGTAATTTCCTGATAAACAGTACTAATACCCAGCTTCTGCGCATCCTGTGGTGAATGTATCTGAACTTCCCCTTGGCCCTGAAGGTTTATTGTACCTGCATCCTTGGAGTACACACCTGTCAGAACCTTAATAAGCGTTGACTTTCCAGCACCGTTTTCTCCCATAAGAGCATGTATCTCGCCCTTATTCAGGGAAAAATCTACATTCTGAAGAGCCTTAACACCTGGAAATTCTTTGCATATCCCCCGCATTTCCAGTACTCTTGATTCTTCCATAATCCAGTCCCTTTACTTCCCTATTCACTAAATAGCGGTGCGGTTCTCCTCTAAGAGGGTGCCGCACCGCGCTGATTTGTTATATAACTTATATTTTTTATATGCCCCGTGATATACGGATTGCTCCATAACTTCGTTATTCTCGCAATCCTACGTACACTTAGATGCCATATGTATCTACGTCGTCCTGTGTGATTGTTGATGCATCAAAGCCCTTCTCATCCATGATGATTGTCTTCTGAGCAAGTGTTCCGCCGCTCTCAAGAGTCTTGATGATGTCATCAATGTAGCTAGCCTGGAAAGGATTGCACTGTCCATCATAGTTCCAGTTCTGTGCAAGGAGCTCTTCAAGTGCCCACTTATTGCAGTCAAAGCCCATAACTACAACGTCTTTACCAACACCATGTGAAATACCAGCTGCATCAAGAGCTGCAACAGCGCCCTTAGCCATATCATCGTTCTCAGCATAGATTACGTTGAATGGTGTGCCTGCATCGATAACTGACTGAACGATCTGCTGTGCCTTCTCTGCGTTCCACTCAGCTGTCTGCTGCTTAACGATGTTCCAGTTAGCTTCTGCTGCTACCTTAGTATCAAGGGCACCACTACGTCCCTGCTGAGCTGCACTACCCATAACACCCTGGATATGGATCACGTTGTACTCAGAAAGGTTCTGGCCTGCAAGCCAATCAACTGCTGTCTGGCCTTCTTTAGCCATATCAGAAACGATTGAAGCCTCATAGAGACTTGCGTCTGCATCAATTGTACGGTCGAAAAGAATTACCTTAATGCCTGCTGACTGAGCATCCTTGAGGACTGAATCCCAGCCTGCTGTATCAGCTGCAGAAAGAAGAAGGTAATCAACTTCATCCTGGATAAACTTCTGAGCGTACTGAATCTGCTCGTCATTCTTTAAGCTGTAAGCAAATGATGCCTCGTATCCGTTTGCTTCTGTGAACTTAGCTTTAAGATCTGCGTCATTAGCTGTACGATAGCCAGACTCGTTAGGGTCGTTGTTGATAATACCAACTTTGATAAGTCCGCCTGATGCGCTTCCGCCATCTGACTTAGCTGCTGGCGCAGCACTTCCACAAGCTACAAGGCTAAGTGTCATTGCTGATGCCATGAGAATTGACAACACTTTCTTCATCATAACAAAAATCCTCCTAAAAACTTAATCTGTTGCTAAGGCCTATTCCTTAGTTAGATTAATTGTAGCTTTCAGGAGGAAAAAAGACATGGAATTATAAATTAAAAAGAGTTGATTTTTTTATTCTTTTTTAATAGCGTTTCATTTTTTTACTTTTTCGGTTAAGATTTTCGGCAAATGAATAGTTACATCAGTGCCGGAGTTCAGATTACTATCTATGCTAAGGCCATACTCATCGCCAAAATTCAGCCTTATTCGTTCATTTACGTTGTATAGACCATATATAACGCTCTTATCTGTAGAATCCTGCAAAAGGCTCTCTCTGACCTCTTTAAGCCTTGTTTCATCCATACCGGCACCATTATCCCTGACATTTATGGTAATTCCATCAGCCGTCTCGACACCGGTAATTGTTATCTTGCCGCCGCCTCTTCGATTTTTAATGCCATGATATAGCGCATTTTCAACGATAGGCTGGATTGTTATCTTAGGTATGCTGTAGTTATAAATATCTTTTGCCACATTTATCTCATAAGTAAGTATATCCTGATACCTTATCTGCTGGATTTCCAGATAACTTTTCACATGTTGAAGTTCTTCCCTTATAGAAACTATCTCTTTTCCCTTATTAAGAGAAGCTCTGAAAAATTCAGACAAGCTTCCAACCATGCTCACAACCTGTTTCTGATTGCCGGACTCAGCAGACCACACGATCGCATCGAGCGTATTATACAGAAAGTGCGGATTTATCTGCGCCTGCAACAGCTCAAATTCCGCTTTCCTGAGCTGCTTCTGCTCCTCTTTTACCTGCTCCTCGATAGGACGCGTGATCCAAAGCGGCATCCATAGAGATATCAGGACTATGCATGCCAACAGGAATGCAAAGATAACAAACGATATTTCAAGTGCCCTGCTGAAAAATGCCCTGTTCTCAGCCTGTGTCACCTGAAGCTGTTTATTTTCATAGTAAATATACTCATTAATTGTTTCCTGCAAAAGACCTGTGACGATCTGAACATCATTCTCCCAAATCAGCATATTTGCTTCATATCTGTCCTCATATTCCAGATTTTCCTTGATCCTGTCTGTATATGTCTCCAGATTGTTCAGATATTTTTCTGCACTTGCAAGCCTTTTCTGATTATCATGGTTATCCGTATAATCCTTGAGTCCATCAACAACGCCCTTTGCATCGCTCAAAAGGGTGGGAAGATTGGAATTCTCCCAGGTAACATTTCCAACTATCAAAAGATATGTCTCGTAATCAAAATCCTCTTTAAAATCCAGACTGAACTCACTAGCTGCTACCACGGAACTGAGCATATCCTTATATCTCTCATTAGTCATCCAAAAACTGTGAAAAGCATAGATCATAAAGATCAGATTTGGTATGAGCAAGATCATATAAGAAATACGAATCTTATTAGCCAGCTTGTAGTCATGCTTTTTTGCCTTTTTGCCGAATATCACCTTGCTGCCTCCATCTGCATGCCACTTCTATACTGTGTTGTAGTTACGCCCTGTGTTTTTTTGAACAAATACGAAAAATAATGTGGATCCTTATAACCTACTAAAAGAGCTATCTCATTGCTCTTCTTGGATGTTGTACACAAAAGCCTTTTGGCCTGTTCCATCCTGTAGTCAGTAAGATATTTGATAAATGGCTGGCCTGTTTCCTGCTTAAACACTGCACTCAGATGATTAGGCGAAAAATTTACATGAGCGGCCAATGAATTAAGAGACAGCTCATCTTCTGAGTAATGCTCATCTATATAGGCCAGTGAATCTTTTACCATGTCATGATATTTGCCGGAATAGTTATTATCTCTGATCCCTATAGCGGTTTTGATAGTTTCAACCAGATATTCTCTGGTCCTGTCCTCATCAGCCAGTATTTCCGGCGTCGGAATTGCCATGGCTCTGTCCATCTTGTCCCTGTCTACTCCAAGGTCGCTTTCAACGAAATCAGATACACAAAAATACAGATCCATTGCGATATATTGCCGCAGCATAGTCGACTTTATCGCATTTTTGCCCATTCCGTTAAAGAATTCTTCCAGGAACACCTCAGTTTCAGACTCATCTCCGCGCCTTAGAAACTCTTTTATATGCCTTCTGTCGATATGCTTAGGATCTATTTCTGACAAGATCAGGTTTTCATTGACAGGATGAAGCTCTTTTTCCGATCCCCACAAAAAGCCGTTATCAGATGTCAGATAAATATGTGCATAAGCTCTGCTGGCCCAGTTGAACGAATCCGGTATCTCAGTTATCCTGCCTGCGCACTGCCCGATTCCGCCAAAATAACGCATGTTATTATATTCATTCAGGAATTCCTCGATCTTTTTTACGCACCTCTTAATTGCTTCAGTAATCTTTGCTTCCGATTCCCCTCTGAACAAAAGAGCTATGCCCTCAACATTCAGATCAAAAAATATCGCTCCTTCTGTTCCTGCTATTTCACGGATCTTATTCTCCGCCTCAAGGACACTGCCTGAATATTCAAATGCATCATGCCTTTTTGACCACAGGTTAAGCATAACGACATTATAATAAGGACCGGAGATATCAATTCCAAGCCTTTTCGCTCCTTCTAAAAGCTCAGGAAAGCTCTTTCCTCCGGTCAGGAGATTTCTGAAAAACTCAAGCTTATCAAGCTCCGTTCTCTCCTGCATTTCAGCCTCGTAACGGAGTGCGACTTCTCTTTCCTGCCTCTTTTCCTCAACCTTCTCTGCAAGCGCATCCACCTCTTTGAGCAGATTGTCACCGCTTATAGGTTTAGACAGGTAGCAAGAGACGCCAATTCTAATGGCCTCTCTTGCATACTGAAAATCTTCATATCCTGTTAATAAAATTATCTCAATCCATGGATATTCTGCCTTGATCAGACGGCTGAGCTGTAAACCGTCCATAAATGGCATTTTGATATCGGTTATCACAATATCCGGCTGCTCTTTCTGTATCAGTGAATAAGCAATCTCCCCATCAGATGCCTCTCCACAGAAATCATAGCCGTGTGCTTCCCAATTAATGTTATTCTTGATCCCCTCTCTGACGACAAACTCGTCCTCAACCAAAAACACCTTCATCATAACTCTTCCCAATACTCCCATACCTTAGATCGTAATGAATACTCCCAATACCCACCACAATCTTTATGCCTTACTTAGTTGCTTGCTACATATTCGTAGTCATGTTCATCCGTGCGAAGAGCGCTTACGATCAGCCTTCTATCCTCTTTTGACGTGCATGTCGCAAGAGTGATCACATGGTCTGATTCTGTAGCTTCTATGCCGGTTTGACGGTATGAACCACCCTCTATATCCTGAAGCATTTCCCACATGCCCTCAGGATCCTTGCCGTAAACCCAAAAAACGTCATGACTGTCAGGTACTTCTTCATAAGCAAATATCTGATATCTGTAAACCCCATCTTTGGTAAAGATCTGAAAATACTGATGTTCATCATAGTATGACGCATCTGTCTTGTAGAATCTCAGCTTACCAAACATTGTCATATCACGCATATTGTGCCCATAAATCAAGCTGTGAGGATCAGAGAAATCCGGTGTGGACTCACCATCAAGAAAAATAGCCCCTGCTCTTGCCTTCTCACCATCATAAGAAGTATTCAGATACTTAGTATTGTCCCCTGAGTACATTATCGGATAGCTGATATCCTCATTTTCAAAATAAATCCAGCCTATAACATCAGGATACTCTTCTGTAAGAGTCTCCATTTCTACACTGGCCTCATTCCACCAGACATTATTATCGCTCTTGACTTCTTCAGTCATAACTGAAGACTCTTTAATCTTCTGTGTCTCCTGCACATAAGTCTTACTGGCATCCCCATATGCCTGCTCAGATTTATGATACTCGATTGATGTAAAAATGAGAACCCCTGCAGCAATTAAAATTACAGCGCCGCTTAATCCAAGAGCAACCTCACGCTTTTTTTCATTGACTTTTTTGATCAAAAACTTTACTACAGTGACAATTACAAGCCCAATAAGGAGGAAAACTCTGGTAATTTTCCGGATATTCTTGTTCTGCGAAAACTTTACCTTCCCCTCTTTGGCGCGCGCATATAAATTGCAGCTAAAGACCACAACTCCGCCGATAAGAACCAGTACCCACAGCCAAACTGGAGGAAGTGTATCCCTGGTACCAGGCGCACGTGAACTTCCGCCCCCTTCACCATCCTCATCATCTGCATCTCTGCCATTCGCATCCACAAAGCCCGCATAAAGAGTCAGATCCTTGGTTACAGGTGTATCAAAATTGTAAAGAGTCTTAGCAGTCTTATCAGAATACCATCCCTTGAAGGTATAGCCTTCCTTAACCGGATCAGCCGGTCTGGCTACCTTATCTCCCTCTGCAACCTTGACTGTAGTTGAAGGACTTATACCACTGAAGGTTACAGTGAAGGTCTTTCCATAATATGCGTTCAGCGTCATATTTGCAGTTACTGGAGTGTTAAAATCATACGCCGTAGGTTTGGTTGTAGAAGTTGAAGTTCCTTTGTACCAATAAAGAGCAGTAACGCCATCCTTTGTAGGCATACTTTCAGGGGCAGCTACTTTTTCGCCTGATTTAACATCTACAGTCCACTTATTTGTTCCGTCGTTAAAAGTTACCGTATATGTTATGTCTGGTTTGTATGCTACCGCATAAGTGGAGAATTTCTTAGTATAGATATAGATTTTCCCTGCATCTTTATCAATTCGATATGTACCATCATCTCCAGAAGTACTATTACTTAATTCAATAGCATTTCCTTCATGGTATCTATATACCTTTATATCACCTTTCTTATCAAAGTTATAAGCAACTTCAACTACAACATTACTGTCTAACTCCGTTATAGTTGTGCCTGTTTTATCGTCATTTTTATGTGACTTTACGTTTACATCAAAATAATCTGCTGTGTATGATGCGGTTGTGGTATTTACGCTTGAACCAGTGGAAGTCTGCGATGATGAAGATTGCGTGTTCTTTGGTAAAAGACTAGAAATCGCACTTTTACCTGTAGATGTAGAACTCGCAAATCTCAATTGTACCTCAACTTTATCATAAACTCCTCCTAGCTCAGGTTTATGTGCTTCACTTATCAAACTATCATCACTTGTCAGTTTTAAGTTCTTGATATTAGAGCTAAGGCTAAGAGAATTGGAATTACCAGTCTTTGTTACAGGAGTAATTATCTCAGTTGCAGTTGCATCTCCAAAAGACATAGAAAATCCAACTTCATCAGTTACATCTGTCCACGCAAATCTGACAGCTGGCAAAATATCTTCCATTGTCTTAGATTCATCAGGTACACTAACACTTTGATACGGCTTACTGTCAGTAGATGTACCAACATAGTATTTGAAGTTCGAGTGTTGCCCCTGTTCCAGCAAAAGAGAAGGCACTCCAATTCCATTATTTACGTTAAATTGAGCATCATAATCACTCTTAGCTGAAACTATACCTACAGATAGTAATTTATCATTCTTATCAAGGGAAACATACGCTGTATTTCCAGAAATATCCCCAATATTACAATTAGCACCTATGGCAAAACAATTATAGTCATTGGTCAAATCAGGTTTTGCCATGATATGTAAAGTATTACTATCTGTAAAACTATAGTACATATGATCAAACAAATACTGATAGGCACCGTATCCTACGCTGCTTATCTCGGAGGATTTATTACTAAAAATCCTCCAACCATTTCCACCACTTGTAGTCTGGAGCATGTTTTTTCCTGATTTATCCGTACCCACAAGGTCGAACAGAACTTTTTCCGGTGTTCCACCCTCATTTACTATCGTATAAGCAATTGTCCCGTTGCTTATATAGCATTGATTGATAGAACCACAAGGATCAGTCCATGTTCTTGAGTCAGTTTTGGGCGTAATAACCTGTACACCCAGGCTAGTTTTCCCATCATAAACGCATCTATACCAATGCCCAGCCTTTTCAAATGCCTGTCCAGATTTCTCTGAGTAATAATACTGTCTTGTGTTGGCAAGCGGAATATCAGACCAATTACCATCGGCTCCATTAGTACTATCAGTCGACTCTTGCCATTGATACAGCACTTCTCCTTCAGACGTTACCGGCATAAGTAGTTCAAATTTATTACTACTAAGCGTAACAGCTGTTGGAAAATTTTTATTTTTAGGATCTGCACCTGTTTTACTTTCATTCTCTAGTAAAACTGTATATAGCTTTCCATCATAAGTAACTTTAATTACTTTATCATCAATACCAACGAAGGGTCTTTTTACTACCAAACACCATTCGCCTGAATCCTCATCAATCACGTAAGAACCATTCTCCGGGTCAGGCTTCCTCTTAGTATCAGCAGTATCAACCTTTAGCCTTTTTGATAATAAATAATCATCATCATTTGGATTAACGCTTACGTTACTGATATCTCCAGCATTACCAAATTTCAAGTCAAATAAATATTCTAGATTTATTGCTTGAACTAATTCAGTTTCTGTAAATTTGATTATTTCTTCAAGCGATGCCGTAAACACCACCTTATACGCCGAGAATCCATCCGTCTCCGCTGCCAGCACCTTAACGTCCTCAATCTCGACAACCTCAGCCTCAAGCTTTTCAGCCTTCAGAACAGAGTTCTCATCGAAAATAGTTACGACACGCTCTTTTTCGCGTTCGCCACCAAGAGCCACAGGAACTACTTCCTCCGGTTCTCTATCGTCCTTGGACTCATCGATAATATGATATACCTCTGCTTCGAGGTTCTCGTCTTCTACTTCTGCAGCCTCAAAAGATACAACTACGCGTCCCTTTTCTGTATCAGGCTGGACTTCATTTCCCTCTTTATCTTTAACTGTTATGTCGAATGTATACTCTTTTACAACATTCTCAGTTTCTACCTGCTCATCAACAACCTCTTTTACTTTCTGCTCGTCTTCTTCTGCAAGTTTCTTGGCTGTTACCCTTGCATCCTCAGGAAATACTCCCTTATCAGCTCTTACACGAATCTTAACATCGTCAACAACCGTTTCTTTATCGAATGCGTAGTAATCATCTGTAACTGTTACTGTGATGATTGGAAGTTCATCTTCCACATAATATGTGTCTGGTATCAGCAGAACCGGTGTAAAAAGATATATCTCACCCTCTTCATCTGCGCTAAACTCCTCAACACCATAGTTATATTCAGGTTCCAAAATCCATTCAACGTCAGATATAAGTTCTACGCTCGCTTCTTCATCTGTAGTCTTGCTATCCTTAATATCAGCTGCATAGGCAACTGCAGCATTTCTAAATGTGTGTGTGAGCCACGAAATCAAGCCTCCCTCAGTAGCTTCATCAGTAGCCTCCTCTGAGTTTCCATCTGAATGCTCTTCAGAACCACTCTCGATAGGAGAACTAATTTCCTCATCATTTCCGCCATTGTCAGTATTTGAGTCTGAACTATCTTCGACATTTTCCGGTTCTGGGACAACTTCATCATACAAAGTGCTTATTTCATCGTCATTGTCTTCATTTAGTCCATCTTCATCACTGCTTAAATCTCCGGCCTCTTCAGAAATAGTTCCATCTTCATCAAAGAAAATGATCTTTTCGCCATCCTCTGAATCAGATGAAGAGGCAGCATCACCTTCATCTGAGCTACTGCTGGAGCCCTCATCAGCTTCAAGCTCTTCTCTTCTGATTCGCTCTCTTTCCTGTGCGAGCCCTCTCTCAATTCGCTCATCATGCTCATAATCTGGTTCTACAGTAACTTCCAGAGTATCAGGGAGTTCCAGATCTTCTAATTTGCCCCCCACACGAATCTTTTGATTGGAAATATCTTCAGGCAGTTCAGTAAAATCAGTTATTTTGAAATAGCTGATTCCTTCTTCGCCATAAATCTCATCATTGATTTTATCCTGCTCAGCATTCGTCGTGCCTTCAGTGCCAGCCTCACTGGCCGCGCTGGAAGCATCACTTGCCCCGCTGCTCGCAGCAAAAGAAGTTACTCCAATGTTGGAAAAAAACAGGATTCCTGCAATTAGAACAGATACAACTCGCCTTTTCATACCACATCTCCACAATAAGAAAATAAACTATCCCTCATATTATTTTATTACAATATCGAATTAATTTGTCGAAATTTTATTATTTTTTTAGAAAATCTTAGTACGATATTTTGAGCATATCCCCCGCAAAACTGCACTTCTTAGATTTTAGACTTTATTTAGATAAGTTTTCATCTGTATGTGGTAAACTCATCTTGTATAGGGATGTTTTTTCCCAGCTCGGAGAGTGTACATGAAAAAAATTGTTGCAGCTCTTTTGACAATTATATTAATACTTGCCTGCACTTATGCCGTAATTAAGCCACATTCAACTTCTACTACAGAAGTTACCGACTCCGCAGAGCAGCTTGTTGTCGTCGATACTCATTCACAGGATGGCGAAACGACCGTAGGTATTTCCATGCCTGATAAGCTTTTGGAGAGGTGGAATAAGGATGGGGCTTATTTGCGTACCCAATTTGAAAGAAACGGCTGTAAAGTCATGCTGCGATACGCCAATAACCTCATTGATACGCAAATAGATGACATTCTCTACATGATCCAGGAAGGAGCAGACCTCCTTGTCATTGCTGCTGTAGACGGATCTGCCCTGACAGACGTTTTGGAAATTGCAAGATCTGCAAATGTAAAGATCATTGCCTATGACAGACTTATTATGGATTCTGATGTAGTTGATTACTATGTTTCTTTTGACAATTACAAGGTTGGCGTCTTGCAGGCCAAGTACATAATCAGGATATTAGACCTCGATCATTCTGACGCAGCAAGGCACATAGAATTTGTCACGGGCGACCCTGTCGATAATAACGCTCGTTATTTCTATAATGGTGCAATGGACACCATTAAGCCCTACCTTGATTCCGGAAAACTCATACCATTGTCCGGTCAGGTCAATTTCTACGAAACCTCTACAGCCCAATGGTCTACAGATATTGCTCAGCAGCGCCTTCAGATTATTCTAAACTCCTATTATCCTGAAGGAATCCAGCTTGATGCCGTTCTGTGCGCCAATGACTCCACAGCTCTCGGCGCAACCAGAGCCCTTGAATCTGACTACACATCCAAAAATCCTGTCGCTGTAACAGGACAGGACGCAGATATTGCCAATATTTATAATATCTTAAATGGAACTCAGGGCATGACTGTGTTCAAAGCCCTCACTGAGGAATCTGTTGTAACAGTTACTCTCGCTCTTGCCATTTTAGATGGTCAGACACCTTCCGAAAGCCTTATTACAAACTCTGACTGGAGCTTTAAATGCACTTACAACACAACTGACTATTTCAATGGGCAGGAGATTGTTCCCTCATACCTTCTGGAACCCATTGTTGTAACAGCTGATAACATTGAATCTCGGCTTTTTGACACCGGCTATTACAAACGTAACTCAGCCGGTCTTATCTATGCTGCCAAATAACGTATATCCGTTTCGTCCTCTGTCTTTGGTAACATAAAGCGCCTTATCTGCATATTCCATTAACTTATCAGGCTCACTCACGTCTTCAGGATACAAAGCGCATCCCACACTGACTGTAATCTGTAATATACATGCAGATGTAGCAAATTCAGGCTTCATCACATCAATAATGCTCTCACACAGCCTTACTGCGCTCTGACTGGTTGGTTCCTGGAAAATAGCGCAGAACTCATCTCCACCCAGCCTTGCAAAAATGGTACCGTCACCTGTCAGACTCTGTAGTCTCCCGGCCACCATCCTGATCACTTCATCACCCACCTTATGACCATAGGTATCGTTAATATCCTTGAAATGATCCACATCAAGCATTATAAATCCATATGGAGTCTTATTTGCCTCGAACTGAGATAACAGTTCCATAACCTTAAGTCTGTTTGGAAGCTGAGTCAGAAAATCTGTTCTTGCTACCCTTGATCTTCGTTTATTTGAGTAATACAGGTGCGCAATTATCACTATCATAAGAAACGCAATTATCATCACAAGATTGCTCAAAAGCTTGTTTTCACGATAAAATTTTGCAAAGCTCTCTTTTTCATTTACAATTACCGAACCCTGCGGAAGCTGCCTGAATTTAATGTTGTACTTGTCCATCGCTTTCTGCTCAAAATAAGGCGTTGTGATCATTTCTGTATTAAGCGGAATATCATCCGGATCCTCGCCCATGAGTATCTCTTTGGCCGCTGTTCCGGCTATAAAACCGGAGTCATAATACGAATAGGATATTCCCCCGAGCACTCCATGCCCCACATTTGACGAAGACAGCCTGAATATCGGAACATTTTCAGTATTTGCACTTAAAAAATCTGCTGCGTTTGATAATGGATAATTATTTTTGTCGCCATCAACGGCAAAATCCAGAAAGAGAATAATATCATCAGCCCCTAACGCATTTAAAGCCCTTTTAAGGCCCTTTTGAGTATAATATGAGGTATTTATTATCTTGCACTTTAAATCGCCGTGTTTGTCCTTAAATTTCATGAATTCCACATAATCTCCCTGACCGGTTACTGTGGAATCTGTTATCACAACCAGATTGTTTCTATTTGGGAAAAGAGCTATCATAAGCTGATAGTTACTCTCAAAATCCTGCTTTTCAGCTATTCCTGTTGCATTTTTCATTGCAGCTGCTGTTGTAGCCTCTGTAACGTTATTTACTCCCATAAACACCATCGGAATATCCGGAAATAGCTTACTTCTGTTGTTTACAGCATATCTAAGTGCTGGATCATCTGCAATTGCGATAAGATCAAATTTCCTGACAAGGAAAATCTTGTATCTAAGGTACTTGTCAAAATTGCTGATGTCTGTAGCTCCATAGAACTGCTGAGCCTCCATAAAGTCATAGTTGATCTGGACATTCAGTCCTTCTACTCCATCCTGAAAGCCCTTAATTGTGTCGGGAACACCATCCGTAGAAAAGCCATAAGAAGAGATAAAGAGAATGTGAAATTGCCGCTCTAAAGAATCCTCTGCATTTACCTTAAATGAAGAGGGTATAACGAAGAATACAGCCATGTATGCAATTATCAGCATTATTCCAAATGTACGTTTCATAGTACAATTTTATACCTTTTGCAATACACCAACAATTACTGCAATTCTTAAATTATACTTAACATTGCTAAAAAAAGTGCACTCAGATATCCATTAAAGGTATCTGCATGCACTATAATTTATGGTACCATAGTCTTTACAATTTTAATATCACCAGTTATTTTTACTTCACCTGTGGATGCTTCGATGAATAAGGAATCTCCTTTTCTTACTACAAAACTCTCATCAGCTGATGTTACTGTGCCTTCTCCGTCTGTAACAAGAATATTGGTAAAAGATTTATCATCAACATCAAATGTATACTCTTTTAAAGCACTTATTTCTGCGCTGTCCACGCAGAAAAATTCGCAGCTGACCATATGCTCATCAGGAGATTTGTACTTCTCCGGTCTTTCAAGCCTTGTTACATCTATAGACTGCTGAATATGGAGCTGCCTCGGCTTACCATCTGCTCCAACTCGGCCAAAATCATATATCCTATAGGTTACATTTGAGCTCTGCTGAATTTCAGCTATAACAAGACCTGCTCCAATTGAATGAAGTGTTCCCGGAGAAATAAATACAACGTCTCCCGGCTTAACGTACTCTTTATGTAGAACCTCAGTCAAAGTATTATCTTTAATTCTCTGCTCAAATTCTTCTTTCGAAATCTCTTTTTCAAATCCCTGATATAAGTATGCGCCTTCCTCTGCCTCGAGAATATACCACATCTCAGTTTTTCCATACTGATTCTCATGCTCAAGAGCGTAAGCATCGTCAGGATGAACCTGAATAGAAAGAGCCTTTTTTGCATCTATTAACTTGATCAAAATAGGAAAATCTTTATATTTCTGACAGTCAGTTCCAAGAATTTCAGCGCCCTTTGCAGCAATAACCTCTGGAATAGTCTTTCCTTCATAAATACCATTTGTTATTATTGATAATCCATCCTTGTGTGCAGATAGAACCCATGCTTCTGAACATATCTCTCCGTCATAATCAACGTTATAATTATCCACTAACTTATGTCCACCCCATAAATAATCCTTACAGGCTGGTTTTAATTTGTAAATTGACATATCATTACCTCTCTTTTAACTTATGGAATTATAGTTGACCTGCAGATATTAATCAATAATTTCCTATATTTAATCCGTATTTGTTATACAATGTTATTGTTATCTAATTAGCGTTTATGGCTTATAATTCCAATTCATGGTATACTTTTGACTCGTATCGCTTATTTACTTAGAAAAGGATTATTTATGAACACAAAAGAAAACAAAATGGGTGTAATGCCCGTCAAACAGCTCATTGTATCAATGTCACTTCCAATGATGGTCTCCATGCTTGTGCAGGCGCTTTATAACGTTGTTGACAGCGTTTTCGTAGCTAAGATCAGTGAAGATGCGCTCACTGCAGTTACTCTCGCCTTTCCTATGCAGAATCTCATGATTGCTCTTGCTTCCGGTACAGGTGTTGGTGTTAACGCTCTGTTATCAAGATCCCTTGGGGAAAAGAAATTTGAGAATTCAGATGCAGCTGCTAATACAGGTCTTTTACTTACATTTTTTAACTTTTTAGCTTTTCTTCTTATCGGTCTTTTTGCTGCACCTGCTTTTATCGCAACTCAGACAGATAATGAGGTTATTCGCATATATGGAGGACAATACTTAACTATTATCTGTTGTCTCTCCTTTGGTGTATTTTTCCAGGTTATGTTTGAAAGACTCCTGCAGTCTACCGGCAAAACCTTTTATAGCATGATTTCTCAGTCTACTGGTGCAATTATCAATATAATTTTTGATCCGCTCTTCATCTTTGGCATAGGACCATTCCCGGCTCTCGGTGTCGCAGGCGCCGCATATGCTACTATTCTTGGTCAGCTTGCAGGTGCATCTATCGGACTGTTTTGCAATCTCAAGTTTAATACCGATATTCATATTAGTTTTAAGAAGATTTTGGCTCCAAAGGCCCGTATTATCAAAGAAATATACTTTGTCGGTGTACCATCGATACTCATGATGTCAATTGGTTCTGTAATGACTTATCTTATGAATCTTATCCTTGGGTCATTCAGTTCTACCGCAACTGCCGTTTTTGGTGTTTATTTCAAGCTTCAAAGCTTCTTCTTTCTTCCTGTATTTGGCCTTAATAACGGTCTTATACCTGTTTTGGCATACAACTACGGAGCACGCAATAAAGACAGGATCAAGGAAGCTCTTCGTTTTGCCCTTATGCTTGCCGTTACGATCATGGTTGTTGGTACTATATGCTTTTTAACTATCCCCGACTTGCTTCTTACATTGTTCAACGCCTCAGAAGATATGGTCAAAATAGGAACTCCTGCCCTCAGGATCATAAGTCTTTCATTCCCTGTAGCAGGTGTCTGCATTGCAATGGGTTCAATTTTCCAGGCTTTTTCCAGAAGCTTTTACTCTTTAATAGTTTCTGTCGGACGTCAGCTTGTCGTACTCATACCTGCAGCATTTTTACTTGCTCAGACTGGTGTACTTTCCAATGTTTGGTGGGCATTCCCTATTGCAGAGGTTGCATCTTTGATACTTTCAACTATCTTCTTCAAAAAACTCTACAGAGAGACTGTATCTTCTATGTAATGTTTTTAAAATGTCTTGATTTCTAAGGTTTTTAAGAATTATGCACTAAAAACCGCTATAATTTTTGGCACTTTTTCGCTTTTATATACTTGTATGGTGCATAAATTGGGTGTAGAATTTTACTTGGTAGTAAAAAATACTCAATTTGAGGGAGGTATTAAACCATGAATAAGACAGAACTTGTTGATGCTATTGCAAAGGAAACTGGTCTTTCCAAGAAGGATTCAGAGAAGGCAGTTAAGGCTTTCACAGAGGCTGTTTCTAAAGAGCTTAAGAAGAAAGGCAAAGTTCAGCTTGTAGGCTTCGGTACTTTCGAGACTGCTAAGAGAGCAGCTAGAACAGGTAAGAATCCTCAGACTGGCGCAGCTATTAAGATTCCTGCAGCTACAGTTCCTAAGTTCAAAGCTGGTAAGGCTCTCAAGGATGCTGTAAACGGAAAGAAGAAATAATTGATTTAATCATAACCAAACAAAGTGGCGTCGTTCAGATGTTTGTTCATCTGCCGGCGCCACTTTTTTATTTTCCTCAAACAACTCTCTTTCTATTTCTCTATTTCTCTATTTCTCTATTTCTCTATTTCCCTATCTTTTTATCTTTTTTCATTAATTTTCTTATTTCTTTCTTATAAATTTATTAATTAACTAATTTCCGTTGCTTTAAATTGTATAATATAGTCAGTTGCGATTTAATGCCACAGATTTTTTGAGGAATTTTTATGAGTAAGAGACGACTCTTTTCTCTTTTTCTAATATCGCTGTTAACTATATCTCTTTTCCCCACTACCATTGCGTCTGCAAGCAGTACAGACAGTTCTTCTGCCAAAATGGGCGGAGGTTATGCTGTTACCAAGCAAATTGCCAATACCAATTATTATCCCTTGCTTCTAGATGATCTTGGAGACTACAGCATTGATGCTAACTGTATTCTCTGCGACCAGAAGGGCTACATATGGATTGGCACCTATAGCGGAGTTATTCGCTATGACGGCCTGAATATCACTATATTTGATGCAACAAAAGGCTTTTCAAGCGCACGAACTATGTATGAAGATCATTCCGGCAAAATCTGGATTGGTACAAACGGTGACGGAGTTGTTGTTTATAATGGCGATAACGATATTAAACGGTACGGTTACAAGAAAGGCCTTACTGCTACTTCTATTCGCTCTTTTTCTGAAGATCAATATAACAACATCTATATAGGCACCACTGACGGCGTATATTATTCTGACGAAAGCTATAACTTTAAAATGATTAAAGATTCCAGAATACAGCACGATCGTATTTTGCGGCTTACAACTGATAAAGACAAAACTGTTTATGGATATACTAAAAATGGGAATATTTTCAAAATTGACAATGGTGTCATTTCATCTTTTTACACTGAAGATAAAATCTCTGAAACCCCTATTACAACAATATACGCTGATGAAAATGCGTCAGGAAAAGTATATATTGCCACAAACGATGGTAATGTTTATTATGGTGATTTTGGGTTACCCACCAAACAAATGAAGCAAATTAACGCCGCGAGCATAGGCTCTGTAAGATGGATCAACTACGCCTGCGGTCGTATTTGGCTCGCCTCAGCCAATAAAATCGGATATATCCAGAACGATAATTCTGTATTTGCTCTCACATATCTTCCAATCACTCTTGGTATAGAAATGGTTATCCCGGATTATCAGGGAAATATCTGGGTTGCATCATCCAGACAGGGACTAATGAAAATAGTCACCAGCAATTTTGTAAACATTAATACCAGAGCGGGTCTCGACAACATCCTCTCCAGTTCTAATTGCATTATTGATAACTATCTGTATATAGGCAGTGACACAGGTATCCGCATTGTTAACTTATCGACTTATACAGAAGTTCAGGATGACAAGCTGACTGAACCAATTAAGAATAGCCGTGTACGATGCCTTAAAAGAGATTCTAAGCGGAATTTATGGATAGCCACTTATAACGAAGATTTAGGCCTTGTTCGCTATTCCAAGGAAGGTAAGATCAAGAATTTTACTGTAAAAGACGGTCTTCCAAGCCCAGAAATCCGAAATATTTACGAAACTACTGACGGCCAAATACTGGTCGGAACCAGCCACGGTTTAGCGGTTATTAATGGCGATAGAATAGTCAAAGTATATAGTGAAAAAGACGGCCTTTTTGATACCGTTATATTGACTGTAAGTGAAGGTTTTGATGGTGAGTATTACATAGGAACTGACGGCGGCGGTATTTTCGTGATAAAAGATGGAAAAGTAACCTACATTGGCATCAAAGAGGGCTTGACCAGTACAGTTGTGCCCAGGATCAAAAGGGATGCCAAAAATCAGGTCAATTGGATTTTCACTTCAAATTCTGTAGCCTATATCAAAGATGGCGTGATCACAAATATAACAGAATATCCCTTCTCCGGAAGCTTTGATGTATTTAACGGCAGCAACAACACTCTTTGGCTTTTGTCTGCCTATGGATTATGCCGTCTTCATACTGATGAAGTCCTTTCCAATAACATCATAGAATATCGTTTGTATACCGTAGATAACGGTCTTACAAGCACCCCTACCAGAAATGCATATAATGATCTTTCTCCTGACGGAAATCTTTTTATTTCATCGGCAGATGGTGTTAACAGAGTCAATATCAGAAAATATTCAGATATAGATATCAATGTTAAAACTGATATTCAGGCTCTTTACAGTGATGATCAGCCAATATTTCCTGATTCAAACGGCGTATATACTATTCCGCCTTCTTCTAATCGTGTAAAAATAGTACCAGCAATTCTTGATTATACCCTTAATAATCCTGTAGTTCACGTTTCACTTGAGGGTGCTAACGACGATGGTATAACAAATCTTCGAAGCTATATGACATCCCTGGAATATACTGATCTTCCATACGGAAATTACACTGCTCATATCCAAGTTCTTAGCAGCGATACTCTTGAAGTATTACAGGATGATTCCTATAAGATCATCAAGAAGCCTAGATTCTTTGAACGTATTAGTGTAAAAATAGGTTCATTTGTTTTAGTTGGACTATTTATTGCATGGATTGTATGGGCTTTTCTAAGATCAACCATTATCAGAAAGCAGTACAAAGAAATAGCCATAGCCAAAGATGAAGCAGAAAGAGCAAATACTGCAAAATCAAGGTTTCTTGCCAATATGTCCCATGAAATTCGTACTCCTATCAATACAATCATGGGTATGGATGAGCTTCTTTTACGAGAAGCCCATGATAATGTTCCTGATTCTTACTATACTGCTGTGATAAATTACGGTGTAGATATCAAAAATGCTGCAGAATCGCTTCTGGGGCTTATTAACGATGTTTTAGATATATCTAAGATTGAATCTGGCAAAATGCACCTCGTTGAGCAGGAATACGATACCGTAGAATGTCTTCGCGGTATCATTACCATGATCAGGGTTAAGAGCAGTGAAAAAGATCTCTCTTTTGACACAAACATCGATGAATCTATTCCTAAACGTTTATACGGTGATATTGGCAAGATCAAGCAGATTGTGCTTAACCTTCTGACTAATGCTGTAAAATACACCGAAAAAGGCGGATTCACACTCACTGTTACCGTCACTTCCAAAAACGCTGACAAATGCTCACTCCGCTTCTCGGTAAAAGACACTGGAATCGGCGTCAAAGCTGAGAATATGGAAAAGCTCTTTTCCGCCTATGAACGACTTGACGAAGAAAAAAACAGCGGCATTCAGGGAACCGGCCTTGGTCTTGATATTTCCAGGCGTTTTGCAGAGCTTATGAATGGTCGCCTTTGGTGTGAGAGCACCTACGGAGAGGGCTCAGACTTTATCCTGACTTTGGATCAGGTAATTGTTGATTCTGAGCCTATAGGCGCTTTTATTGAGCATGATGGTAACGCTGAGGTTGGACCTTATGTTCCGACATTTATAGCAGAAAAAGCCAAGATTTTGGTCGTTGACGACAATCCTATGAATCTTGTTGTCGCAAAAGGCCTTCTCGATGCTACAAAAGCTCAGATTACGACTGCAGACAGCGGAGAAAAATGTCTTGAACTGCTCCAGAAAGAATCCTTCCACATCATTCTCCTTGATCATATGATGCCTGGAATGGATGGTATCGAGACTTTAGCCAGAATAAGGGAGCTAAATCCCCACCAGATAGTCTTTGCCCTTACTGCCAACGTCGAACCAAGTGGTACGAACTTCTATGTCTCAAAAGGCTTTAATGGCTATCTGTCCAAGCCTATAGATTACAAAAAGTTAGAGCAGACACTATACGAGTATCTGCCCAAAGACATAATAGAAATCTACAATGCAGAGGATAATAAAAAGGTTGAAGAGCCTCTTCCTTCCCCTGCGGAAGACTTCTCCTGGCTCAAGGATGTTGATAATATTTCCGTAGATGAAGGTATACAGGCCTCTGGAGGATTTCCTCTATTCATTACCAGCCTTAAGATGTTCCATGATACTATTGATTACAATGCTGATGTTCTCGAAAAAGCCTTTACCGATGCCGATTATTCTCTATACACAATAAAAGTACATGCACTTAAATCATCAGCCAGAATAATTGGTGCAAGCAAATTATCCAAGCTTGCAGAAGAGCTTGAAATGGCTGGCAAGAGCAATAATATCGAGCTTATTAAAGAAAAGCATCAGAGGCTCATAAATGATTATCTTTCCTTTAAGGATAGCCTTTCAAAGCTTAGTGATGATCCTAAGTCAAATAGCGATTTAGAGCCTATATCCAGCCAGGATCTTAATGATGCTTACGAATCTCTTAGGGAGACAATTGAGCAAATGGACTACGACTCCGCTGAGATGATTATTGAAGGTCTTGAAAACTATAAGCTGGCTAACGAAGATGCAGAGCTTGTAAAAGAGCTCAAAAAAAGTCTTTCCATGTTCGATTGGGACGAAATGGAAAGACTACTACAATAATTATCTTCTAGCTTTAAGCGCTTCTTCAAGCTGTTTGTGCTGCTGATATATATCCATATTTCTAACCATATCCTGTTCGATCAGGCTTCTGATATACTTAGTTGCAGACATATTAGAGGCTTTGGCCATATGCTCCACATAATCCCTATATCCTCTGATATCAAGCAGCAAGAACTTCTCTTTTTCATATCTGCTCTTATCCTGCTTGGTAGCTTTAGCTGGCTTAGGCTCATTATATGATGGCATCACAGGCTGCTGCATAACAGGTTGCTGATAACTATTAGGCATCTGATATTGTTGAACCGGAATACTCTGTGGCTGAATCTGTTGATATGTCTGCGGCTGATACTGTGGTGTCTGAACATTCTGCATCTGCATATTCTGCACATAAGGCTGTACTGAAGGCTCCGGTATATACTGCTGAACCGGAACTGCTTCCGGAATTGTCTGATATTCAGGCATTATCTGCTGGGCTTTTGCTTCCGCAGCGTTATTTACCATTGCAATCTTCTCTCCAAGCTGTTCAGCTATTACAGGTACTTCATCTCTGTCTATATGTACCTCTTCCTGAACTATATTTGTCTCAGAAACCTCTGTATTCGTTTTTTCTTCCTCAATAACAGGTTGAACTACCTTTTCGATATTTTTATTTGATTCTGCAGCCTTTTCTGGCTCTGATGGCGTAATTTCCTGCTCTTTCTCCGGTATCTCAGAAACTTCTTCTACTTTTTTTACTTTTTCAATCTTAGATTTAGTTTCATTTTTCTCAGCACCTTTATTAAGAGGTGTCATACCCGCAAACAAACCAGTTGAAGCTCTGTTTGCTCCGCCTTTTAATCTGTCAGCCTTACTTGCCATCACTTATCCTCCTCTAAGAATTCATCAATAAAGTCATCATAATCTCTTGCAGCTGAAGATCCACCAGCATACTCAAATAGATCCATCTTCATTGTCTGTGCTTCCTCAACCGATACATTAAGTCTTATTCTGGACTTATATACCTTAGTGTTAAGGAGCTGAGCTTTCTCCTCTATGTCTCCAATCCAAATCTTGGCATTTGCCGTGTTTCTCACTTTGGTGACAAGGATTCCGTCAACTCTAAGCTTATCATTTGTATAGTCATGAATCTGATCAATGAATTTGTATAGTCTGGATAATCCCTGTAATGAATATGCTCCTGGTTCCAATGGAATTATTACTTCATCTGCAACCGTAAGAATATTCATAAGAACAACTCCAAGCGCAGGGCTGCAATCAAATACACAGAAATCATACTCTTTATCCAGATCTTCAAATGCTTCCTTGATAAGTCTCTCTCTTCCAAGACCAGCAAAAGACATATCAGCAGAAGCCAAATCTATACCGCCAACTATTAAATCAAGGTTCTCAGATATTGGTATTATAGCTTCATTGATATTCTTCCTCTTAGCCATAACCTCAAACAGTTTGGCTGGTACATTCTCATAAAAGTAGTCCTGTTGCTCTTCTGTAAGTTTCTCAATATCTTCCGGATCAGGATCAATTTCATTTAAATCTATTCCTGCAGACATTGACAGGTTTTCCTGTGGATCTGCATCAACTACTAGAACTTTATATCCTCTTTTGGCAAGGCCAACTGCCATCGCATAGCTGGATGTAGTCTTGGCTACTCCCCCTTTTTGGTTGCTAAATGCTATTGTACGCATAACTCCTCCCACTTATATATAGCTTATATATCTCTCTTTAATATCCTTAGTAATTATATTCTATTTATTATTTACTTTCAATAATAAATATCATTAATATAATTCATTTATCATCTTTAAGTTAAATATTACATATCTAATATTTATGTTATAATTGATATATAAATTATAAATATTTGTTTAATGTATATCATATATTTGTTATATATCAATCATTATTGTCAGGAACATTTAATCCAAATATATTATATAACATAGATAATTAATATGCATCATATATCATAATTGAATTTATATGCTATCATTTTATATATATTATATATGTTATTTTTATTATTGCTCATATATCATTTTTAAGTTTCAGCTCGCTGTATTATATTTATTATTTACCTAATATATTATATATTTGTTATATACCATATGGTGATAATTATGCTGTTATTTATGTTATATATATGCCTGTTTTGAAACTTGTTTTAGTTATATATGATATATATATATTTATTATACTCCATTGCTTAAAAGCATATAATACTTGTTCTCTATTCGTACATATTTATATATTATATATAACCTTCTCAATATTCTATATTTAAATTGTTTTTTAAAAGTCCCTATTTTTGCTGATCTATTTAATATATCATCATTACATTTTTACTAATTATATATAACATATATAGTATCGCTTTGAGTTTTGATATTATGCGAGCCAGTACATTCTGTATTTGTTTATTCTTAGGCGCTGGTTATAGAGAGACGAATTCATATATATGTTATATACACCCTATATATTTTTATTTTTGCATTATATAGCTCTTATTATTATTTAAGATCATATTTCTTAATATCTTATATTTATTATACATGTTATATATATTATATCTGCAAAATATTATTTATAATCGTTATATTCAATATATCTTATTAGAGATATATTAAAAGCATGATAATATATCTCTAATATATCTTATATAACATATATTTCTCATGGCTCAATTATATATCTAGCATATTATATATATCATATATATTTATTATTATATATGTAATATGTTTTATGTATTATATTTATGTAATATATTATATCGGTATTAAATTTCACATATACATTATTAACATTATTCATTATAATTGCATTATTTATTAAATATAATATCTTTATTGCATATATGTATAATATTATATTTATATTAATTAATATATAGAGTTATTATATTGAATACATTATAAATAAATGATATAATACTCATATATTAAATATGTAATATTATATATATTTAAAATATAAAGCAAATATTCATATATTATAAATATGTTATATATGTTTTGTAATTTATTCTAGAAAGTTCATCTATACATAATACCAAAGACCAGGACTTTGTAACCAGAAGATCTAAAATCGTCAAGCCTCTGGATACAAATAAAAATAATAGTAGTCAAGAATATAAAAAGAAGAAAAAATAATTAATATAGATCAAGAATTGCAGCATATTTAACCATTAGTCGTTTGTTTGTAATTTAAAGAGTAAAAACAGGGAAATGGTTACATAACAATAATAAAAATAGAATTATTATATTGTAAACAATTTATAAAAATCGTCAAAAATAAGAATGCAAGAATGAATTAAGAAATAATTCAAAGAAAAAGCCTCATATAATAAGCACTTAAATGATAGCATAAGATATTATTGCTATTAAATAATTAATGATTGCAAAATTTATCTCAAAATCAAAAAACAGCAAATAAATTTAAAGATAATTATGTTTTAAAATATTACAGTATTTATGCATATATTCTGTAAGAATTAATTCATATTATAATATTATGCGTTATTATATAATAAATTAAAATATTATAAAGAAAATATAAACCATTTAGGTCAATAAAAATACATATAAATACAATCAGCCATTATTATAAACATAAAAAGAGGAACAATAGATATTGTATTTTATTAAAATATCTATTGCTTTTTTAATATTAAAGTAATTAATTTTCTTTTTATTAATCGGAAGTACATGTATATATTATTATTAAAATTAATTTCGTATATCATATGTAATATATTAGTGTTCCATTGTAAACATACATAGAAATAATATAAATAAATCTTAAAATTCGTAAAACAATCATCATTATTTCAAAATAATACATTTCTGCAAGAAAAATTTCATTGCAATCCCTAGATTCTTCAAATCTAAAAAACTCAATTCAAAAAATAATACATTTGTTTTGATAAATAACTTACAATTGTCAAATATAAGAAAACTAGAAAGAGAAAAAGAGCAATAAATTTAAGACATTTAGATGACAAAAAAGATATTGCAACCAGATCAGTGTTTTATAAACAACAAATCTGGTTGTTTATTTAAAAATATATAACTACAATTGCTTATTAATTAATACATGTATCAAAAGCTGATAAATACTGCGTTTATAGTTTTTTTAGGTGAACTAAAAGGGATGATAAAGATAATAAAAAGGGATGGAAAAGTGGTCAAAATAGGGGTGAAAGGTTAACAAAAAGGGCATGAATAATGCTGGATGTAAAGTTATAGTTTTAGGTACCAAAAGAGACCAATTAAGGCTTAAAGGGTGACTAAAAAGGGAATAAATAATTAAAAGTGAACAAAAAGGGAATAGATGGTGTAATAAAAGGGAATGGATAAAGATAAATATCTTTTAAGTTTCAGTAGTCTGGGGAGGCCAGGAGGAAAGAAGTACAGTAGTAGGAGCATTATTCAGGTATAATGCTCCTACTCTTTATATATATGAAAGAAATAATATGAAGTATTAAGTATATTAGTCAATAATAAGCACAAACAATAATAAATAATGAATTATGATCAGAACATTAAGTTGATGTAAAAAGAGAGAGGAAGATAAATAACTGATTAAGGTGACTATAAAGGGAATGGTGACATAAAAGGGCGCAACCAATTATTTTGAAAAGAGGAAGCAGAGAAACCGCTTAAAATCGCGGAAATTTAAGCTGCATTATTTAAAAGGTGTACAAAAAGGGAATATATAGGTGAACTAAAAGGGAACGAAAAGACATAATAAGATAGAAATGTCTCAAAAAATAATTTTTGTGGTAAAAAGGTATAAAAAGGGTGCTAAAAGTGAATAAAAAGGGATTATAAATAACTAAAACGGTCAAACCAAATAAGTCAAAAGAGAAATAAAGGGGCGTTTAATATTTGAAAGGTGCACAAAAAGGGAATAAATTATATAGACTAGATAAGTCAACACAATTTTGTATATAATATTTGACAAACCCACAAAATATAGGCAAAATAAGGTTGTAAGTGACAAAAAAGGGAATATAATATTGAATAAGTAAATAAAAAGGGAATGTTATTTTTTCTGTTACTTAATAAAAGTGAACTAAAAAGGAATCGATTAGTGTTGTTAAGGGTGCATAAAAAGGGAACTAGCATATTGTGGGGGACTT
>NC_014390.1 GCF_000145035.1 Butyrivibrio proteoclasticus B316
TTGACATAACAGACTGTTCGCCCCTATAATGGTACATGGAAGAAGTAAAAGATATGGGGGAAATATGGCTAAGAAAAAAGATGAATCTTATGATCTTAGTATCCTTAGGGGCAGACAGTATTCAAAGTCTAATAGTCTGATAAATGCAAAGGGTACAACATCTCTTCTCGCTCAGAAGATATTTTCCGTAGGAATACAACAGGCACAACTTGATGAATCGACAGGGCAGCTTATTACTACACTTCATGGTGGTGATCTCAGAAGGATATTTGGTAATAAGGGCGGTTCTTTTTATGAGCATATAAGAGATCTTGTTGAGCCAGAGAAAGATAAGGCATCACTTCTAGACTGGAGAATTATTTACACAAATGATAGTACTAAGGAGCTGGAAGCTTTGAACGTTGTTACGGACTGCAAGTTTAAGGATGGAATCCTTGAGATGCGCTATAACAACAGGATTACGGATCAGTTGTATCAGCTTAAGGAGAACTACACAATGTTCTCACTGGAGGAGACTATTCCTCTTAAGAGCATTTATAGCTACAGAATATACGAGATACTAAAGTCAGAATTTGATAAGCAGAGCTATTTGGCGCATAAGCGTGGTGAAAACCTTGATAATTCAGAGCCTTATATGATGGTTATGAACCTGACAGATTTAAAGCTCAGACTTGGAATTATAGATCCTAACGAAAACAAAGAGATATATAATGCCCTGAAAAAATCCAACGTAGACTTTGACTATATCGAGCAGCTTTCACAAAAGTCCGCTGAACGTAAGAAAGATAAAGACGCCAGCAATACAGGAAAGCCTAAATACAGCGTATTTAGTACGTTCAGAAAGAACACGCTTGATAAGGCAAAGGAAGAACTTGATGAGATGACCAGCATCAGGTTTGAGTATGAACCAGTCAAATCAGGCCGTGGTGGTAAGATACATTCAATCAGATTCTTTATTTATGACAAGAAAAAGACAAAGGTCGAAGTAGTTGAGAAGAAGATTGTAAAGGTTCTTACTCCTGAAGAAAAGGATGAGTTCATTGACAGCCTTAATGAGATAATCGAAGAAAGGCTCAAGATGAAGGACCTTCGTGCAATTGCAGAGGCTGCAGAGTATGACCTTTCAAAGGTCGAGAAAGCATACAGGGTAATGAGCTCAAAGAGTAGTGTAAATGATATTACAGCATTCATGATAAGTGCAATTAAGGGCGGATATGAAGAGCCGGTAAAAAAGACTACTCAGTTCAACAAGTATGAACAGAGAGCAGATGATTTTGTAGAGCTGGAAAAGATATTATTAGATAACTAAATTAGGCAAGTAGTGAAGGAGAGGATTTTGTTACCTCTCCTTTTTTTACGCTAAAAACATGAACTTTAGAATAAAGCAAATTTATTTCACCTAAAAGAATAAGAGAAGTTGTTCACTGTGAACAACGATTAAGATAAAAAGGTCAATATTGTGCTAAAATAAGCGGTTTTATTATAAAATATCATTGTATTACCAAACGTTATATGATAACATTATGGTATAGTAAAGAAAGGAGATAAAACCATGAGAGCAATCAACATTGGGGTGGACGTAGGCAATTACGACACCAAGACATCACACAGTAAGATCCCTAGTGGTTATAGGGAATACGCAAGCAAACCTGAAATCGCAACAAAAATTCTTGAGTACAACGGCAAATACTATGTGCCTGAGATCTCAGAAAGAAAGCCTTATGTAGTAGACAAGACTCAGAATGATCAGTGCCTTATCTTAACACTGATAGGTATAGCAGAAGAGCTTTTGTATATTGCAAAGGAAAGCGCAGGGGAGGGGCAGATCCAGACTGAGCTTGATAAATATGACCATATAAAGCTTGGCGTTGGACTTCCTCCGGGACACTTTAATGCTTATTCTGCAAAAACTCTTGAATATTACAAAGAGAAATTTGAGGGTACGGTGGAGTTTAAGTACAAGAACAAGAAGTTTTGCTTCTCTGTTGATACGATAAGGCTGTTCCCACAGGATTTTGTAGCAGTATACAAGAATCAGCACTGTCAGACAGCAAAGAAAAAGAGATACTACATTGTAGGAATCGGTGGTGGAACAACAGATGTGATTCCTGTTGTTAACGGGCAGCCAGATGTAAATAACTGCTTCTCGCTGCAGCTTGGAACAAGAGTGATGTACAGAAAGATATGTGCTGAAGTTCAAAGGCAATATGGAGAGATGCTGGATGAGAGCCTTGTTGAAGATGTATTAAACGGAGATGAGACTATTCTTCCTGATGAGTATATTGACCTCATAAAAGCAGGTGCCAAGACACATTTTGAAGACATCGTAAACGGCTGCATCCAGCAGGGAGTTAAGCTTTCTCTGTATCCTGTAGTGTTCTATGGCGGAGGATGCCTTCTTTTAAGAGAACAGATTGAAGAGAACAGCCAGCTTAAGGATCCGGAAATATTGGAAGATGTAAATGCAAATGCCAAAGCGTATGCTCTTTGCCTTGGGGCATAAGGAAGGAGCCATGAATGCCTTTTGAGAAAAAGAAGAAATATAAAACATTCAGAGACTACAGGCAAAAGAACATATATCTTGATGAAGCAGATTTGTACCAGGCTGAATGCTGTAAACTATTAGAGCTATGTGGACACAAACAGTCAAAGTTCATGGGGTTACTTGCACATGATTTTATTCAGAGGATGGGAATCAACCTAGAACTGCTCGATAAGGATAGCTTTAAGCAGATCATGGGCTTATATGAGCTTCAGGTATCAAAGGGCATGAATAATCCTTTTGCTCAGATGGGTGCTATTTTTCAGCCAATGATGGCACAGGTGCCTTATCAGACTACAGATAAGATAACATCTATCAAAACGGGGCAAAAACCTGAAGAAGTTATAGACGACCCGGAAGATGATCTGATAAAAGAAGAAGATATGGATGCGCTTAATGACGCATTAAAGGCATTTGGAGCATGATTTAAGAAGTAAAAACAGCAGAAATAAACAAAACTATTTACAAATATACTTTTTGGTATTATATTATTATTGTTGTTATTTAGTAGTGATTATTAATTAGGGCGAGTATTTTGTTTGATTGCGAAATACTCGCCCTTTTTATGTGCTACGAAGCCTAAAAACAATCATTAAAAAGGAGGAGTTGTTAAGATGACAAAGATGAAAGATTTGCAAAGAGCACAGCAGCAAAGGCATCTGCTTTTGGTGCATTGGCGGTGGCAAGGGCTAATTACCTTGTTTACTGTGATGCATTCACAGATGCAAGCACAGCGGTAACAAACCTTCAGAGCAAGCTTGTTACTCTTGCAGAAGCACTGTTCCCTCTTGCAATCGTAATCTGCGGTATCGCAATGTTCTTTACCAGAGATCAGAAGAAGTTCGATGTTGAGAAGCATATTCTTATCGGATGTTGCCTTGCATTCGCACTTATCGTTCTGGTTACAAAGGGACACATTGTATCAACAATCAAGTCTCTGTTCAACGGAGGAGCCGCTGCTCCAGCAGCAGGTGTTTAATCACACGATGACTGTTGATAAAGAAAAAGATGAACTCCCCAAAACCTGGGGAGTTTTTTCTTGCCACGCACTAAAACTTTGAATATAATATAACAAAAAATATATTTTTGTTATAACATAACTTTTAATAAAGAGTAAGGAGTAAGAGATAATGCTGGAAAATTATCTGTATTCAATCCCCAAAAAGAAAAAGATCTTCTATGCATTCCTGATATCGTGGGCGTTTGTATCGCTTTTAACATACAGGGTTAATTGCGGTGGATTTTTTTCATGGATTGCAAGCACCGTAACGGACAATATCACTGATGAGATATTTACAGCCATGAATCAGTCGCTGGGAGAGGCTGTAGGTGCACTTATTGATTGGTTTTTCAATACGCTTTTGCAGCCGTTTGGCCCCCAGATAAAAACCTTTACTGACAGTACGAATTTTGTCAGTGTATCTCTTACGGACTTCCTTGATAGATTTTCGATATTTACTGGAATGTTCCTTGCAACACTTTTTTTTGGCTTTGGAATCTGCGTTTATTTCCTAAACGGCAAGGTTATTGATTCAAAGGATACTCCAATAAGCCTTTTCTTTAGATACTGTGTTGCGATTGCCATATGCTATAAGCATAAGACAATCTATACAACTATCCTTACGATCATTGACGACTATTTTGGAACAATGGCATATACACTCACAAAAGATGCAATGAAGCAGGAAGGATTCCTCAATATCGTTGCAAAATCAGCAGATGATGAGTTGACGATTTTTGCTGTAAAGCAGGCCGTTAAATTTACATTTCCTGGAGTCGGTCTGATTATTGTTATTTTGCAGATCATTCTTATCTGGAAGCTTATAAAAGGATTTTTGAAATTATACTGCGAGATGGTATCTAGGTACATTGTGACAATGGTTCTTTTGCTCTTATTTGCAGCTTTTGGTGGAACGATTGTTTCAAATAATACATCACCTATTTTTAAATCTTATTTAAGAACATTATTTAGTAGTTTCCTTGTAATGATATTTAACATGGTATGGTTCAAGGGGTGCTTCTTTGCAGTGCTTGGAGGAAACACATTTACTTTTATCCAGTATATTTTTGTTCTTGAACTATTAGCATTTGGCCTTAAGTTTGATGGAATGTTAAGAAGTATGGGTCTTGGAGTTGCTACCGGTGGATCTAGGATAGGAAGTGCGATAGCAGGTGCTGGAAGAAACCTTGCAAATTCACTTAGACAGGCAAATGCAGCAAGAAAAGGTGCCGGAAATCTTATGCAGGCTGAAGGTCTTAGAACTGGAAATAAGAAACTTTTCGATGCCGGAAAGATGCTGAGTGCTGGAGCATCAGATATTGCAAAGGGCGTTGGTCTAACAGATCCATCACACATGGCCGCTCAGCTTGGTGCTATGGGTAAAAAGATTAATGATGATTTTGTAACACCAGAACAGGCTGGAAAGATGCTTGCAAACGCACTTACTAATCCGCAGGATAGGGATGCGCAGAATGCGGTTAGAGCATTGTCGAAGAATAAATTGAAGCAGGGTGCTCAGGCACTTGCAGATCAGGGCAATAGTGGAATCAAGGTTAATAGTGCATCTATGAATCAGTTCAGGGGAGCAGACGGTAAGATGCATTCAGGAATTGCCATAAATGGTGAGAAGACTAAGATTGGCAAGGATGGAAAGGCTGTGTCTCAGGGAGTTAAGGGAACAATAAGTGATGCAGACGCATTTAGTTATTGTCAGAATTTTGGTAATGGAATGGGATTCCAGGCCAAGGGTGCTATGAAGAATGGAGAAAGATGCAATGCATCTGAAGCTGCTGAGCGTGCAGGACAAGACGTAGCCGATGCAATGAAAAAGGCGAGCGAAAATAATCCTAACTATAGTAATGACGATGTGATTCAAAAAGCTGGAACAGACATCAACAAAAATGATGTGTTCAATTGCTGTGATCCAAATGGAAAGCAGTATGGAACAGTAGTGGGGGGTGATTTTACACCAGCCAGTGATATAAATGCACCAATCCATGGTGATGATATGCGTCTTGCGGAAGCAAAAGAAGAAATTGGAGCAGCATCAGGAGCGGGAGCATCTAACGTATCTGACTTTAAGGCAACTGGATATACCGCAACAGCTACATCTCAGAATGTAGAGTCCTCACCTGTTTCAGTAGCTATGTCACCAAATAGCGACGGTTCATCTACAGCAACACTCACAGGTGCAGATGGAAAGAGTGCCTCATTTAATGTACCAAATGGATCATCTTTAGAAGATGCTCTTTCTACAGATAGTGGAAAGAACGCGGTAAGTAGTATAGGTTGTTCAGGTGGTTTGTCAGACATATCACCCAAATCCTATAGTGCATCAACGATAAGCCCTGATTCAATGCATCCAATATCTGCAAGCGTTGTTTCTAATAGCGACGGCTCATCTACAGCGACATTAACGAATGGAAATGGTGCTAGCAGTTCATTTGACATTCCTAAAGGGTCATCTTTTGGAGAGGCTCTTGGCTCAGAAGAAGGACAGAGTGCTCTTAGTAGCGTATGTGGAGGCACTGGTGTAGCAGAGTTTACACCTACAGCATATAGTGCGACAGCGGGAGATTCAGACTCGGTGCAGTCTATTTCGGCTACTTTTGCTGATAATGGAGACGGTTCATATACAGGAACACTGGAAAGCGAAAGTGGAGGTAGCGTTCAGTTTAATGTTCCAAGTGGATTATCGTTTGAAGACGCTCTGGCATCTGATGAAATAATGGATGCGGCAAGCAGTATCAGTGGTGGTGCAGAAGTATCAGGATTTACACCAAGCGAATATGGAGCATGGGCAGTGGATGCTGATGCATCAGGAACACCAATTACGTTCAGCATGGGCACTGATGAGAATGGAAACACAGTTGGAACATTCTCAAATGCAGATGGCGATAGCAGCAGTTTTTATGTTCCAAATGGTACTGGTTATGAGGATGCGATTTCATCAGAGGCAGGACAGGAGGCCGTAAGCAGTCTTGTTGATGGCGGCTATACAACCCCATTTACACCGAGTGAATATGAGGCAACAGGAACAGCAGTGGAAGAAGTTTCATCGCCTATTACTGCTTCATTTACACCGGGAGAAGAAGCGGGTAGTTACGTAGGAACTGTCTCAAATGCATCGGGAGATAGCGTGGCATTTAATGTTCCAGAAGGAACAACCTTTGAAGATGCGCTGGCATCTGATGAAATAAAGGATGCTGCAAGTAGTCTGAGCGGTGGTGCCGATGTAGGAGACTTTACACCAAGCGAGTATACGGCAACTGCGAAAATATCAGATGATGAAAGTAGAGATTATGCCGTAAGTTTCAGCGGCAATAATGACGGAACATATACAGCTTCGATTAGAGATTCTGATGGAAATGTATCCACATATGAATCCACTGATGAAACAATTGGTAACTCTATAAGGGATAGCCTTACAACATCAGAGAGATTTGATTCCGTATCACCTTTTGAGCCTGTAGAAGGATCTGTTGGAGTATATCATGCAACAGGAACAAAGGATGGTGTTGAAACAGATATTACGGCCACTGACAGAGGTATATATGGTACTTCTACAACAAATGGTGAAGCAGGTAGCTATATGTACATCGGAAGTGATAGCTATGGAAATACTACTAGATACGATGTAAATGTAGGCGGAAGAGGAGGATCTTCTGGAAGGCAGTATGGATCAAATACTACTGTGGATGCAGAGGTCCTAATAGAGCAGGGCAATAACGAACGTCAAGATGTCGAGACGGCTGATAGTTATAACACGAACCCTGGTTTTGCTCAAAAAGGTAAGATAAAGACTCCCAAGAAGAGGCAGTGATAATAATGGCAGATGATTTTAGCATTCGCGATAATATGGAGCAAGATGCTAGGGACGTCAAAAATGATATCAAAACCTTAGCCGAGCCCATTGACAACAAAATACGACAAAAGGCCCAGGATGAGATTGGGAATCGCATTGCAAAGCATATTGCAAATGAAGGTGCAAAGCATGCAGCAGAGGCCGCCGCACAGACAGCAGGAACAGCTGGTGCGGCTGGCGTTGCCGGGGCTGAAGCTGCGGCAGAAGCTGGAGCTGGAACAACCGCTGCTGGAAGTGGCACAGCTTTAGCTACTACAACCGCTGCTGGAGGAACAGAAGTGGCTGCTGCAGGAGGCAGCGCCGCAGCGACTACAGGAGCTGCAGCGGCTGGCGGAGCTGTAGCAGAAGGAGCTGCTGCGGGCTCAGCAGGAGGACCTGCAGGAATTGTTGTAGGAGCGATTATTGGAGCAGCTATTGCACTTGCATCAGCTGTAAAAAAAGAGACAGATATTTCACTGGATAAAGATAATCCGGATGGTCCTAAGATCAATGCTTTTATTTTGATTCCGCTGATACTGATTTTTGCAATAACTACCCTTTGCGGAACGCTTATTTCCAAGGGAGTCGCATCTCCATTATCTGTGGGGCAGGAAACAGAGTTTCAGAATTCTAAGGTTGACGGAGAGAACATGTCTGATGCGGGAAATCGCTACAAGGATGGCATGACACTTAAGGATTTCCATGACAATCAGCCTCTTTATAATGCCATATGGGATTATACTTTTGGCAAAGATGGTTCCGGAAAAACTGATGGTCTAAGGCAAACTCTTTCAAAAGCCCTTAGAGACCACTGCGCTAATATTGTAAAGCAGCTTGAAAAGTACACGGGATCTATGAATGGCCATCCATATAACAGTGAAAGGTCCTTGGACTCGTTTTATAAGAACAGATATCCATATGACCTAGCTACAAGTACGTTTAAACCAAGAATTGGAGATGTACTTATTCCAGGCCAGACCTTTTATGACACGACATATTCAACATGGAATCCGACCTACGATGACGTTAACTACGCTGAGATATTTGCTGTTTTCAGCATGACAGATACTGTTGCTAACGGTGCGCATTATGGATTTGACTGGGGAGATGTAAACTATGAGGATTTCATGACATATCTCCAGAAGGAAGAGTGCTACAAGTACATGTATGAGCTGGGACTTATGTGGGTTCCGGTATATGTAGGCGAAAAAGAAGTATTTAATGAAAATGACCCTACTACAGATGATGATGATACGTACGACACCATAACTTTTGAGCGTGAGCCATATGAGTTTGATTCTCCGGAAGGCTGCAGAAGTGCACCCGATACAATAGAGTGGGACGGAGTAGTATGCAACTGGGAATATTATTATGTAAAAGTCACAGTTAAGCCATTTGGCTTAAGAGAGCTTTTTGCGATGGCTTTTAATACAACAGATCCTACGTGGGCATCCAATCTTAAGCATGTAAACTTTGACCAGCATAATAACCTTTATATGCTTGGATATTCCGAGCGTGTAACAAGGCTATATGCGCGTGATGTTAAAGTTTCATACGTAAATCCAGCTGGAGTTACTGTATCAGTTGCAGATGCACTAGGACCAGCGTTTAATAAGACGCGAAGTTACTTAAGCCCTGTATTCTATGATGTTAATCATGACTCATGGCTTATAGAACGTGGCTGGCAGGGTAAAGGAAGAAGCCCATGGTGCTACATTGATAAAACATATAATGATAAGTTTGAAGTTATAGATTGGGACGAAGATCCAGGCGGAGCCGACCCTCCGGGAGAAGATTTAGTACCTCCAGAAGGTGGAAAAATCCTTGATATGTATGAGTATATAAATCAGGGTGATTATCCTGATACAAAAAGAGGTGCTTCAAAGAAGACAGTTGCGGGGTCTGGGTGTTATGACTGTTCGATTGATATGATAATCATGTACTACGAGAGGTATCATATCCCTATAACAGAAATCAGTAAATATGTAGATGCTGGCGGAGATCTTCACTCCGATGAGGTTCTTGCAGTATATGGCCTTAAAAAGAGCGGCAATATAACCACAAATGTTGTACAAGGCGTTATAGATGAGATCAATAACGACAGGCCTGTAATACTTCACATTGAAGGTTATTGGTATTCCAAAGAGGATGGAAGAACGTTACATGGAACGTCTAACGGACATTTCCTTGTGGGAATTGGTTATGATGAAACGGGTCTTTACGTTTGGGATCCAGGAAGACGTGCCAATTATCATATCATTTATGAAGACTGGAACCATGTTAATTCACTGTATTACAGAACTGTAACTCATATGTAGGAGAAAAAATAAACTATGAAAACAAAGACCAAGTTAATACTAGGTGGCGTGGCGCTTGTTACGTTTGCATCCCTAATGACAGCGCTTATATTTTATAAGAACAGTACAGAGGCGGTTTCAGATGAGGAGGAAGAAATAACTGGTTTCTATGTTCCTGAAAGAGAGCATTCTTCCGAAAGCAGTACAAGCAGCACAGCAGTGCCAATGTTCGCTGATAAGAGGAATTTCACGGAAGAGGAACTGGCAAAGGATGATGAGTTTGAACCTGAGGGGGCTGATCACTACGAAGTTGATGAGGAACAATCAAATATCCACGTCATCGTAAATAACTTTGAAGAGATTTACACACATTATGATGACTGGAAGATATGTAATGAGCTTCCGTATTACCTTCATACATACTTCAACTTATGCACAGGAAATCTCGATGAAAGATATGTTGTTACACTCACGGAAGGGTCCTGCGTATGTGAAGAATACTATTCAGTTATCACTTGGGAAGCAACCGTTGATAAGTATCCGGGAATGACTATTTACCTTGAGTATGACAAACAGGAAAGAGAGTTTGGAATAAAATCAGACCTTGGAGACTATTCATTGCAGGCTCTTAAGGAAAAGGGCTCAAAGAGTGACTTCTGGATAGAATATGATCCGAACCTTGATATGGAAGATGATGGACAGGCAGGCGATGCTACAGCAGTAGATCCGAACGAACACTAATATGAGGCTCTTACCAGCAAAAATGTTGTTGGTAAGGGCTTTTTTAGTGCAAAAGTCTTGAAAAATTACCGCCTTTGGGATATTATATATAACGTTATAATATATTTAAAAGTAATAATGCAAGGAGGGAGAAACTTGAACGAGGATAAATTATATGAGTTCCAGATACCTGATAACGTGCTTGATTCAAAGAGAGTTTTCGGATTCAGGCCGCGTAACTGGATAGAGGGAATTATATGTGCCGGAATAGTTGGATTTATCATTGCAGCAATTCCGTTCGTACTTAGAGTAAAGCTGATTTTCATGGTATGCCTTTGCGGTCCCATACTGCTTTTAAATCTTGTAGGAATCAAGGACCAGAGTGTATTTGAGGCTATTATGATCTTTCGTCAGGCATTGGCAAATAAAGGGGAATATCACTTAAGGAGTGCAAATCATGAAGAACGATACAAATCAGGAAGAATGGCGCAATCCGTTAATGGAATTGGTAATGGGGATAGTGCCGCAGACAAAGTCGCAGAGTTCGTCAAAGCAAAGTACGAAGAGTTCAAGGAAAGAAGAGCATAATGACTCATCTAAAGGCCGCTTATTACCCTTTTCAAAAGATGGAGTAGGCAGGCTCATTCCTCAGAAGAAAGGGGCAGAAACAGATAAGAAGGCTGATAAGAACAATTTTGATTCCCAGGGGATCGTAAATGTTAAAGAGATCAAGGCAGGCATTGTATGCTGCGGAGATGGAACTTATGTAAAGATCCTTGAAGTAATGCCTCTTAACTACTATCAGAAAGATGTTGTTGATAAGAACAAGATAACTGATGCATTCCTTCAGATGTTCAAGACCTGTCCTAATAACATTCATATCAAGATGAGGACAGAAAAGTCTGATACGAATGTGATCGTTAATACTATCAGGGAAAACTACAGAAGAGAAAATAACCCAAAGCTAGCTGAAATGGCTGAAAGCTATATTGCTCATATCTCGACTTTGCAGAACGCTGATACAGTTGATAAAAGGTTCTATATCATTTATCAGTACGAGGGTGAGAATGGCAAGATCAGCAGGGAATTTACTGATATCTACAGAAACATGAAGAGTATCGAGTATGACCTTCGTTCAAAACTCACGAGCTGCGGAAATCTTGTTATAACACCTAAAAATGAAGACTATCATGCATGTGAAGTTCTTTATAAGTATTACAACCCTTTGTCATGTATAGGCGAAACATTGCAGGACAGAATAGACAGGGTAGTAACAGACTATGAAATGACAGATGGTGCCATAGGTGAGGCAAAGGAAGCTGACTACATTGCACCAAGAGGACTTTCAAGCAAGGCTACTAAAGACTGGATCCTGATGGATGGAATGTATCACACATGGCTTGTGATGAGAGACAATACTTTCCCTCCTATTGTTCAGACAGGATGGCTTGATAACATACCGATAGACTACGGCATTGATGTTGATATCATCGCCAAGAGACTTAACAGAAGCACTGTTGAGACAGGCCTTAAGCAGATGAGGAAATATAAGTATTCTTCCTTTAACGCTAACAGGACCAACTTCGACAAAGCAGAATCTATATCAAAAGAGATCCAGAATGCAGAATACATAAAGCAGTGCATGAGTAACTATGATGAAGACCTCTTTAGCTGTGAAGTGATAATTACTGTAAGAGCAGAGACATATGCTCTTATGAGGGAACTTAAGAACTCTATTCAGAAGCACCTTGAGGGTCTTTCAATCTACACATCAACATCATTCCTCGCTGCACATGAGTGGCTTAAAAATACAGCACCGGATATGTATGTGACAAAGAGCTTTTTCAAAAAGTATTCGCACAACATGCTTACAAGAAATATGGCTCAGCTATATCCTTTCACCTCAATGTCACTTTTTGACAATGAAGGATATGTTGTTGGACGAAATGTACAGGGTTCTTCACTTGTTTCATTCAATAACTTCAATACACAGCTGTATTCAAACGGAAATATAGTAATCATGGGTACGCCAGGTTCTGGTAAGTCATTCCTTGAAATGATGCTTGCATCAAGAATGAGGATGATGGGAGTAAGGACCATGTTCATTCTTCCGTTAAAGGCTCACGAGTATTACAACGCCTGCGAGAAGATGGGAGGAGAGTACATAAAGTTTATCCCCGGTGGTAAGACCTGTGTAAACATCATGGAAATAAGACCTCAGGTTTCCGCAAGCGGAGAACTTTTGGAAGATACAGATGAGGCAGACGGAATGGATGCACCCCTTCTTGCCAGAAAGATAGCTTCTCTTTGTGCTTTCCTTCAGCTCAATATGCTGGACGATCACTTATCAACTTCTGAGAAGAACAGATTTAACGTTCTTTGTACGAAGTTGTATGCAAACTATGGAATCACTTCAAATAACGATTCTATCTGGCTTAACAAGGAAAAGAGGATATTAAAGCCTATGCCTATCCTTCAGGACCTTAACGATGCTCTTAAGGAAGATCCGGTCCTTTCAAGGGTAAGAGATGCGCTAAGTCCTTACATGTACGGAGGAATGTTCAGTAACTTTAACGGACCTACAAACGTAAACCTTAATAACCAGTACCTTATATTTGACGTAGATAAGACTTCAATAAGTGAGGATTACCTTCCTGCGATGATGTATATCGCATTTGACTGCTGCTACGACCTTGCAAAGCAGAGCCTTAAACATAAGGATGCAATATTCATGGATGAGGTTTGGCTCATGATGCAGAACGAGGATTGTGCAAAGCAGGTTAAGGAAATGGTTAAGATCATCCGTGGATATGGTTCATGTACCGTACTGGCTACTCAGGATATCGGAGACTTCCTAAGAAGCAACGATGGTCTTGGAGAATCTATCCTTGCTGCATCAAAGATTAAGTTCTTCCTCAGGATCGAGGATATGGAAATAAACAACGTGGCAAGGGTTGTAGATCTAAATGCCAACGACAGGGCAAACTTCAAGAAGTTCCCAGCTCATGGAAGGGCGCTTCTTATGTCGGATAAAGATAAGATTTTGATTGACCTTATTTCCTCAGAAGAAGAGATCAAGACCTATACAACCGATGTTAACCTTCGTAAAAAGTTTTCTAAAAAGACCGGTTGATTTTAGGTGAAAGATAAGCGTCTTTTGTATAAAACAACAGCTGATTAGTATAAAAAACTGATATGTAATGACCTCCTGTCAAGCAAAAAATGACTGGAATCACCACAAACATATTTAATTGTTGCTGAAGGCACCTTGAAAGAGCCTCGGGGTATCAGTTCCCGGCATTGGCCACTCTGATATACGTGGATTGGTTACCGACAGGTCAATGGTCCGCCGTGAGCTCTACCGTCTAGTTGCGTGGATCACAAATTTCTCTGTGCCAACATAGTTTTATCGTAGATAGCTCTAACCTTGAAATGGCCGAAGCCCTTTCAAGATGTCTTCAGTTGGTACTTGTTGGTGGCCAGATGTAAATGGCGTAAGCCATCTTACATCTGCTTGATTACCCGCTATAACAGCGGGGTGAAGATGTCAAGGCTGCGAAGCACCGCCCACGGCGGCTTGGCCTTGATATCGGAGGCGCGATGTTATACCTGATCATGCTATATTATCGGTTATCATGCCCCACATGAAGCAGGCAAGTTCTCTTGCTATTGCAGTTTTAGCCACATTGTGTTTCTTGCTTTTACCAAGAACCATTTTGTAAAACTTGCGTCTTAGCCTTTCATTAGCTTTATCAGCATATGCAATGACTTGAGGTGAGTTGCCAATCTGACGGGATTTAAGTGCTTTTGATTTATGTCCGATTTGTCCTTTGCTGTATGACTGGGATGATTCTATAAGAAGCTGTCTAACATGACGATTTCCGGCTTTTGTGATTCCAAGCCTTGACTTTTCATCACCACTGGATTCTTCACCAGGCACAAGTCCAAGATATGCAGCAAACTGATTGGCTGATGCAAAACGTTTGAAATCACCTACTTCAACCAATACAGATAGTGCTGTGTGAGTTTGAACCCCGATGAAACAGCAGAGTTTTTTAACAGGCTCTCTGTATTCATCTTTTAAAGCAAGTTCTTCTATTCGCTTGTCTAAACGTTCAAGCTTATCTCTCAAGTTTATGTAGGTCAGCAGATATTCATCGAGTATTTCTTTATACAGTGCCTCAGGCTTTAATGATTTTAACCAGTTCACATGAGCTTCTGTCCAGTGACTTTTTCCTTCATAGCGATAGTCGTGGCGAAGACAAAACGAAAGTATTTGTTGCTTCACTTTCTTGAGTGCAAGCTTATGATCATCTCTCATACGGAGAAACTCTTTTGTTTCTTCATCTGTAGAAGTAGGAACATGAACAGGACTGTAATTGTGCTGAGCCAGACATTTGCCAATCAATTCAGCATCACGTTTATCAGTTTTAATTCTTTTGCCACTACGCGGTTCAAGCATAGTGGTTGGTGCAAGTATCACACAGTTAACGTTATGATTAGTTAACTGATGATATAAAGTATAGCCGAGACATCCGGCTTCATAACCGCATATAAAGTTTGTATCATTTCCGTAGATGGTTCTAAGGAATTCCAGATATTTTAGGACTTCCTTGTAATCAGCGTGGGTGCGCCTTGTATGAGACGCCTTCTCTGTTTCGATTAAATAATCGCAGAGAGTAAAACTTTCCTTATGTACATCCATTCCTACGTAAACTGTGATATTATTCATTTAGTGACCTCCCTTTGTATGCGGTAATCCCTGTTACCATTGACTCAACATCTTTAGTATACAGGTAAATCCACGTTGCTACATAGTGGAGGTCATTACATATTGTCTAGTGCTGTAGCAGATATAAAGACGTTTTAGGTGAAAAACAATCATTTTAATGCAAAGGGAAAACAGCCGGAACAAGTTTTTAGTGGAAACACATATATTTTTCCACTAAACAAGGCTATTTATATGCGAAACAGTACGTTTTTAGCATAAAAGGAGAATAAACATGCCAGAATTAGCACCAGAGACCAGAGTTACCGTAAATCTATTAAATAAGTTTGGCGCTCTTACAATTGACCAGATAAAGAAGATGTATGAGGGAACAAGGTTTAATCCAAAGCCTATGATCTCGTTTCTGTGTAACAGCAGGATAATACAGTTTCTTGATGACAACTACGCTGTTCTTCAGAACAGACCACAGTATAGTCCAGAGACGCTGTACTGCCTTTGGGTAATGCTGGATAAGATAAAGGAATCAAATATAGCCAGGACAGATGAGATTAGGTCAGCAAATCCCTGTGATAATGGCGTAGAAGTTTGCTTTATCAATAAGGCTAAGATGATAGAGTATATAGCATTCATCGATAAGAACAGTATCTCTAAGGTATCAATGATCCAGGATACATTCTACACATCTACAGGTTGCAAGATTGGAGAAGAAAAAGACAGCAGAAGGCTCTATACATTTGTTGTTAATGATGAGGACGTAATGGATATTCTTGCAGAGATGAACCTCACAATTCCTTTCATGGTTGCCTATGTGGAAGGACCACTTACAGAGGTTCCAAGCATTGAATATTACGAACTTTAAAGACGGTAATTTTAAATCCCAAAGAAAGTAATTTTAAGCCTCAAAGACGGTAAAAATTATTTCCAAAGACGGTAAAAATACCCCTTTTCGCGGAGAGGGCAAATTACCGCCTTTGAACAGTGGTAAGCCGCATGATTTGGGCATTTGATAACTTTTAGGAGCTCAAGCTTAGAAACAGATATGAGCCAAAAATCACATAGGAAACTGTAGTTGAACCAAATGTGAATTTAGTATGAGGAGCATCAGAAATGAATAATAAACCGAGGTATATTGAGGGAACGATGAGGAACAAGATCGTGAATCTTTTACATGTTTCCAGCGTAATTACACCAAGGTCATATAAGCTCTTTGATGAGCCCCAGTCTTCAATCAACAACACCATGTGCAAGATGAAAAGGGAAGGCGTGGTTGAAAAGGGACATAGCGTAGAAGTCTTTGAAAATCTAGTCATATCAAATTACAAGGAAAATCTTGAGAACTATTTTTATGACAATATCCCTGATGAGAACTTAGATTTCTTTGAAGAGTATGGCATAAGGGATATTAAAAGAGCTAAATACAGTAAGGACCAGCTGCAGGCTAATGCTAAGAGAATTATTCGGAGTAGTGAAGTAGTTATCATGATGGACTGTGCTGGCATACCTACACTTCCAGCTGATAAGAAGGACGTAGTAAAAAATAAGACTCTTACAGGCAATGTTTATTATCAAAGTCGTGAGATAAGGAAGTATTCAGGTTATACGGATGATGTTGAGGAGATTGACGGGGAAAAAACGGCAATAGCATCAAGGATAAATGGAACTTTATTATCAGCAGGTGGCAATTACAACGTGTATCACTTTGGAAAAGATATCCAGACATGGTCGGCCCAGGGAGAGTATAAGATAAAATCCTTTATCCAAAACATGCTGGCTAATTACATAAACAAAGAAAGCTGCATGCTGGAAAGCGCGATCATCCTGGCATATGACCTGTGCCTCTTTGAACGGATAATAGACCCACCAAAGAAATATAGGGAAAGATATGAAGGACTTTGTATGACATATGATGACCTCTACATACTTCCCTATGACAGGAACGGAAGGGACATGATAAAGATAATGTCCGAATCAGATTGGCAGGTAAGAATGTATGAAGCCGTCATGGAAGAACCTTATAAAGATACATCTAAGCTTGACTATGTATGTGATTTCTACGATGGCGAAGTATACACCTTTGTTTTCTGCGTACCGAATTTTGCAAGGCTATTACAGTTTGTCCGGAAAGTAAAGTTTGCAGTTCCGCCAAAGGAAACAATACGTGTTATATGTTTTGATTACCAGGCTGAATTTATTAAGAGCATTCTTGATGGCTATGCTGAAATCTTTTCATGTAGCTTCGAGGACTTTTTGAAGGACTGGAATAGTAAGAAGCTTGTTCAGCAAAAGGCTATCTAAAAGCCGAATCAGATATGAACGAATCAGATCAGAGCCTGGTTCACTGTGAACAACAAGGAGAAAAACAAGATGACTACAGAACAGATGATAAAGCTGGCGGTATGCCTTTTGATAATGTCCATCATATTCACGACAGTAAAGGCCGTGCTTATAGGTATCAAAGAAGGGGCTCAGAATGCTAAAGCCCTTATGAACGGAGCTTCCTACGAACAGATACAGGCAAAGAATAAAAAGAAACAGGATGATGAATTTGAAAGAGACTTTAAGAAAATGGATTCAAAGCTATACCGTTATACGCATCCTGTGGAATATATAGGGTGCCTACTCATGAAAAAGCTTAGGGAGAAGGTGGGCTGATGGAAAGTGTTTTTGATAAGTTAAGAGGAAATAACGAAGAGGGAGGAAAGGTCTCCCAGGGAATATCAGACTTTTTTTATGACGTAAAAGAGCATAAAGGAACTTACAGGTCTATCCTTATCACATCGCCCATAGCAGGAATCCTTTTGTCGGGGTGGTTTTGCCAGCTGGTATTAAAGCTGTTCGGCAAGCAGGACCAGATCTATATCGCACAGATCTTTGTTGCTTGGCTTAATACCCCGGGAATTATCCTTGCAGCACTCATAACATTTTTCTTCATGATGGGCGGATACAGATTCCATAAGATAACCAAGAAAGATTACTACGTGGACAGAGAAGGAAAGTTCCTAGTAAGTAAACAGGGACTTCATGGAACAGCCCACTGGCAGACAGAAAAAGAGAGGGATGTGTGTTTTAACAGATCCAAGAATATCAACAACCTTTTGGGAGATATCCTTGGAATGGATGATGAGGGAAGGCTTTATACCTTAAAGGATGACCTTGTTGGTATCAACAGAAATAAGTGCGTGTTTGGTACACCTGGTTCAGGTAAGTCTGCAGCCATCATTGAAAACGACATCCTTCAGTGCATTCGAAGAGAAGAGTCGGCAATCATAACAGACTCAAAAGGAGACCTGTATAGGAGACTGTCACAGAAAGCAAGGGATGCAGGATACGTTGTAAGGGTCCTAAACCTTAAGTCTAACGAGCTTAGAAACTCCGATGCATTCCATCTTCTTAAGTACCTTGAAAACGGAGATACTTCAGTAGCAGAGATGTTGGCCAACTGTATCATTGAAAATACCGGTGACGGTCACATGGACTACTGGGCACAGAACGAGCTAAATGGTTATAAGGCACTTCTTCTTTATATCTCAACAAATGAGGCATTAAAGAAGGCTGGAAGAAATACACTGGCTGAGATGTATAACATCTGTACTCAGAATACTCCTCAGCAGCTTGCTACAATGTTCAATGGTCTTCCAAAGACTCATCCGGCAAGACAGGCATTTAATATCTTTGCTAACTGCGCACCGGATGTACAGGGACAGATCCTTAACGGTATGGGTATCAAGCTTTCATTCCTTACTGATTTCTGTGCTCAGCAGATAGTAAGCCATGATGAGATTGACCTTATCCTTCCTATGAAGCAGAAGTGTATGTACTTCGTTGTAATCCCAGATACCAATAAGACTTACAACGTTATTGCAAACCTGTTCTTTAACATGATGCTCATAAAGCAGTGTGAGTATTCCGATTCACTCACAACAAGGCAGAAAGAGAACCAGCTCTTTGTTAATTACATCCTTGATGAGTTTAAGGCAACAGGTGCTATCAACAATTTTGATGGAACTATCACAACAGTAAGATCAAGAAAGATCGGTATCACTACAGTTCTTCAGACGCTTGGACAGCTCAAGGATATGTATCCTGGAGAAGCATATAACACAATCCTTGGATCAATGACAGTAAAGATTCTTCTACGAGCCGGTGATGAAGACACAGGAAGATATTTCAACATAGCATGCGGAAAGCAGACAAGACTTAATAAGGCGGCAAGGTATTCAGATAACCTTGGTGAAACGATCCATACACATAATAGTGAGACCATCACAGAGGGCCTTATTGGAGCTGACCTGCTTACAATAGACGAAACACAAAAGCTCGATGCAAATAAGCTTATCGTCTGCATCCTTGGCTTTGAGCCTGTAAAGCTTAATAAATACCTTAGTAAGTACAATCCATACATGGAAGGCTGTGAAGACCATGAAAGAGTTCCGGGTCGTCACAAACCTCTTTGGAGAAAGCGCCTTGAAGATGCAGAAAAGGAAAAAGCTGAGACGCGAAAGAAATTCAGGGAAGCTTCTGAGGTAAATAAAGAGGAGACTATTGAAGCAGTAGCAGTAGAATCAGAAAACGGCATAGAATACGTCAATCCTCAGACAGGTGAGGCCATATCTATGGACGCTTCTTATGAGACTGAAGACTATTCTGATCAGGCTTTTGAGTACGAACCTGATGCTTATAACGAGCAGGAAGAAGCACCTAAAGAGAGATCTCTTAAGAGAAGAGATAAGTTCACTAGAGTAAACGGAAACAAAGAGCTTGAAAAAGTCCTGGAAAAACTGGGCTGATTGGAGGAAGGTATGTTTAAACTTATGGCTGCACTTTTCATCGTTGCAATTCTTTGGGGAATGGGAAGTAATTCAAGTTCAGAGTACTAAAGACGGACTCTGGATCAAAAGTGAAATGGTTTCAAATGTACCAGAAAGTGAGGGCTGCTATCATAGTGGCCTTCATTTTGCGTTCAAAAATAAGCTATAGTTGCGATAATGGAAGGGTTAGGGTGCGGTAATTCTACAAAATGTGTATATTAGTCAGTATGATGCTGCATTACAATGGATAGATAAAGCTGATGGGAGGCGTATCTCTATGAAGAAGATTGCTATGTTCACGATGGGCACCAGGGGTGATGTCCAGCCATACATATATCTTTCAAAGGGACTTGCAGATGCAGGGTATGATGTGACTTTGGGATCACATCCGTGCTGGAAGGAACTGATCGAATCTTACGGGATTCATTTTGAGCCGGTGGGACCGGATATTGATATTGAGGAAGAGGCGGCTGTAATACGCGGTAAGTCGTCTAATTCCGCTGTCAGTATGATCAGATGCATGAACTTCATTATGAAGATTATTCAGAACTCTACAGGTGAAGTTTATAAGCTTTGTGAAAACAAAGACCTGATTGTGGTGACTCACAGCAAAATGGGAGCGGTAGAAGCAGGTGTTCTCGGTATTCCTACGGTTGATGTGTCGCTTCAGACGGAGATGATCCCTGAGAAAGGAAAGCCCTTAAAATTTTCGGACAGGATCATTGGAAAGCTTATCGGGAAACAGATGAACAAACCATATGACAAGATCCGCAGGCAATACGGGTTAAAACCGATGAAAACCGGTGATGAGATCAGATCTGACTATTATAATCTGATCCCGGTAAGTAAATACGTTCTTGAGGCGAGCCCCTACTGGGAAAAGAATAATATCATAACCGGATATTGGTATGAAGAAGAAAAAGATTATGTCCCTGATGAGAATCTTAGTAAGTTTATTAAAGCAGGCGATCCCCCGGCAATTCTGGCTCTTGGTGCCATGTCCTTTGAAGCAGCTTCGGACAAGGCCAAACTGGATATGTTTGTTAATGCATTTCGGAAAACAGGTTCAAGGGCTGTAATTCAGGGCTTTAAGAAAACAATTGCCGACTATGAACTTCCGGATACCATGATATCCTGCGGCAGTGTCCCGCACAGCTGGCTCTTCGGGCAGGGAAAGTTTGTAATCCACCACTGCGGCTTCGGTACCAGCGCCTCTTCGATGATATACGGGATTCCCTCAATCCCGGTTCCACATGTACTCGACCAGCTCGGCTTTGCAATGCAGCTCGAAAGGATTGATGTTGCAACAAAGCACATTAATGCCAAGGATCTTTCTGAAGAAGCACTTATTGCCGCAATAGAAGAGATGAACAGTACATATGAAACCAAGAAGCGGAATGCTTTATCCATATCAGAAAAGATAAAAACAGAGGATGGGATAGGGGAAGCAGTACGGCTGATCGGAAGTGTCTTGTAGATTACAAGTGCCCTATAGATTATAAATGTCTGTAATGGAGCAAAAGAATTTGTCGGGATGAGTATTGGATTGAATCCTGGGGAAAAGAGGGGGTTAAGCCAAGAGAGTAGCATGAGATTATATCATTATTATGAAAGGGAAAAAGGTCCGTTTCGGAGTATATCTGATCTATCTGATGAGGATGGAGAAAAGGTTCTGGAACAGATTCGCAAGGATAAGCCGGATGTTTTTCTGGCCAAACGGCCATCCGATTATCTTCAGAAGCGGAGACGTTTTGAAGCAATCCTTCGAAACGAATTTATAAAAATCGGTGGAAGACCTGAGAGAGACACCCCGCATTATATGGTAGTGGAAGAAGTGCCGTTTTTTGAAAAATGGTATGAACATACCGCAAGCATTATAATTGATACCGATGAGTTAGATACGAGCATGCTCTCGTTCACTTACGGAGATTCCCACCCTACTTTCAGCGGTAATGTAAAGGATGGGAAAGAATATAGAAATAGGCTTTACAGTTTTGAAGAGATTCAGAATATCATAGACAAGTATGGGCTGCCTCAGGAATGGAATCCGGACTTTAAATATGGGCCGGAATGCTATGTAGAGGTCCAGGTCTGGACTGACCGTGGATTGGAGAAGTGGTTAGAATAAAATGGAAGAAATAAACGATTCAATAGTTATCAAATCAGCTGAAACTGATGAGGAGTTGTGCGGAAGAGGATACGTCCACTGTACTGCATGGCAGGAAGCCTATAGAGGCATAGTATGAAATAGATGAAGTCGGATAATTTTTATCTTTCAGTATAAAATTACTATCTAAGGAGAAAAAATGGAGATTGAATATAAAAAAATAATAAACCAAAAGATGGGTAAAGAAGCTAAAGCCAGAGGATTTAAGATGGTTAGTTTGTCTCCTGGAATATCAAAGTGGCCTATAGCTATATTCAAAAAAAGTGTTGATGGTCATAGTCAAAAGTATGATATAAATCTTGATCTGGTTTACAATAAGGTTATTTTTCGCTGCGGGAAAAATACAATTGAGAAGAAGTACGAGGACGAAGAATCTTATACCAATATTATTTTGGAGTGCGCAAAGTTTATGAATGAAACAGGTTTCAAAATGCTAGATGAAAAAATAGCTAATGAACCAGGTTTTAGAGTAGAAGATCATAGACGCATATTGGAAGGTTACCAGACATTAGCGGATGAGTTTGTCAACAAGAATAATATAGACGAAACTATCGCGTTTGGTGACAGAATATATTTGATAGTTTCAAAGATTAATGAGCTTAAAAATATGGATTGGGGAAGTATAAAAGAGGAGCTCTTATTAATTGGGGCGTATTATTGCGCTACTCTTCTTACTTACCCTGATACAAGAATTGGAGGACTAGAGGCAGGAATGATCAAAAAGCCTGATAGAAGCACTATTTATGGCCCTAATGGAATAGTTGACCCTCTTTTTAATGTGTATAATGCGTGGATGAAAGATGATGATGAGTCAATTAAGCGTAGTTGTGCAGACGTCATGGCTAAAGAAGAGTATGAGGCTTTTGATTGGAAATTCTAATAGCCTAGAGGTTACTAATGTCACAAATCAATTACCTGCACTCTTTTTGAGGGAGTAATACTAGCCAAGACCGGAAAAATAGAAGAAGCAAAGCTTCAATATTTTTATAGAAAAAAGTTTTGAAATACGGGGAAAGAGATATGTTTAAATTATTTAAAAAGTCAGCAGCAGTTTAGCTGGCTGTAGGAATTATGTCATCAACTATGACAGCTATGCTGCTGAGGATAATGCTGCGGCAGAAGCATTTTTGAATCAGATTGTAGATGATATTGTGGATGATGTAATAGATGGCGGCGAGCTTACAGAAGAGGCAGAAGAAATATGCCGCTGGAGAAAGCAGCACAGAGCCTGTTTACGTTACAAATGTTAATGAAGCAAAGAACGGCGTCGTGCAGGTTAACTATGTTTACGTGGATGATAATGAAAAGTCCCACATTGTAAAAGGTGGCACAGGATTTCTTATATATTTACTAGGAGCGGCTTTGGCCGCTGCTATAGGCGCGTCTGGAGTTGCAGCAGCGGGAGTGGCAGCGCTTTTATGCCTTTGTATAGTTGCTTATGGATGGTTTAAAGGAATAGGTGATCCTAATGGATGCGAGGTAGCATAATGATTAATAGAAAAAAAATAATAATGGAAATAATGGGGGAGGAAGCCGAAAAAAGAGGATTCACTATTGATTTTGAGCGAAAACAAGCATCATTTTGGCCTATAGCAATTTTTAAAAGAACTGGCCCTCAGCAGTTGTTTGAAATAAGGGAAGATTTAGAAGAAAAGGGTAAACTATCGCTTATGCATTTGTTCACAAAAGAGTATGTATTATATTACACCGATAATGAATCTTTTGTTGAAGCTATAAAGAAATTTCAGGCGAAACTAATAGAAGAAGGTTTTGATTTATTAGATAAGAAAAGAAATCAACCATCTTTATCTAAACAAGACTATGATTATGTTTGCCAAAATTATGTAAATCTTGCCCAAAGTTTTGGCTTGAATAATGGAATTGATATTGATAATGTTTCTTTTGGTAATGCTATCGATATTATCGAAAAAAGTATTAGTTCAATGGTGGGTAAGGATTGGGATAGTATAAAGCAAGACTTTTACTCTGTAACAGCCTTCTATATACAACTATTATTACGTATTCCTGATACGAAATTTTATCAGTATGATGGAAAAGTTCTTTACGTAGAAAGAACAGAAGGAAAGAGAAATATGACAGCTGTTATGTCAGTTCTATTTACCGCTTTAAGAGGAAATACGAGACAAAAAGTTATTAGAGGTATTTCTGACTTACTATTGATGAAAGAACTAGAAGAATACGGAATAAAGTGAAGTAATATAGATATGCTTTAGCGATTTATTATAAAAATGTAATTAGTGATAGATCAGAGGTTACTAATGTCACAAATCAATTACAAAAAGAATGTTAAAGAACTGCTGCTTCCAAACGCAGAAGAACACGGTTTCAATATGCGCATTCTCAAGGGGCAGATGACCAAGAAATCATTAGGGTTTTTTGAAAGGACTGTTGGAGAAGTATATCAGTGCTTTGAGATTTATGAAGATTTACTTCGAGAAGGGACTGTCGTGCTTTTGAGCTATCCCTGGGGGAACTTTGAAGTAAACTATTCCGATGAAAAGTCATTTAGAGAGGCTATTGAAACTATAGCTAAGGCAATGAATGACGAAGGCTATAAAGCTTTGGATAAAAAGCTGGTAGAGCCTCGTATTATCTCAGATGATTATTTGTTTATTCGTGATAATTATCTGAAGCTTTCGGATGATTTCTGTAAAGCGCATGGTATTATATCAAAAGATAATAATAGCGATAATCTAAAGCTGGTTACTGATTCTGTGCTTGCGATCCGCGGTAAGGAATACGGAGAGGTAAAAGAGGAAATTCTTCGAATTGCAGCGTTTTATGCTGATGCTTTGATTACAGTATTGAACGGACAAGTGTATTGGGATGATGATAATCAGGTCTTTAAGATTATCAGAGATAATCAGTATAAGTTTGTTAATACTTTGGAAATTGTTTTTGCAAGTTACAAAGCAGATGCTGAAAATGTAGCAATAAACATGATACGAAGCAGCTATGAAAGACTTTTTACAAAAGCAGAGAAAGAAAGTATTTGCACCTAAGTGTAAAGGAAATTAAGGGGAAGAGATGGACACTATGCAATACTCAAATTTATTCATTGAGTGGATATTTTTATACATGTTACCATGCTTGAGTTTATATGCATTGTCACAGTACTACGTAAACTATGAGAATTTGCAAAGAAGTCAGCTTACTAACCTTCTTACGAAGCTTGTAGCGGTAGGACTATTGGTTTTTGTAACATTAAATAAAGAACTATTGATAGTAGAACCATATTTATATTTACTTGATTTGCCGGGAAAATTGAGTGATTCAGGGGAAGCAGTTATTTGTGCACTTGAGATATTGGGAATGGGCATGTTATTCTATATCTTTGTCTGGATAATGAAGATTTATTCAAAGGATTATTATTATTTTGCGGCAGCAAGGAAGTGTATAATTGTTGCTCATGCTGCTTCATTTATGTTAATTTCCGGATATTTGCTATTGGGCGATGGCGCTTATGTTGGCAATTTGCTTGTTTGGCGCGCCCTTATATTGAGTAATCTTGCGCTTACAGTAATGTTCATTCTTATAAGTTCATTCAAAATCTCTATTGGCAAGAGTGGCAAGTATATTTGTTATGATATGCTTTTGGTACAAAAGGCCATTTGGTGTACAGAGACAAAAGCATTTGTATTTGAAAATGATTTTGAAAATGGTTCTGTTACTGTAAAGACGGATAATAATTCTTTGTTTATGCAAACGCTCACGGATGAGCAGAGAATGGCATTAAACATACTAAAGGAGAAAAAACATATGACACCAGATGAAAAATATAAAAAGACCATGAAGGCAGTCATTGGACAAACTGCGATATCGTTGGTTATCGGAATACTCATGATTTTATTAAAATCTGCAGTACTTGCCGGTGTGTTCTTATTTAGCGCATTTATGGGAGTGATTCTTTTATTCGTTCAGTATAAGAACAAAAAGAATTTGGAAAAGGAAACAGAATAACCATGCATTACAATGCTTTTATTTCTTACAAGCATGCGGATCTGGATGATAAGAATCTGATCTGCCTAGGTCCAAATGGTTCCTATAACAGGCTGAAGAGCTATATCCAGACGGCGATAGACATGGATGAACTTCCTAACATCAATAGCCATCTCAATGCCCAAAAGAAGATAAATTGGACAAAAGGCTTGGATATTGCAATGAAGAACGAGGTTACAAACGAGTATTCTTACAGAGAACGCTCTGAACAGGTAAAACTTAGGGGCTTCTTTGAAAAACAACACTAGGAAATTGAAATAAGAAAGATGCTTGCAATGGCGAGCGGATAAAGGTTCTATTCGAAAATAAAGGTGACGGATGCTCTGCGTGTGCAGGGCATTCTTTTTGAAATAAAGTTAGCGGTAACTAACATAAAGTAGTATGATGAAAATATGAAGATAGAAAATCATTGGAAGGGCATGTGCGTAAGCTATGGTTTGGTACGTATTTGTAATTGAAGCGATAGTATTTGCTGCGATTTTTACAACGGTTTTATTTGCTGTTTATCATGGCGATAGAATGTACAGTCCGGAATGCATCCACAATTATCCATCTGATATTCAGGAGGAATACTTCAAGACCCATGATAAGGTGGATGTATCTGGTAAATCCCAAAATGTTATAGTGGAAAAATCCTGTGGTGTATTGATGTTTACTGTGATTCTTACAGTATGCGCGAAGATTGCAGGAACTACCACATTCTGGCAGGGCTTTGGAATTGCCTTTGGCCTTATGGCTTGTATTTGCGCTGATACCTGCTGCACTAGTGGGATTGTTTATAAGTTTGATGAGGTGAATGATTTGTAATGAAGATACAAAGGTCTTTTAAATACAAGTTTTTATTGGGACTGTGCAGGCTGGTTAGATTGCAGAGAGTTATGGAGCTTCCGCCTGAGAAGGCACAGAAGCTTTTCAGAAAAGCATATAAGGGAGTAGTTATCCCCAAAATGCACGATGAACAGTTTGACATAAAGGCTGAGCAGATACTTGGTTCCACATGTCTTTGGTATCGCGATAAAAAGAAAAATGACAGGGCATGCATATATCTCATCGGCGGAGGTATGCTGAACTATCCAAAGCCTGCTCAGGCAAAGGAAGTACTTAAACTTGCAAAGGAAACCGAAGTAGATTTTGTGCTTCCTTATTATCCTCTCGTTCACACGGGAAATACCCTAACAGATGTATACGAGATGATATATGCGTTATACAAAGAGATGTTAAAGACGTATTCACATGAAAATATATATTTCTTGGGAGGCTCCAGCGGAGCGAATCTGGCATTGGGACTTATTTCATACATCAATGATAAAGGCGAAGGTTTGCCGATGCCAGGCAAGGTTTACGCCGGTTCTTCGGGATCTCTGCTCATTACAGATGATGAAAAGAAAAAGGCAGATGAACTGGACAAAACGGATGTAATAATGAGTCAGAAGGCTACACTTTCTGTATGGAAAGGAATGACCGGCGGTAAAAAGGTTGCAGATTATATGGAGTCATTGCAGTTAGGAGATTATACAGGATTAAAGGATGTGTATCTCACTTTTGGTGGTGATGAAGTGTTTACAGCTGCGGCTGACTCTATCAAAGCAAGACTAGAGCAATACGGTGTTAATGTTTCTATGGAGGTTGAGCCTGGGATGTATCACTGTTATGCTGTCATACCACTTGTTAAGGATGCAATGCCAGCCTACAGGAGAATGATTGAATATATTAAGAGGTAAGCAAGGAGAACGATACGATAGAACGTTCTACCGGAATATTATCTTGCAAAAAATGATCTAATATTTCAGTCCGGACCAGATTTTAATCTGGTCCTTCTTTTTTTGAATCAGTACAGTTATAACGTAAGTGGTAAATATAAAGAAATAAGAGTATTGTTGAATACTCCATTCGGTCTACTGCTTCAAATAAAGCTGATAAACTCAAACGATTCATCATTGTCTCCATTATATTTTCGCGAATGACATAATGATATCAGTTTGAAAAAAGTGTATAGACTAGATTGAAAGAGGCAAGTATGCGCGTTGCTCGGTGGCTCTGAAGAATTTTAGCCCACTGATATAGATTACTGCATTTCTTAAAGCCGCACAATATCGGAAATTTTGATGAAATATACTGATTATTTATGTGTATTAATGCGGTTTTGCAGACACCGAGTATATGCTAGTATACTACAGGGCACAATTTGACTATACAAAATGTTTTTTGGTTTTCAGTAGTAATCCATTTTTACAGAGAAGGGATATAAAGCATTATCTATTGCTTTTTCTCAAAATGATAATACAGCAAGGGAGGATAGCTACATGAGTACGAAAAGTATTGGAAAATGGGAGACAGACGCTGGTAGGATTGTAGATTTTGATAAGCTGGGGAAATTTGTTTATCGAAATGATATTGTTAATTCTTTTTTAGATGATCCAAGCAAATGCTTTATTATCGCCGCAAAAGGTATGGGAAAAACACTTTTGTTGTCATATAAGCGATTCTTACTTGAAAGTGATGATTCTAGATCACAGTTATTTATTCCAAATCGACATCCTTATTTATCATTTGTTGAAAATATAACTACGACTCTTTCAAAAGAGCACATTAACAGCCTAAAGGATTGGGAGTTTTGTTCAAGACTATGGACGTTTGTTATTGAGTTGTGTGTGATTTCACACGCGGACATAGATAAAAAAGAGTTTATTGACGAATTGCCGTCAAGAGCAGAAAAGCATAAGGAGTTTTTGTCAGATGCAATCTCGAAAAAAAGATCTATTGACTATATTTTTAATGAGCTTATAGCTAGGGGCGAATCGACTATCCAGAAGATTGTGAATGATTGCTCTAATTATGTCAAAGAGAAATATGCAAATTTACATCAAGGGATGGTTATTTTTTTCGACCGTTTGGATAATGCGTTGGAATTATCCCATGATGAGATATGGACTTCAATTCAGGTTGGTCTGCTTGAGGCTGCTTGGAATATTATGCGTACAAATCCGCACACTAAAGTCTATTTATCAATTAGGCAAGAAGCATATGCCTCGCATCGTTCCAGAAACTCAAGTGCAATTTCATCATCAGTAGTAAAAATTAATTATTCGCCAGCTGAGTTAAGAACGCTTGTTAACCATTTAGTACAATATTATGAAAAAGTTCCGACTATAGAGGAATTTCTTGGAATAGACACTTTTTATAATACTATCGTTTACAGAGATGAAAATGTGTTTGAATTTATGTACAGGTATTCTATTGGAAGACCGCGTGATTTCGTTCAGATATGTGGAGAGCTAGCAACGAAAAAAGATAGTTATAATACTCTCAAAGAAAAGAGAAAGCAATTAAAGCTAGCAGTCAGAGAGGTGTCATCTACCAGCATCATTCCTAGTTTATTTGATGAGGTAAGGATGCTTTTGAAAACACTTAGGACACAAGAGCTTTTTGATAACTTTTTGAAACTCATCTATTCTAATATTTTTACTTATGATGACTTGCAAGATATTTGCAAAAGGTTTAATGAAGTAAACTGTGTGGGTGAGTGTGAGATGTGCCGTTCTGATATGCATCCATTTTGCGATTTATACAATATGGGGCTTTTAGGCGTTGTAGAAAAACAGCCAGGAGAAGAAACAATCACACAGAAATTTAAGAGTCCATATGAAGACTTTATACATGGACTTCAGGGAAAATATTTTTTAATACATCCAGCATTAAGGGAATATATAAAGAGTCTACATAATCATAAGGATAAATACAGGCTTGATCTGGGTATTCTTGTTGGTGATGGACTGGAATGGACAGAAGAAGATGAAAAAAGGTTTTATATAAACAAGTGGATCCGTGAAATGCAGAACCCAGACTATAAACAATACTGTTATTCAATGTTTGAACAGTATGTAAAGGGTGCGCCAATTGCTATTAAAGAAGAAAACTTGTTGGCTAATGGTAGGGTTTCATTAGTTGATAGAAAAAAGAAGGAAGCAATCAAAAATTATGTATTGAAAGGGGAATTCAATATGCCAAAACCAATAACAGCTTTTGTCAGCTATGCGTATGACAGTCCTGAACACCAGGAGAATGTAATCAGTTTCGTTGATATGCTTCTAGGAATGGGAATAGATGCAACTATGGATGTTAAACTTAAAGGGAAATATCCCAATATAGATGAAATGATGACTTATGGACTGTCGCTTGACAAAGTAATCATCGTTCTTTCCGAAGAATATAAGAGAAAGGCTGATGAAGGAGTTGGCGGTGTGTGGAAGGAATTTCAGATGATTGCAGCCGATTTAGAAAAGCATCCGCTGAAATATATTTTTGTTAGCTTTGATTCGTTAACAAACGAACGATCAGAAAAAATATCTCCAAGGCGTATAGGATGTCGATGGATTGTAGATCTAGAGAAGGGACAGAACGATAATTATAGTGAGCTGATCTCGTTCATTACAGAAAAAGAAGAATATGACTTTAGAAAAGTAAATCCGAAGTCTGTACAGCCAGGGCAGAAAACCATTAAACCATTTGGCAAAAAGTAGGCTAGTAAATAAGAGCATGAAAAAGCCGTCCCAATTTTGGGCGGCTTTAATCTTAGTACCAGTTATTTAAATAGTCATCAACAAGGGCTTGCCTTTCTGCTTCCTCAGGATCAACACCCATAAAAGCAGCTTCTTCAGCATCAAAATCCGGGTATCTGTCGTGGATGTCCTGTAGCTTTCTTTCGTAATCTTCCTGCTCATCCCATTCACGCTGCTGCATTTCGCAGAGCTCTTCGATATCCTCTTCATCATCTATAGCATCAGGACAGGTGGGCTGATCCATGTAGCGCTTGTAATCGCTGTCATAGCTTGCAACGCTGTATTTTTTCTGGCGGCCACTCTGTCTATTGTTATCGTTACATTCAGAAAGAATGTAGTTGCATATGTCGTTCTTAGTTATCTTGTTACCTGAAAGAAATCTTTTATCTCCCATGGTTTTTCCTCCTGTTTTTTATATATTGACACAAAAATGTGCATTTTGTCAATTATAGGCAAAGAATTTTCAATCCCATCTAATATCTTATTATCCCCCTAAAGGCCGATAAAATAAAGACTTTTCAAAACTATTACCACTTGTGAAAATATAATAAAAGATATATTATATTAAAATATAAGCATGGTTCACTGTGAACCAAAAACAAAACAAGGAGGAAATAGATTTGAAAAAGCATAGCATGCTTAAGGCTGTATCAGCTGTGGCCATGTCAGCGCTTTTTATTCCGGTACTTGCTGGACCATTGAAGGTAAGTGCAGCGGAAGATACTCCCAAGGTCATTTTTTCGACCATTGACGGAGAGGACGTTGAGATCTCATTAGAGAAAGCCATAAGTAAAGAAAGTACCGGCAGGACCTGGTACTGCAATGATGCTGAAGTTGTGCTGGATGAATCCCATATTGATACCTCAGAAGGGACAACTGCAAGATTAAAGCTCATTAAAGCGACTACAAGAAATCACATGGAGAACTATAAGTGTGTTGATAGAGAGGGTTCACTTGAAGAAGCAGAAGTAGCAAGGCTTTATGTAATAAGCAAGGATAACTATGAGAATGCCGAGCTTATGATCAAGGATATGGAAGCAAGTAGCGGCATGGATCTCTACGCTAAAGACATAACCCTTTATATCGATAAGACACCTTATCCTAACTTTGCACCGCTTAAATTCGTAGAAGACGGAAAAGAAGTAGACAAGGTAAGAGTCAAAAAGGGAACTAATACATACAGCCTCGTTGATACAGTCTTTAAAAGAGAAGTAGAAGCAGTGATAACAGGTGTTGGAGATGAGATAGCCCCAACGATCAAGTATTTAAAGATAAAAGGAGACATGGCTGATAAGTTTGCCTTTGAAAAGACTGTAGAAGCCTTGGCATCTGATGAAGAAAGCGGTCTTCCAGATGACGCTTACTATTTTGAGAAAGATGAAAAGCTTTCTTCTGCGGTAAAACTTCTTGTTGTAGAGGGTGCTTCAGCAGATGACCTTTTGGGCATTACCTGGAGCAAAGATACTGAGTATGTGGTTACAGACAATGGAACCTATACCTTGTTTGTAAGGGATAAGGCAGGCAATGTAGCTTATAAGGACATAAATGTTTCAAAGATAAGCACATCTTCTCCAAGCATCACGGAAGTATCCCTTGGCAAAGAAGATGAGAAGCCGTACCTTTATGTTGTGGCAAAAGATCCTGACAACCAGCCTCTTATGTATAAATTAAACGATGGCAAGTGGCAGGAGTCAGATAAGCTCTTTGACCTTAAGGAAGGTGATAACTTTGTTGTAGTTAAGAACGAAGCCGGTGTTGTTACTTCCCTAAAGAAGTATGTATATTTAAGCCTTTATACAGGAAAAGAAGAGGGGCTTAGTGAAAAGAGCTTGTATAACTATATAAAGGTTTCACCTGCATCATGGACCAATGGATCTGTATCAGTATCACTTGTACTTCCTGATTCCATTATTGAGAAGCTTTCTGTATCTCCTTATTCCATAAACGGAGCTGCATTTTCAGCAAACAGGACAAAGACTGTTTCAGCAAATGAAGAGACGGTTCAGTTCACAGTTAAGGATATCTACGGAAACACTCATACATCACAGGTATATACTGTAACAAACATAGATAAGGAAAAGCCTTCACTGGAAGTTGTATCAAAGAGCGGTTCCTTTACAATTAAGGCTGCAGACTCTGGATCAGGTATTGCCAAGATCACAGTATCATCATCAAGTGCAAGTAACTATGTCATAAAAGCTAATTCATCAGACAAGGTTTCATCAGACAATGCAACCTATAAAGCTCCTTCAAATGGCACATACCAGTTTACTGTATATGACTATGCTGGTAATACAACAACAGTATCCGGAACGATGTCCTATTATACAAAGGAAAACGGAAAGGTTCAGACAGCGGCTAAAAGTTCTGGAACAACAACTAAGACTTCAAGTACCACATCTAAGAGCTCAGCTGCAACAACAAAAAGCTCAAGCAAGACTTCAACCGCTTCTGTAGATAAGAAATATGCGGAAGAAGAAAAGACTTCATCCGCTACTTTAGGAGCAAAGAAGGATACTGAAAAGAAAGATAATAAAAAGACTGCTTCTAAGGACGTTTCAAGTGAGCCTGTTGTAGTTAAAGAGGAGAGAAGGATTATTTCAAATGCTGGAAACAGCGTAAGCCCCGATCTTCCGGAAGCAGAAAAGATAGAAGTAATAAGAGAGCAGGACCCGGCTCTTTCAAGTCCTCCTCAGATGCAGACAACAGAAAAACTTGATAATACAAATGAAAAGCGTCTTAAGGGTCTGGTAATCCTTATCATAGCAGCAAGTGCGGCAGCTGTTTTAGTTGCCATTTGGGTAAATTCAGTTAAGGGCAGAGAAAAAGACGATTTTAGTTTCAGAAAGTAAGATACAAAAATACCACGGCTGGCATGGCCGTGGCATTTTTTATGTTATCTGTAAAAAAGGAGGCCCAACAAAGTGGGCAAAAACAAATCACTTAACCTGATATTATATTATCACAAATATGTGCTTTTTGTCAATATAAACTTCATGGTTTTTCTTCTCCTTTATTCCCAATCAGTTCTCGTATTCTCAGATTCTATCTGTATTTCTAAGGAAATGACAGTTTAATTTCTCACTTGCTTAATATTATAATACGTTATATTATATTTAAAAGTAATACCAAGGAGAAAAAACATGCATAAAAGGATAATTGCATTTTTGATGGCTGTGGTAATGACTGTAGGGGCATGCCCCATAAAAGCTAAAGCCGCGCAGCCGGTAGCAGTAAGTAGATTAAAAGATTCAGTTGGAACTGTTGTATACCTCCTTAAGGAAGTCTTTAAGGACAGATATGAAAAGACAGAGGAGGAAATAAAGGAGCTGGTCAGGGAAAAAGGCTATGACTATTCGCTTTCCATGGATTCGTTCTATGATCAGCCAAGTCCATACAAGGACGCAGATTATATCAGGTATCTCTCAGCTTATATGAGCTGCAAGAAATACGCACAGGAGAACAATAAGGCTGCACTACTACTTTGTGAGATTCCTTTCCTAACATACGAAGTAAAAGAGCAGTCAGTCAAGGAGTATGTTCCGACAAAGATTCCCCTATACCTAGCGTCGGATCAGATCCTTGACGAGTTCATCCTTGCTGGAGATCAGTACATCCTGGAGCCTACAGAAGTGGATGTATATGAGCAGCAGCAAAACGGACACTTCAAGACAACAGGGGAAAAGGAACTAATAACTCCGGAAACAAAGGATGTTTCCTATATTGATGTAACGCTCAACGTGATAAGCCCTGATGACATCTTTGAGGTAATGGGGATAGATAAAGAGCTGGTTGAAGATGACTATGAAAGGCGATCTGACATGATAAGGCGCGTCATTTCAAACCAGAATATTGCACAGACCGTGTTCATAAACCTTCCAACAGTCCCCATGGCATCAAGCGAAGTACTTGCTGAGTATGCTTCCTATATAGAAGGGGCAGAGGGCATAAGAAAGACCATCATCCAGACAGCGCTTTCTCTTGTAGGAAGAGTTCCTTATGAATGGGGAGGAAAGGCTTCCCACCCTGGATATGACACTTTGTGGTGGTCCTATAACGAAGAAAATGGACTCCAGCACGGCCTTGACTGCTCGGGATTTGTGCAGTGGACATACATGACATCAGGCTTTCCAAGTGACATATACGGTAAGCTCCACTCAACAAAGGCAATCCTATCAAGCAGCTTAAAAAGAGTAAGTAAGGAAAAACCTAAAGCCGGGAGACGTCGGGGTAACGAACAGGCTTGGAACAAACCATACAGGAATCTACATAGGAGATGGACTGTGGTGTCACTGTTCATCTGATAAGAAGACAGTAACAGTAGGAAGATATGGCAACTTTAGCGTGTATTACAGCCCATCTGACGGAGTAGAAACAATTGATGAATCCATCATCAGAGCTTATGCAGAAGGGGACGTCAATTATGGCAACTATGCAAATAGTTATAATATAACGAATAATATTGACACACAAAAATCGTTATACTATACTTATAACTATAATTCAGAAGAAGAGATGCTGCTTGCAAAGCTCATTACGCTAAGAGCCAGAGGCGAAGGCATGAATTGCTGGATCGCGATCGGCGAAGTAATGAGAAACAGAGTTGTTTCGGATATGTTTCCTGATTCACTCTACGATGTCATCTACCAGAATGCAGGCAAAGCGGAACTTGCCGAGATAGAACCACCAGAGGAGATAGTAAATGTCGCAAAAATGGTCCTTTCCGGAAAGCTCTCAGTCCTTGCAAATGAAAAAGCAGTATTTTTCTTAGACATAAGGGATATGGAAGAAACAGATGAATCTTCTGAGGAAGAGACGGATGAAGAGACCGTATCTGAGGAAGAAAAAGAGGAAGAACATTCCTGGGAAAGTTATCCCTGGTTCACTACCATAAACGGCTATGTGTTCTATTCACTGTAAAAGGAAAGAAAAAGGAGAAAAAGCAAATGGCAAAGCTAGATTTACAGGCTGATTCAGTTGAAGAGCTTACAAAGGGCATCAACCCTCCTAAAAAGCTTAAAGCTGTAGTTGCAGCTCCTAAGGAGGATGCAAAGGAAAAAGAAGAGCCTAAGGAAGAAGCAAAAAAGGAGCAGGGAACTTTGAATGAAAGCGCACCTGTAAAGAGAGGACCTGGAAGACCAAAGAAAAGAAAGATCGATCAGATGTCTGAAGCTGATGCCATAAGACTCCACGTACAGAGAAACACATACGCTGTGCAGAAGGCATCAGAGGAAGCAAAGAAGGATGTATATGCATCTGAACACATCTTTGTTGAAGATGGCGATGAGGCCATGGTCGAGACAGATGCCACACACAGAAAAGAAGAGTGGCTTGAGCTTGTTGCTTCCGCAACAGAGGACAGGATCCTTAAGGGAACGATAACTTCTATTACAGAGATCCCTTCAGCAAAGGATGAAGATGATCCTGATTACATCCCTGACTTCATGGCAAAAGTAAGATTCAAGACCGGACAGTTCACCGTGAACATCCCTTCATACGTTCTTTACTATTACCACTACGAGAGAATGAACAGGGCAATGGCCATGGACATCCAAAAGAACATGATGAGACGTCTTGGTGCTGAGATCGATTTCGTAGTCAGATATGTTGATGAAAAGACAGGTACTGTTTACGGCGACAGACTTTCAGCTCTTGGTATGAGAGGTGTAAAGAACTACACATCAATAAATGGAAGAAGACCTAACATCCAGGTTGGAGAACTTGTTCAGGCCAAGATCATCGCTGTAGCAAGAGAGTACATTACAGTAGATGCTGCAGGAGCTGAGATAAGGATTCCTATCGAAGAGATCAGCTGGCTCTATGTTGCAGATGCAAGAGACTTTGATGGTGTCAAGACAGCAGAGTGCTACAAGGTAGGCGGAAGGGTAAATGTAAAGATCCTTTCAGTAGCAACAGAAAGAGTAAAGGTTGCAAACTCCTATTACACACTTGTAAAGGCAACCGGCTCTATCAAGCAGGCTAAGCCAAACCCAAGACTTAGATACTTCTCAGAATTCAATCCTGGAGACCTGTACGCAGGTGTTATTACAGGAATCACAGAAAGCGGCGTCTTTGTAAATCTTGATAACAAGATGGACTGTGTATGTAAGCATCCATCATCCGGAAGAAGAATGCCAATCATGGGTGAGTCAGTAATTGTAAAGATTAATTCCAAGGATGAAGAAAAGAAGTTCATCTACGGAAGCTTAAAGTGATATTAAAGCAGCTCTTCTATATAAGGAGGGCTGCAAATTTACGAAAGAAGGGACAAAAAAAGAAATGAGAAAAAATAAGTTCAAGCTGATAATCAGTATCCTTGTGGCAGTTCTCATCATTCTTGCCGGATGTATCGCAATCATCTATGTAGGTAAGAAAACACTTGATGAAAAGAAGGCTCAGATCGATGAGCTGCAGTATGAGATCGATGCCAACAAGCTGGTAGTATATGTTGCCAAGAATGACATCTCCGCAGGAGAAACACTTGTAGATGGTGAGAACATCATGAAGCAGGAAATCTTTACAGGACTTGAGTCCGAGTATTACCTCTCTGATTCAGAAGTTGGTGGAATCGCAGTCCTTGATATCAAGGCACTTGAGCCTATCATGGCTGACATGGTCACGTCACTTCAGATCCAGCAGGACACAAGAGAGTATGAGATTGCAGTAGCAAATCTTATGACAGACCAGGATGAGTACGACTACGTTGATGTCAGGATCATGTTCCCAACAGGTGAGGATTACACAGTACTCACAAAGAAGCCTGTTCATAACCTTATCCTTGATAACTGCGTATTTTACTCATATTTAAATGAGGATGAGATTCTTCGAATGGCATCAGCAACAATCGATGCATATACAGTAACTGGAACATACATCTATACAACAAGATATGTTGAGCCAAACCTTCAGACAGAGGCTACACCAAACTATGTTGTAAGACCTGAAGTAATAGACCTTATCAATTCAGATCCTAACATCCTTAGCATCGCAAAAGAGACTCTTAACCTTGAGGCAAGAATCAGCCTTGAGCAGAGACTTCTTGGTCTTTCAGAGGATGCATTAAAGGCAGTACAGGAAGGCCATGAGATCGCAGATACAGCAAAGACAAGTGTACAGCTCGGCGTACAGTACTCGGCAGACAGTGAAGAAAATGAAGAGCTTGCAGAAGAAGGAACAGAAGAGGCTGCTACAGAGAGTTCTTCAGAAGAGACTTCAGGCAACTGAGGAGGTAAATATGGCAAAGACGATTGCAATAAGAGGTAAAGAAAAAGGTGATTTTCCCTACTATGTAGCGAAATCCCTTGCATGCAACAGCTTTAAGGTTGCTGTCATAGATAACAGTTATTCAAAAGACCTTTACGAGTCAGTGCATCAGTATAAGGATGAAGAACAGTCAGTTGAAAAGGAAAACATCGTCTACATCAGGGATGCAGAGGTAGATGAGGGATTTGCCGGTAAGTTCGACTATGTTGTTTACTACATGGGACTTAACGAGAACAGCCAGGACGCTGAGTTTTCATTCATCTTAAATGACTACAGCAGATCCGGAATCCACAACATGCAGAAGGCTCCAAAGGAGCTTTTGGACAGTTCATATTTCATCATGAGAGACAAGGTTTCAAACAAGGTAACTGAAAGAGACGTTATCAAGATGCTTGAGATAAATGAGGACCAGGTCCTTGGGTACATCCCGCTTGATGAAAAGGATGAAGTCGCATACATGAACTTCTCACATACAGGAAGACAGCGCATCAAGAATACATCTGTTGATATGCAGCTTGCGGTAATGACCGCGCTTTCCATTGTTACTGGGGAAGACATGAAGACAGTTAAAAAATACTACAGAAAGGCAAAGCGCGTAAGGCGCATATAAGGTGGATCAAATGGTTATCTTATTTAAAGGTACAGATGTATCAAAAAACTACGCACCACAGGCACTTGCGCTTACAGCAGGCCTTGCTGCAACAAAGTATTTCAAGAAGACATTAGTACTTCAGCTTACAACCAAGTACCCGGTAGAAAGCTATCTTATCGGTAAGAGAGTAAGCGAGCAGTCAATCGATGACATGAAATACATCTTTGAAGATACAGGTATGGACTCCCTTACAAGAAGGGCAGGAGTAAAGGCCTTTACAACAAGCCACTTTGCAAATGCGGTTGTACCAGCTATCTCAAGTGAGAATCTTCTTGATATCTTAAAGGTTTCAAAGAAAGTAGAAGCGGACGTTGCAAGAGAGATAGTCCAGGAGCCTGAGTCAGTTGGAACGATCATCAACTCAGCTAAAAAGATCTATGACAACATCTTTGTTCTTGCTGATGGAAAGGCCGCTAAGGTTGTAGAAGCAGTCCTTCCTTATGTTGATAAGACAGTTACATGTATCACTCAGGGAAAGAAAGAGGAGATCACAGCTCCTTCTACTTCAAAGAACTACCTTCTTGTAACCAACTACGACTACAAGAGCCAGTTCTCAGCACATCACATGGCAAAGCTCTTTGGAGTAAAGAAAGTCTTTGTGATGCCATATAACGTTGACTTTAAGGATTACTACACAAACGAGAACATGATCCAGTACATCCTCTCTAATACAGAGCCGGAAAAGAGCGATTATTCATATCATCTTGTAACAGAGATGGATAAGCTCGTAAGAGCCCTTATTGATGATGAAGAATCTGATGAGGATGAGTTCCGTTTCAGCAAAAAGACAATCGAAAGGCGAATCGAAGAGCCAGTAAAGCTTACAGGCGGTAATGCCAAGATAGAAGTTACTGAAAAGAAGTTTTTAAAGCCATCAAAGACCTTAGCACATGTAAATGTTAAGGAAGAATTCCCCGAGGAGCCAGAGAAAGAAGTAGAACCTCTTGATCCTAAGAAGCTTAAAAAGCTCCAGGCTGAAAAGAAGAAGGAAGAAAAGCGCCTTAAGAGGGAAGAGGCAAAAAGATTAAGAGAAGAAAAGAAAGCAAAAAATACAAAGGCTTTCGGTCTTAAAGGCAAGAAGATAAAGGAGAACAAGGTAGAGAATTCTGATAAAGAGTTTAACCGCCTTAGAAAGGACGCTTAAGATGCAGACGCTGAATTTTATTCTTATCCTGGTGATCGGACTTGCGCTTATAGCGTTTTTGTTCTGGTACTTCACCAAGTTATCAAAATCAGAAGAGCAGCTGGACTTTGAAAATCCATACACCATAAAGCACATCACTGCACAGGTAGCAGAAGAGTTCTCCAGTGCCTTGAAGGTTAACCTTAAGGAGCAGAACCTTACAAGAAAAGAGCTTGAAGCAAGAGAATCAGCAAAGCAGGAGCTCCGTATCTCCCTTAAGGAATCTGCTTATGGAAACCCCATAGCAAAGAAGTATATCAAGAACTTCATCAAGGATATCATCCGAGGCAAGGCTATCAACGTCACAGAAGATACTGTAAATAACGTCATTGCCTTTGATAATCCTATAAGACTTACTCCAAGAGATAAGTTTGAGATCATGCTTTATTTCTACATGAAGGAATACAAAAAGGATGGTCTTATACAGCTCATCGAGGACTATGAGTGGTTAAAGCCAAAGGTTGATGAAGATGGTGATTATCTCTACGAAGTAACAAATGAAGAGATTGAAGAAGCCTATAAGGACTTCATCGTTACAATCGAGAGCATCGACTATGAGGATAAGCTTGAGATCATTTCCCAGAGAGTATTCTCTGAGTACAAGGGATTTGGAGCAGCCGACATCCTCTTTGATAACGCTATCGATGAAGTTGACGGTGGTACATCAGGAATACCATTTACAGGATATTCCCAGCAGGCAGAAGATGCACCTTATTCATATGAGTGCGTCTGGATAAAGGTTCATGGTATTGATCTTAAGCTTAAGTTTTTAAGCCTTGAATCACAGGACGAACTTGTAAGAATCTGTTCAAACGTATATAAGCACAATGCACCATACGCACTTTCAAGAAGAAATCCTAAGGTAGTATCTACCATGATGGATAACTCCCGTGTGGTTGTAGCAAGACCACCGGCATCAGATTCATGGGAGTTCTTTGTTCGTAAGTTTGACTCTGTAGGATCTCTTGTTCCAGGAAAACTCCTTGCAGATGAGAACAGCATTGTACCTATTACATTCATGAAGTATTTCATAAAGGGTTATCTGAACATCATCATCTCCGGTATGCAGGCTGCAGGTAAGACAACTACCTTAAAGTCATTTATCAGATTTGTTCCAAAGTCTGAAAATATAAGGATCCAGGAGCTCGCCTTCGAATCAAACCTTCGTCAGGCTTACCCTGACAGAAACATCTCAACCTTGCAGGAGACAGATAACTTTACAGCACAGGAAGGACTTGACCTTGAAAAGAAGATGAACGGTTCATACTTCGTATTTGCCGAAGTTGCGACCGCAGAAGGAGCATCATGGCTGGTTCAGACAGCTCAGGTAGGTAATAAGGCTACGATCGGAACTCACCATGGTAAGACACTTCGTGATCTTATCATCTCTATGAGAAATAACCTTCTTGATGCACATTCAGGTGCCGGATTCCAGTCAGAAAGAGCGGCTGAGGAGATGGTTGCCAGAGCGCTCAACATCGATTTCCATATGGAATCAGTTGGAGGTCACAGATTCTGTAGCAGAATTACAGAGATCATTCCTATCGAGGATACAAGATATCCTTCAGAACTTCCTGAGAATAAGGACCTTCCTCTGGAAGAGAAATTAAAGCTTGATACACTTGAGAGCTTTAGAAGAAAGACTGACAGAGAAGTATATACATCAAGAGACCTTGTTGTATTTGAAAATGGCAGATATGTATTTAAGAGCATGCCTACAGAAGCAACCATGCAGAAGATCAGGGCAAATCTTAAATCAGATGAACAGAGAGCACTGTTTGAAGCCGAGTTTAATGAGCTTAAAAAGTATGCATGACAGGAGAATAATCAATGTCTTCTAATATGATGATGCGGGTAATGCTCATAGCGATTGCTGTGTGCGCGGTACTCTACATCTTACTGACGATCAACATAAGAAAAAAGAGATCACTGTCTCCTATAAAAAGTACGAAGAGGAGCCTTAAGGGAATCTACTGGTTATACAGGTTCTTTTCACAGACTCCTGTGCTCAAAAGATACTATGCAAAGATAAAGACCTTCCTTGAGATCAACTATCCTGCGGATGAGATGTCAATTAAAAGAAAGGCTACGCTCACAACAGCTAAGTGCGTTGGAGCAGCACTTCTTCTTATCGTATTTGTCATCTCAATATCGGGTGGTGACTGGTTCTATATATGCATGGGCTGTTTTATGTCTTACTTCATTTTTACCTATTTCATCACAGCAGCCCAGGAAAGCCTTGATAAGAAGCTCTTAAATCAGCTTGGAGACTTTATCACAAACATAAGACATCACTACTCTGTAGCAGGCAACGTTGAAGATGCCATCTATGACACCTTGGATGAGACTCCTTATGAGATGGGCCTTCACGCAACCAAGATCTACAAGATGCTAACAGCTACAAATGTTGAGCATGAAGTAGACAAGTACACAGATATAGCGCCAAATAAGTTCATCCTTACTATGGTGGCCATATGCGCAACCATCAAGGAATATGGTGACAAGACACTTGATGACGGACAGTCCCTTTTCCTTACAAACATCAACTACTTAAAGGAAGAGATAAATGTAGAGCTTATAAAGAGAAGAAGGAATGCGTTCCTTTTCTCAGGACTTATAACACTTACACTTCTTCCACTGTTTTTCTTAAAGGCAATTGAAGCATGGGGAATATCAAACATCCCTGAAATGACCAGGTTCTATGCAGGACCTGCCGGAACAACAGTAATGGCCGGTATCTTTGTAATAACCGTTATCGTATACCAGCTTATAGCAAACCTTAAGGACGGTCATGTTGATGATGAGAGAGAGCACAAGATAATAGGATGGCTCCTTACTGTTCCTTATATAAACAAGTTTGTTACTTTGGAGATCAACAGGCACTATACAAAGCACCTTAGGATCGATGATGGCCTTAAGATGGTCGGCGACAGGATCGGCGTAAAAGGATTTCTTGTTAAGAGAGTTTTATTTGGACTTCTTGCAGTACTTCTTATAAACCTTGTTATCTTCACTGCTGAATGGAGAACCAAATATAACCTTTTAAATGACTTTAAGACAACCTTTGAATCCTCGATCGTACCTGATGAAGAATACAGAGAGGCCATGAGGGAAGCGGCAGTTGAGTACACATTAAGCTCAAGGAATCTTCCGGATACACCTGAGAACAGACAGATGGTGCAGGCGCAGATAGAGAAAAAAGGCATCTCCCCAAAGTTTTCTGAGCAGGTAACTTCTGAGGTATTTACGAGGATAGCAAAGTACAGGGACGTCTATTACAGATGGTGGTTTTTACTTATCAATATCCTTGGATATCTGGCGGGTTATTACCTTCCATATCTGATTCTGCAGTACAAGCTTCGTATCGTGAAGATGGACATGGAAGATGAGGTAATCCAGTATCAGACGATTGTCCTTATCCTGATGCATGTGGATGGAATGCTTGTTGATACAGTCCTTGACTGGCTTGAAAGATTCTCATTCTGCTTCAGGCAGTCAATCCAGGAATGCATCATCAACCTTGAGTATTCCACAAGCAAGGCTCTTCAGAAGATGAAGAACCAGGAAACATTCCCACCATTTAGGAGATTCGTAGATAACCTTCTTATGGTCGAGGAAGAAGATATCCTTACAGCGTTCTCTGAGATCGAGACTGACAGAGAATACTACAAGGAAAAGAGAAAGACCGATAACGAGATCATTTCAACACAGAAGGCGGAAGTCGGAAAGATCGTGGCATTCATACCACTTATCCTGACACTGATCATATACATGATCGTGCCATTTGCGCTCTATTCAATGGAGATGATGAAGAGTATCGGTATGTAACTAAGGTATAAAGAGCAGGGCCTCTTGATACATATAATAAAAAATCAAAGAAAAAGGAGTTTTAAAATGGGCGGAAGTTTATCAGAAGGATTAAGAACAGTTTTCGCAGTAGTACTTTCATGTCTGGTGATCGGATTTGTATTCATGCAGTGGTCATCCGTTAAGGAGTCAGGAAACACAGCTCTTACAGATTCAAACTCAACCATCACACAGATGGATGAAGCAAAGTACACACAGTATGATGCAGCAGTTGTAACAGGTTCAGAAGTTGTCAACGTAATCAAGCTTCACCAGAACGATCAGATCTATGTAGGCGTTAACACAGGATCAGGTATGGTTAATTACATCTATTCTGGTCCATCTCTTACAGGTGCTGGTGCTGACCTTGCAGATGCAAGAGATAAGACAAACGCAGCATACATCAATCCTAACTCAAAGTTCACAGGAAAAGTTATCAGAGCAGTCAATACAGACGCAATCGTAGGTATCGAATTCACAAAGAGCTAATAACCTAGGAACATACTGCCGGAGGCTAAAGCCTCCGGCATCTAAAAAGGAAAAACAGAATGGGCGAAACAGTATCAGAATACATGCATATGGTGGTAGCGACCATCGTCTTTGCATCTGCTTTGGCATTTTTCTTTGCATATATGGGGCTTTTATCTATGTTCAACAAAACAGAAATAGATGACATGAATACAAAGACCTCTGTAACAATGGACACTCAGATAGGTTATTCGGAACCTGTCTTATATGTAAAAGGAAGCTCTGTTTACACTGATATCATCAGTCAGGGCGACCACATAACAATAACACTGGATGGTACAGTACTTGATGCTGACTATCTTACTAACCTTAGGGAAAACAATCCAGCTTACCTTCAGGATCTTAGAGCCAAGATAAGCATGGACGACGATTATGTAATAAAACACGAGTATTATTCAACTAACGAGATCAAGGCTGTGGAGTACACGCACAGCTGACTATAGATTAAGGAGCTATTTATGGGTGACGTCTTAGGAAAAGTATTTGCAGCATTTTTGGGATGCATACTGATGTTTATTGTCCCTATCATGCTGATTGCCCAGAAACAGGATACTATCAGACAAAGCTATATAGACAATGCAGTTGTTGAGTTCGTAGACAATGCGAAGGTTGCAGGAAAGATCACTCCTCAGGCCTATGAGAAGCTCTGCTACGACATAGACACTGCACATCTTCTTTGCGAGATAAAGATTACCCATTCATCAGCATACACAGTGCCTACAGAAGTGGTAGACCCGGCAACCGGCTATCATGAGGTTGCAACCTACAGAGTAGACTATACAAAAGAAGAGATCCTTTCAGTCATGTACCCGTCATCAGGCCCTGATCAGGACTACAGGATGAAGAATGGTGATTACATTTCCGTGGAAGTAAAGAATATTTCTCCTACACTCGGCACAAGACTTTCAAGGGTATTCCAGACCAAAAGCTCTGACATAACACTGTTCACATCCTATGGCGGATATGTAGGTAACAACAGGCAGTAGGAGGCATAATGAAGTTTAGTGATTATATTTTGATCTTCATTGGGATAATCCTTTGCTTTGGTATTGTTTCATTTGCAAATGTGGACATAACCAAAAAGGTAAATACCCAGAACATAGAGTATTCAAACAAACTTACCGCAGCTTCCTATGATGCAGCCCAGACCATGAATACCGACAACGTCGAGAAATACGGTCATGTATGGAACGACGAGGACGACTTAAATGATACGCTGACAGTCTTTTACAACTCACTTGTTTATTCATTTAACTGGGACAATCAGGGTAGGGTAGATGAGATGGCCCTGTACACTCCTGTAGTGTGCATGGTAGATGTTGACGGATATTATATAAGTCACAACGTTGTTTTTGATACATCGGGAATGGTAGAGATCCCTTCAGAAACTGACAAGAGGAATGGCCTCACCACTCTAAATACATGGACAAAGAACTATGGCGGAGTTCTTCTTAGATATTACCTTAGCGACTATGTTGAAGTGTATTCCCTCGATGGAACCATCTTTTCAGGAAACAGGAAGGATGTTTACAAAACACTCACAGAAAAACGTCCTGGAGGCGCAGAGGTTTCAAATCTGTGCTTTTTGATGGATGATGATACATTTAATGCCAACAAGAACGAGCTCATAGTGCGAGAGATAAACAAAGCCTGTGAATATTACATCAACAGACATAACGTTATAGGTGATAACTATGAAAACCAGTATACATTTGAAATGCCAGAGATAGCAGGAGAGGACTGGGCAAGACTTTTAAAGAACCCTACGATCATCTCATTTTTGCAGGGGTATGCAGCAAAGGCTGACAACAGATATCTAAATATCTATGCTCTTGGCGGTGGTGAGCTGGTAAGAAATTACCACTACTTTATTGATGGTGATGAGTATCACTGTATAGAGTCAGATCCTGACGTATCACAGGTAACAAATACCGTGACAACAAGTTATGAGTCAGAGGGCGTTACAAAGACCGTGACAACAACCTATGTACAGTATATGTTTAATGGTCATGAAATTGAAACCGTCTATAATACCCAGACAGAGTGTGCAAAGAGAGGCGCAACTCCTCATAACTGCGTATATGAATGGAATTAGTAATCTGAATACAATTAGTATATAGCCAGTTTCGCAATAAAGTCTGCGAAATTGGCTATTTTCTTACTATCAAGCTGTAACATAAAGCGGATGATTTTTGTCAGACCTGTTTTTTTTCAATTTGGTAGGAATAATAAACCATATTTTGCTGTTATTTGCCTATATCCTACGCCGCATCTGTATTATTATCAATCATGTAAGGAGCTTTTCCTTATAGAAGGAGAAAGAGATTGTATGAAAAACAAAAAGTTAGAAGCATTTGTAGTTTTAGTTGGTGGAGCAGCGTGGGTATATGTGGCATTAACAAGTGGAAAGCCCGTATTTTTATGTGCAGCGTTTCCACTACTCTACCTGGCATATGATCTGTTTATGAAGAGTAAAAACAGTAAGAAAACTATAACAACTGGCAAGAAGGGATCCGATAAATGAGTTCCTTCTATTTTTTTGCTCGAAAATATGCGGATTGCTAAGATGCAGATAATAATATAAAATTGATACTTGCAGGATATATGGGCATTTTGGGGCGATACATGGCAGAAAAATTGACAATTATACAGTCCTGCACTATATTTAATATAATAAAAAGATATATATAAAGTATTGTTATGGGGAATAACACGCATGAAAAAGTATATGTTATTAAAAAGATGCCTTCTAACTGCATCAATGATAGGGATGTTTATGGCAAGCACAGTTCATGTGCAATGTACTGAAGGCACGTTTTATTCTTCTAAAGAAGAATCGCAATTGATTGAAAAGCTTCGAAAAGAATGTGAAGATGCAGGGTATACTTTGGGCCATTTTGGAAGTGGATCAGGGCAAACAGATAACTCTCAGGATACATCTAATCAAGAAACAGTGAAGCAGGCCAAATCATGTGAACATGACTACGTTGAATCCATTACTAAAGAAGCAACATGTGCTGAAGATGGTGAAATGATAAGTAAATGTTCTAAATGTGGTGATTCCTACAAAACAGTGATTCCAGCAACAGGAAAACATGACTATGTATCTGAAACTACTAAAGAAGCTACCTGTACAGAGGCTGGGGTGCTTACATATACCTGTAAAGTATGTGGTGATTCTTATACTGAAGAAATACCAATTATTGACCATAAATATGAAGAATCTGTAACCAAAGATGCGACATGTTTAGAGTCTGGTGAGATAACTTATACATGCTCAATGTGTGGTGATAGCTATACAGAGGAGATTGCAGCTACTGGTCACGAAGCTGGAACGCCAATAGTGACTAAAGAGGCTGGATGGTTTACTCCAGGAGAAAAGGTGACAAGATGTACACGTTGTGAAGAGGTGCTCAGTACAGAAGCGATGCCTAGCAGATTTCCAGTAGCATATTTATATATCCTGATATCTGTAATTGCCATTTTTGTAATAGTTGGCATTAGCCTGACAGTAATGAAAAAGAAGAACGCCAAAAGTAAACTTGCAAAAAGTGCATAATAGTGGTTCACTGTGAACTGAATATAATAGACAAACCCGTAATTCGCGCAAGAATTATGGGTTTTTTGTTGTGCAATTCTTGAATGAACTATTAGAAAGTGTTATAGTATATCTAAATGTAATAGTACAAGGAGAATATCATGCACTCAATTACTAAAAGGATCTGTACTGTATGTGGACTTCTTTTTTTGTCTTTTGTCTTATTATTAGCAATTCCGGTAAAGGTTTATGCATGGGATGTACACTTAGATGAATATAATAACGTGACATTTGTAACTGTCGATAAGAGGCGAACAACTCCGATACACTATCAAACAAAAGGAGTAACAATAACAAGATGTGCTTATCCTGGAAAACAGGAAATACATAGTGATAAAAACCATTTTGATTGGCAATTGGCAAATGTTAAAGAAGATTTAGATGAGGAAAGAAATACATATTATAATACGTGGTTAATAAAGCTAGAAGACATAATTAGCCAAGCTGCAATTGAAGACCCAGCATGGGCCGAGGAAATACAAAAAGCGGTTGATGGAACAGGCCCTGCTGTGTATATAAAAATCGATTGTATAATGATGGCTTATGATGACACGACAGGAAAGGCAGATGGTCCTTTTTTGAATGTTCCCGGGTATGGTGGATCAGATGGAAACCTGCAAGTTGGTGTTACGGAAGACGGATATAGCATGAGTCAGATATTTAATGTAAATAACGGTCTTCTTTCGCACTTTAATAGATATCTACTTATAGGTAATGGGACGATTGAAATACAACAAGACAATGAAGATGATGAGTTTGTGGCATATGATTACACAATGGATAAGTATGCAAATATCGATGCAAACCAGCCTGCATTTGCTATGAGCAATTTTTCTTCGGAGTTCGATCTATCAAAAGGTATTCCTTCAAGTGAGTATATTACAAATACTTTTCTTGCTGACAGCTGGTATGGAAATACAAATGTCTATGCAAGGATAGTAAGTAAGCACTATACGCATCCAATTACATATAGATGGAAGATTGATAGTGGCTATTGGACATATATAGATACTGATAATGATGGAATTAACGAAACTCCCTGGTGGGAATATGACATAGATACTTATTCCGAGACAGTAAATCTTGATATTGGAACAGCATATGTGGCATTCCAGTATTTGTCTGATACACATATATATGATTTTACTAATGCAGACATAGCAAATGGTGCTTATGATGGTGACCATATTTATTATGATGATACGCACGAAGTACCAATAACTTGCATAGGGACCAAGGACTATAAAGATGTAGCTACTCATGGGCCATTGATCACAGAAGAGCCTCTTTGGAAAGCAACAACAAGCGATCATGTAAGCCTTGGTACATTCACATATAAGAATTCTGTTGATCTAGGTCTTGTATCTCAAAAACCAGATTTAGACGCTCAGAAAAAAAATGATATAGATGCTATAAGGAAGATTATCTCTGCAAACACAAGAACAAGAAACGATAAGTTGGTTATTGACGGTCACACTTTTATGAGTAATGAGACAGTGACTGGATGTAATTTTGTCGATGAACAAAATCCTGTACCAACCACATATAAGCTGTGTACAAATTCAGCAGCATGGGTACATGATTATTTGCAGCAAACTGGTACGAAACCGCTTCATGCATATGATCCAGCAGATGTAACAGGAAGCGTATCTGTTCAGATACCGCCAACAGTTGATAACGGATATTATGAAACATCTATGAAAGTCTATTATCAGCGACTTGCTACATACTCAAAAACAGCAATACAGTTTAGTGCGGATTAAGGAGGCGGAAGATGAGATTTAAAAAGATAATAGCTTTTGCCGCTTCCATGGCGGTACTAGCTACAACGATAGTTCCAGTAAATTGTCTTGGACTTGATCCGGCACATGTCATAGATGGATATGAAGTATATGAGCCCTTGTTTGTTCATACACCTGTTATATCCCCAGTAGTTATTACAGACGGTGAAGGGCATGCGATTCCAGATAAAGGAAAGGGCAGAACAGAGCTTATAAGTGAGAACCCAACACCGTGGTATCAGCTAAGACTTGATACGGAATACATCATGCACTGGGATTCCATGAAACATAGAGAGATCCTTGGATATGATGAATCCGGTGAGAATCCTAGTAAGTACGATAAATACACACAGAATAAGTGGATGAAGTTTCCGTTTGAAGTTCTTTACGATGGGGTATATTACGAGCTTCAGGCAGATAATTACACCAATTGGATCAAGATTAAAAAGCCAGCTGACTGGCATGATACTGTAGATAACCACTGGATCGACACTCCTATTTATATCCCTTCATATGCAAGAGAAATGGGAGAAGTTGGTAACGAAGGCAGCATCTTTTATAAGGTTGAAGCCATAAACGTTGATGGTGACCTTGCAGAACATTACTCAGAAGAGGAAGAAAAAGGAAATCTTTGGTTTAACCTTGTTATAGCTGATGACGGAGCTAAATATGTAGCTACATATGAGATTCCTATACAGCTTTCCGGATGGATATATGACTTTACTATCACAGGAACGGACAACGGTTCTTTGTATGCTGGGGAATCAGTACTTGGAAGTAATGAACTTTCATTCGTAATGTCCAAGAATGAAAAGAAGACTGGTACCAAGAACAGGTTCGGAGAGGATAACCAAAGATATCTTCTTGATGGCAGTGTAGAAAGCACATGGCCGGAGAAAAACACTATAACCTTAACGGACGGCAAATCTCCTCAGTTTAAAAAGCAGGGTGCTTTATGGAAGGGACAGACCTTCAGCTTTGAAGTTAAGACTATAGCAAATCTTTGGAATGAGAACGATAAGGTTGATATCATCCCAACATTTACATATGTAGATAACAGCGGAAATAAGGTAGACAGTGACCATATAAAGGTCTTTTATAACAACTCTGATGGAAGTGGTTCCTATATCGAATATGGAACATCAAGAGATACCATCACATCCAACTGGCTGAATACAAAGATCGGAACAAAGATGCAGGAGGGAGCATATTACACCAAGGAGATGACTGATACTGAAAGCGGTGGATCTGCAAGAAAGTATCACTTTGGTGATTGGAGCAACTTCACAGCAGAGCAGTATAACTCAGACTACAGCCTTACTGGAGCAAATCAGCTTACTTCTGAGAAAGTACTTGGAAGAAGTACAAGATCATACTGCCTTAGCCATATCATCCTAAATAAGAACCTCAGACTATACTCTGGTGAATGGGAACAGCTTAGCTGGAATACCAAGGATACTGCAACAGAATTTGAGAGCGTATTAAGATACAGTGACCTTGATAATGACGGAACCGTAGATACAGGATGGCTTGCAGAAGACACAGATAGATTCAGGACATCCATGCAGACATGGTATGGTCAGTTCTATGTTCCATCCGATCTGTTCATCGTTGATCTGAACAAGCACCCGGGCTTTGATATGGAAACATACATGGCCTCAGCAAATGGTGGACTTGGAATCAAAGAAGATGATCCTGTATTTGAAAAGAGCGGATATCTTATTGTTAATTTCAACATAAGAACATATAAGGATGGAAAAGCTCATCTTAGGTATCTAGGCGGTGCTTTCGGTGGAGATATGTGGGAGATTGAAGGCTTTAATACAATGCCTCTTTCAGGAGATCCAACACCGATACCTGACTTTGAAGAAGGTGATGTAGTAGTTATCGACCTAGAAAAATCCGTTAAGGATAAGTATTCACCAGGAATCTTTGGTGTCAACTAAACAAAAAAGGATATGGGCTTTGGATGATACCAAAGCCCGATTCATGGAAAGGAACTTAACAATGGTTGTCAGTGGGATTGAAGTATATCCAGTAGATGTTACTAGTCTTGAGGACAAATCACCGGTATATATAGAGTTTGATGGAAATTCAGCGTTTACAAGCCAGTGGGGGATTGTAGACCAGAAATTACATCGTACAATCCATAAGGATTTTATCATCACGTTCAATGACAGATGCAGATATTATGGCCTGTATAAGGACAGGAGTGAGAAAAAGGAAAAGAAGGGCGTTATAGTGAAGTTTTGATTCTATATATGTAAAGGGGTTACATATGGAAATGACTGATGGAACTAACAAAGTATCCGTTACCAAGGGAAAAGAAAACTTTAGTATAGGTGAAACAATTAAGGGACTGACACCAACATTTATCGTCATCATGGGGATTACGCTTATATTGGCGCTGGTACTAAGGTATGTCGGATATAGATATGGCGTGTTATAAGATAGGAACTGCTTGCGTTTTTTCGGAAGAAAGGTGAGGGGAAGATATGAAAGACGTTTTTGCTGATCTTAAAGAAGACATTCATAAGGAAAGAGTTAAGTTATGTATCTCAAAGATAGTCTGCGGCATTTTTGTAGCTGTTTTTCCATGGATTTTTAGTCTGTTCATGCCATCTACAGCGGTTTATGACAGGTTCTTTTCTATAATGTTTCTCTTAGTGAGGATAGTATTTTTGATAATTGGCCTCCTATTTGTTTGCGGGGGTGTATCAGCCTTGAAGCAAGAAAAGAGAAACTACCATGAAAAAAGGCTATAGAAGCTAAAAGAAAATGAAGGTTTTTATTGACTCTTACTTTTCGAAATACTATAATTAAATATGTTATAAGTAGTTAAGTTAATAATTGTGGCAAAAATCGATCCGTTAGGCCTGTACAAGGCTTAGCGGATTTTTTATTCCAGTTATTAGCATCCTCTACTTATAGAAACTGTTCACAAAGCACAATAAAACCCAATAAGGAGGAAAAAACAATGATGAACAAATGTCTATTTACTGGACGCCTGACGAAAGATCCTGAGGTGAGATACACTCAGGGAGAGAGGACAAGCGCTGTTGCAAGATTTTCACTTGCAATCGACAAGCAGGACAAAGAGCACACAACAGGATATATCAATGTTGTAGCTTTTGGAAAGCTTGGAGAGTTTGTCGAAAAGTATCTGAAAAAGGGAATCAAGATTGAGCTTGAATCCCATGTTACACCAGGATCTTATGAAAAGGATGGCAGAAAAGTCTATACATATGACTTTGTAGCTGACAAGATTGATTTTGCGGAGAATAAGAACGCATCATCAGTTACTTCTGGTAAAACACATTCCGAGGCAGGTTCTTCGGATGATGACGGTTTTATGGATATTCCGGATGGAATTGAAGAAGAGCTGCCATTTCACTAAACAGCAACTGCATACATGAGCAGATAAAGGGAGAGTTTAGGCTTTCCCTTTTTTATGCCCATTTAGCAGAAAGGAGAGAAAGTCATGGAAATAATTGAATCAGCTGCTGCGATACTGTTCGTGTTTTTGGTTTGCCAAAACTGATTCCGATTGTCGGAAAAATCATGAACAAAAGAAATGACTGAATAAGATCTTTTGATTTAAGTTCATGGTAGCTGCAAAGCAGAAGGTAAAGAAAAAGGACTCTTCTTCTAAGCCAAAAGACTAAAAAAAAGAATCCCAATTCTTCACCAAAGAATCTCGATCTTGTTAAGACGATTGCTACCTTAGTAACGATGGTAAAAGATGTGATAAACATCGCCATTGCTATTAAGAGCTTTCTTCCTTAAAAGATCAGAGTTACGGGGGAGTCCAACCCACTCCCTTGTAACTCTATTCTACCATGATAAAAGAAACTATGTCAAAGAAAAGCGCAGTATTACTGCTGGTTTTGAGCATTATTGACCTGGGATTTGTTATTGGAAAAATCCTGGCAGATAAAAAGGAGAAAGAAAATGAACAAGATGATAATTAACAACTGGGTAAAGAATCTTTTAGCTCCGGCAATGAAGGCAAATGGATGCATGGCAGAAATAAGAACACCGGAAGATGTTATTGAAAACATGTACTATCTGTCAAAGGAAGATGGAAGAGGATCCAGATATATTCCGCTTCAGTACAAGAGGATGATAGAGAAGATCATATGCGGTCTTTTTAATTCAGGCTTTGTGTATAGGGACAAAGAGGACGTCTATTTTGACAAGATTGGCGATACGCTTGTGTGCTGCGCCAATGTATTCTTTGTTTCCTACGCAGATGATGGTACAAAGAAAGTTTTAGGACACGGCTTCCATTGTCTTTCACTTGATGAGGTTATGCCTGGCATCTTCATGAGCGAGGCTGAACGAGCTTCAAAATGGAAGGCAACAGTAATAGGTGCTGCTAAATCCAGAGCTTTGTATGATGCAGGAATAGGACTTGAATTCTATGGTGATATATATGCTCCGGAAGAAAACCTGGATGAGCATGAAACAGAAGCTGTAGATGAAAAAGGTAAGAGCCGAAGTAAGGAAGGCGTTAAAGAAAAGGTATATTCCCAGATGGGCAATCCGATCCCTCAGCCAAAGAAAAAAGCAGCAGTTAAGGATTCTTCTAAAGAAGAGGCTCCTTCAGTAAAGGCAGAAAAAGAGGCTGATCGCGTGGTGCCACCTATGCAGAATGAAGCTCAAGATGCAGGGATGTCTATTGAGATAGCCAAAGCTTTAAAGGCAGATTGCGGGAATTATCAGGGGATGACGCTTGGAGATATATATGAAACAGCGCCTAAGAATCTGGCATTTCTTATCAGATACTCTAAGGATGAGCAGGTGAAATGTGCTGCAAAATCCATTATCTATGCTGATCCAGAGCTAAAAGAAAAGCTTGCAGTTTAAAGCAATAAGAGGGTCGAGTCACATGACTTGGCCCTTTTATTAATATCAAATCAACAAGTAAAGACAACTATGATAGTCTAATGGAACCGAGTAAGAAAAAATACAGATAGATATATAGTATACGCTAAACTTAGTTTACATGGGCATTTCTTCATAGTATAATTCTTCATGTTTAGTAGTTTTAGTTTAAAATTGTTGCTAGTAGTGTCGTTTCATTTTTGTGAAGCGGCTTTTTTTATGCCCATTTTTAAGCAACGGACTTACTAAATCAAAAGACATACTTTAAATCAAAATCCGTAAAATAAGGAGGTACTTCAAAATGAAGGCAAAAATCACTACAAAACTTATGATGTTATCAGCAAAGGTTTCTGGTTTTATTAATCAGAACGAAAGAAGGAGAATCTCAATAGGCCTTGCATTGTCTGGCGGATCATTTCTGTATACATTTTTCTTACTTGATATTACAGAAAACAATGACCCTACAGCATTCGCTTTAAGCGTTTGGGCAGGAATTCTCTTTATCATTGGATTGGTTATAATTACTGGCAGTGCAGCTTCAATCACAAAGTTCTTTGAGAGATTGAATGTAGAGCTTTTAGAGCTTATGTCTTTTTTCGCTGCAGGCATTTTAATTGGTAATTTTTATACCGTTCCATACAGTAACTGCAGTGGTATTATACAGGTTGCCATGTTTGGATGTGCAATCTACGTAGTATTTTACTTAGCAAGATGCAGCATGCTTATTTTCCAGTTACTTAAAAAATTAGTAACACTGGTAATAGACAAGCTTAAGGACGCCGGCGATAAGATCAAGTCTAAGACTGATCTTTATGATAAAATCCTTAAAAATCTTGTTAGTATCGCAGGTACACTATTTGTTATTTTTAACTTCCTTGAGCCTATGATCAGAAAGATCCTTGGTTCATAAGCAAAATTAGCCTGTTCACTTCGGTGGATAGGCTCTTTTTATATCACTAGATAATACAACTAAATAATGCAACAGCTCTTCCCGGAGCGTTTATCACCTGAGGGGAGAGCTGTAATGGCTTTCTCCTCTTGATTAGAAAGGAAAAAAGAGGATGAAAAAAGTTTACAATTGTTATGGAAAAGATATTACGGGGATAAAGGTAAAGCTTCAGAGTGCAACATTCGGCGGATATAACGCTGCAGGAGAACTTGTTGTTAACTGGCCTCAGGTCTCAGCTATGGTTGATGACTGTGGGTTTGACAAGACTCATAAGGAGCCAAACGGTCAGTACCTTATGGACGTAGAACTTCCAAAAGGAACTATTGTTGTAAGGTATGGTTCAAACAAGGGATATTTTACAGCTCCATTGGGAACAGCATTTGAACTCTTGGGCTTACCCTATGAAAAAAGCACATGTGAATACCATCAGTACAAAGTTGTAGCTGACGGAATCCATGTAAAATGCGTAGTAAAAAGAGGAAAGGTAAGGGCTGCGTTCAACAGCTGTGGTGGTGCTATTCAGTATTATCATGAGCAGAGCATCGCTAATGAACTACTGCAGCACAAGCTGGAGGAGGACTTTTCATGGCTTACGAAAGAGAAATGAAAATGTTAATCCGACTGCTTCAGTTTCGCTTTAGAAAACCTTTTTCAATAAACGGATACTCCGAAGGAGTACTCTGTACTGAGAAGGATGGATCAAAGTGGGATGTATACTACGGTGAACGTAATCACAAGATGGACCTTCATAGGTTCGACAGTCAGTGTGATGCTTACCAGTATCTCATTACGCAATTAACTATCTGATATCTTTAACAAAAGGCAAAACGGACCATGCACTACAAAAGCATGGTCCATTTTTATGTCTAGAAAGCCTTTCTTAAGCACATTTTTTATTGCATTTGGAGGCCTGAATCATTACACTAGACTTATAAGAACTATTAACTGTTGGTAGATTATTATATGGAGGCAGGATATGGATAAGGTCGCAGTTAGAAACATAAATGATCTACAGGATGCTTTAAAGAACGTCCCTGAGAGGTCTTATCATATTGGTGGCTACTCAGACAGCGCTATATGCCTTGAAAAGACTGAGTTTGGCTATGAGGTTTATTTCGCTGAGAGAAATAAGAAGTGGGATCAAAAGCTCCACAAAACAGAGCAGGAAGCATGTGAAGATATGCTTGGCCGACTTGAAGAGTATATGGATTGAATTACTGAGATTCCAGGGCCTTGGATTTTATCCAGGGCTTTTTCTTTGGCTATTTTCAAATGATTTTTTGAAACGAATCCATCTTAAAGATTGTTTATTATATGCATACGGAGGAGATGAAATAATTTATGACAGCAAAAAAACATACACCATTAAAGATTCTACTCATCATTCAGATAGTACTAACAGTATTGTTTTTCCTATATCTTAGTATTCATATGAAAGTATGGGATGGATATCAGCTTGCGGTTGAGGAGACAAGTTTTATATATGAAATAAGTAAGATTCTATCAGGGATAGTGTTTATACCGGCGATCCTTACACTTCTTGGATTCTTGCCGACCATGATAGCAGTAATTGTTTCACTCATCCTTTTCTTTAAAAACAGATCTGACAAGGGGCTTCTTATATATCCGCTCCTTAGCTTTGTTACCGAGTTTTTACTTGTGTTTTCCAGCATGAGTGTACTTGGAAGCATGTACTAGAGCATATTTACAAGAACATTAAATAATGTTATATTCTAAATGTTAGTAGTAGTTTTAATTTATCATATTATTGTTTGTAGAGCCTTGGGATTTTTCCCAGGGCTTTTATTATTTTAAGCAGAGTCATGGCTCATTCTATAAAGCCCTGGCTCTTTTTTTATATAGCAACCTTAAATCAGGTAAAAGGAGGAAAAACAAATGACAAAAATTCCAAGAAAGCTTCCAAACGAAGCGAAAACCAAGATGACAGCTAAGGAGGAAAACAATGTTTGATCTACTACTTGGGTTAACAGCAATTGTAAACAGTGCAATAGAAGTTGCAACAGTTGTTACAGCAAATGCTATCGGTAAAGAAACAAAGACAAAAATGGAAAGGTCAGAAGATGCCATGGGTATCTGGGTTTATCCTAATGAAATCAAAAAGGAAAACGTGACCGTTCCAAATGATATCCCTGTTGTTTCGAAAGAAACAGTTTATGAGCGTATGCATAGGGAATATGTGGAGAGAGAAGCTGCAAGGAGAGTAGCTGCACGTCATGCAAATGATGGAGCACCTCAAAAAGAAAATAAACTTGCAGACTGGGTAAGCGATCATGACGAACTTATCCTATCAATTTTAACTCCCGGTGTTCATTTCCTTCCAGAAAAGGAGATGATAGGTATGGATATCGATGTAATTGCTGACCATCTGTTCAACAAGATATCCTCAGTCGAATCTGTTGAGAAAGTAGAAGGCGGACTGGAAGTAACAGTAAGATAACCTTCTGTAAGGAGAACAAATCATGAAAATCAAATATGTATCCTATACATTTCCTGAGGGAAAGAAGGAATACACACCATGGAACCGGATGACATTCTACGATTGTCGTGTCGTGAATATCCAGACATCTGAATATAAAGCTGGAAAGCGAATGAGCATAGAGATCGAAGCTCCTAAGCTTAGAAAAAAGTATTATCTCTATGCTTGGTCAGATGAAGGGATCTATGCGGCTATTGAAAAGAGTGGCCTTAAGGAAGGAGATCTTATTTCCTGCCATACAGAGCTTTCATACTACCAGAATAAGGATGGAAGACACTGCGAAGCCTTTAAGGTAGTAGCAAACGACGCATACGACAGCAAGATTCCAGAAAATGAGCTTTTTTTCAAGTTCATGATCATAAAAAGGGAATCAAATACATCTAGTCAGTCTAAAAAGTCATCTTACCTTAGCAAAAATGACATCTTACAAAAAATGATCTAACATTGTTTTAGATACCTCCTGTAATGGGAGGTATTTTTTTATGCTATTTTCAAGGCATGAAGCATATGTCTTGAATTATAGATAACACGGTAAATAAAAATGGGGATACTTGGTGAGAATCGGGGAGAGAAAATACACTCACTATTATTTCTACTATCCGTTTGCTAACATTGTCTCATCGCAAGAAATGATTTTGCGAAGAACCTTTCGACAAATAGTGTGTTGTTTACGTAAGTCACTGATATCCAATAAAACATGGTCTGCATTGGTGAGAAGTGGCGGCAGGCCATAGTTCCAAATGAAGGAGAGTTATATGGGTAGCATAACAGAGTTTAGTATTGGTTGCAGACGATGTGCTAACCTCGAACAAATAGGAAAAAAGTCGTTTATGTGTAGTGTAAGAAGCCATATGGATGATTCGGATGTGGTTCCTATAAGAGATGGCAAAAAGACTGAGGATTGGTGCATATGCGATGGTGAATATTATAGAAGATAATGTGATTTTTTAACTATAGGAAAGGAATAATATATTATGATTAAAAAAGAAATATATAAGGAAATGAAGCAGAAATATGGAAAAGTATCCAGCTGGGCAGTATGGGCTCCTGAGCAGGGGACACCAAAATCAAATGTTGGAAATCTAGACATGTTTGAAAATGAAGATATCTTAGACATCTTGGATACCGGATATGTTTTTGTAGGATTGAATGTTTCAGGGACAGAAGTTAATACAAACATTTCTGACTGGCGTAATTTTCATAGCCCCAATGCAAGACATCATGATTATAAGCTTAGATATGCTTTGAAAGGTACTAAGTTGTGGGGGTCTTATCTGACTGACATAATAAAACTTCATGCAGATACAAATGGAGAAAATGTTATTTCTTATATGAAGAAACATCCGTCTGAAGTAAAAAGAAATATAAATGATTTTGAGGAAGAGATATCTTTTTTATCGGGAACCCCAGTACTGGTTGCAATGGGTGATAAAGTTTATAATATTCTTAAAGAAAACCTTCCTCATGACAAATATACTATCATTAAAATCAAGCATTATTCTTATACCATTTCGAAAGAGGACTATCGAAGAGAGCTATTACAAGCCATAGGAGAGCAGTAATGAGATCATTTTTAGATGATGGTGTAGCATGCAATTTTTGCCCAGAAAAACTTCAAAATCTATATATTGAAGCAAAGTCTTTCGATAAAGCCAAAAAGTACGTCAAAATAGATGAAGATTTACATCAGATTGTTGGAGTTGAGGCGGATACCGTAAAGAAATGGAGATTGGGGAAATTTGGCCCCGATACTCTTGATGAAGTCAAGAAGATAGCCGAATATTTTAAGATTGATTATCAAGAGTTACTTACTCCGATAGTTACAAAGGAGTTTAATTTCAATGCCCCATCAGATGATGAAAAACAGATAATTATTTACATACATAAGCTTCTTACTGATTTCTTATATACATATTTGTCTGCTAGTGATATGTATTCATTTCACATTTCTTATTCAATGAGAAGAAGAAACAACGAAACAGAATCAGTTAATGAGGCTATAGATAGAATCCATGTAGAAGTTGAAGATTATTTTATTAATCTATATAAATTATTAGATACTGAAAGCCTGAAAATAAGACAAAGTACGTATGATAAGCTTCATAGACTTATCACAGAATGCCATGCTCTGTATGATTATGCTTGTACTGAAAGTCATACCAGCGATTGGCCGTTCTATAATAAAAGATGGGGAATGGCAAACCCCAGATTGGAAAAGCTATTAGATTATTATGAGAATTATTATGGTACTGAAGAAGATAATGAATACAAAGACTTTGAAAATGACTACACTAGCGAAACAGGCATCAGCGATTATATTTTAGCTAATGATCTAGGCGGAGAGTATATGCCTATGGCTTATGATGCTGTGCCTCGTGAATTTGCTAGAACACTAGCTTTATTGTTTAGAGAAGACTTCAAAGAACTATTTGAAGATAAATAAAAATACCTATTGTTAAAGAAGACCCGTAATTGCAATTTGTAGTTATGGGTCTTTAGTCTGTATATGTGGCCATTATAATTTTGTAAATATTGTAAAGCATTTATTTACAAAAGGAGCATTACCAAAAATGACAGAAAGTACATAAAAATGATATAATATTTTAAGCTAAAAAGGGTTGTTTTATATGAAAGAATCATCTGATGAACAAGAAAACAAAGTGCATGGATCATAAGGGTATATCCTACGGTTCCATAACGGAAATGTGTGATGCCTATGATGTATCACCAACTCTATATCTAAAACGTATCGAACGAGGCTGGACTATTCAGAAATCACTTGAAGGTAAACAGCCTTATTTTTCGCGCGGCGGAGTAGATTACTACTCTCAGAAAGAAGTATGCGAAGCCTTCAGCATACATCCAAACTCATTCCGGTTAAAACTAAAGAAGGGCTATTCCATTGATGATATTGTAGACAGGGTGTCATACAGGGTAGAGGATCATCTTGGAAATGGATACGCCAATGAGGCAGCCATGTGCGCAGAGTATGGAGTAAAGGTATCTACGTATAGAGCTAGGATAAGAAAAGGCTTAAGCAAGGAAGAAGCGTTAACTAAATGATCATGAGAATAAAAAAGAATAATGAAATGAAGAAAAAATTGGCAGTGCTGTTATCAGGAATAATGGCTTCTTTTGTGCTTTCCGGATGCGGTAATGCTCCCGCAAAAGATAGTACACTTACGCTGTACAATGATCTGATTCAAAAAGTAATCTCTGGAGAAGAAATGTTTTCTGATGAAGGAATGGGCTATACATTTGATGAAGCAGAAGATCCTGGCTATGCCCTCTATGATATAGACAAAGACGGAGCAGACGAGCTCTTTATCACTGCAAGGATGGGAGATGAAGGTCACACATATGTGGTCTATGATATCAAAGGCGGTGTTGTAACTCGCGAAATGGCCTTAAATGGATATCTTCCAGAGTCAGGATACTGGACATACTTTTTTGATTACTTCATCGAAGGCTATTCATATATACGCGGACAAGGGTTTGTAAGGCAGTGGGAGCTGGATTACCCTTGGGTTGATGGAATTGATACTACTATAATAAACTATGAAGGGCAGGATCCAAGAACGATTTCGGATGATGAGCTGAAAACTCTTTTAAAAGGCCACGTCACTGAGCCAGCGGAGTTAAACTGGAACCCCATAAAAAAAGATACAAATATCCTTCAGACAAAATAGGATAGAAACAAAAAGAGATATGAAGAAAAAAGGACAATATAATCGATTTATAGCCAAAAGGAAAAAAGATAAGAAAGATAAATTACTGGCGGAGAAAGCTTTTCCCAAGAAAGAGTTCACTGAGTACTGGAAGAAGCATTCTGACGATGTTTGCAGGGCTGTTTACGATGCTTTTTTGGATGTTCTTGCAACAGAAAAACTGTTCATGATTTCAAAAGGGCCATATGGACGAAGCCAGAGGCAGGAGATCTTTAAGGAAAATGTGGGGAAGTTTTGTGAGTACATTCCTAAGAAATTTACCGGAGCCATGCTAAAAGAGATGATGCCGGATTATGCAAAAGTAATCTTCGGTGTGATCCTTAACTGCGATAACATGCCGCTTGTTGACTTTGCCATGTCGGTGAATGAGAAGATCGGCACTAAGATCATCTTGAATAACCTTCATGTGACAAAGCGTGACAGAGAGATCGTAGAGTATGTGAGAGCACATCTAAATGAGATGGTTGTTTATGAACAGGTTTCACATAACCCTAAGTATGTACATGCTGCAGAGCGAATCAAGAAGACAATGGAAGCAAAGAGGCTTCTATATCATAATATTCAGGATTCAACGCCTGATGATTATACAACACTCTTTCCTCTTGCAAGAAAGATGAAAAGGCATTTCGTACTTCATATAGGTCCTACTAATTCAGGTAAGACCTATCAGGCAGTTCAGGAACTCATGGAAGCCGACAGTGGAATTTACCTTGCGCCGTTACGACTCCTTGCCTATGAACAGTACGAATCTATGAACAATAACGGATGCCCATGCTCCATGATAACAGGAGAAGAAAGGATTCTAGTTCCTGGTTCGTTCCACCAGTCATCAACAATAGAGATGATGAGCATTAGGGATGAGTGGGATATGGCAATTATAGATGAGGCACAGATGGTAGCTGACCGCCAGAGAGGCGGCTCTTGGACTGCAGCTATTTTGGGACTTCGTGCTAAAAAGATCCATGTCTGCGCATCTCCTGATGCTGAAAAGCTCCTTACCAGAATGATAAAGAGCTGTGGTGATATCATGGAAGTTGTCCATCACGAAAGAAAGACACCACTTGAAATGGATGAGGAAGCATCAAACTTTAGGTTCCCTGAGGACGTTAAAAAGGGAGATGCTCTGATTGTTTTTTCAAGAAAAGACGTTCATAGTGTTGCAGCTGAGCTTCAGGACAGCGGCCTGACCTGCAGTATCATTTACGGATCACTTCCTTATGATGTAAGACATAGAGAAGCTGGCAAATTTGCAGATGGCGAAACTGATGTCGTGGTGGCAACTGATGCAATTGGAATGGGCATGAACCTTCCGATCAGGAGAGTTGTATTTTTAGAGACTGTTAAGTATGACGGCATAAAAGAGCGTCCTCTTACTGTATCTGAGATCAAGCAGATAGCAGGCCGTGCAGGTCGATATGGTAAGTATGATGTAGGATATGTTACTTCCTATTATGATTACGACATCATCAAATATCTTGTTTTCTACGATGCGGTTCCTATAGGAAAAGCCATGATAAACATCCCAGAAGAATTCCTTGAAAAGGATGGGAAGATATCAACAATCCTGGAACTGTGGAATCAGATTCCAGCTGCGGACTTTTATGATAAAGGCGATATCTTAGAAAAGATCACGGTCGCCCATGCCCTTGAGGATATAAAGGATGACAGGGAACTAATAAGACAGTTCATCAGAATTCCAATTAATATAAAGAACGAAGAGATATATGACGTTTACAAGAAGTTCTACAGAGCTGTTGCTGAGGGAAGACCTGTTGAGCTTGAAGAGACCATGAGAAAATATGACAATTCTGGTATCAGCCCCAAGTATAAGCAGGCTCTTCAGATACTTGAGACAAGCAGCGCAATATATGATTTTCTGTATTCCTTTACTAGATTCTTTGGGGATGAAGAAGATCTTGAGCCAATCCTTGAAACAAAGAGACAGATATCAGAAAAGATATTTACTATCCTTGATATGCAGAAACTCAGCATGAAGTCCTGTAAGTGCTGTGGCAAAAAGTTAAAGTGGTCATATCAGTATTCTGTATGTCAGGAGTGTTATAGAAAAGGTAGGAGTTAATATAGCAAATAAGATGATCAAAAATGTTTTATGCTATGGTGATTCAAATACATATGGATATATGCCTGGCTACGGGACCAGGTATCCTAGAGATATCAGATATCCGGGAAGGCTCCAATACCTTCTGGGAGAAGACTTTAATGTGATAGAAGAAGGTTGTAGCGGCAGGACCACTCTTTATGATGATCCGATAGATGGGTGGAAGAATGGTTTTGACTATCTAAAACCATGCCTTTATTCACACAGACCAATCCACATAGTGGTTTTGATGCTTGGAAGCAACGACTTAAAGACAACATTCCACCTTACAGCTTCTCAGATTGCAGAAAGTGCTGGAAAGCTGGTAGATGTGATCAAAGAGTTCACCGCTGAAAAACAGGAGTATGTTCCCAAGATAATTCTTGTATCTCCTCCGGAAATTGGAACAGGGATAAGGACTTCTCCTTTCTTTGGGGCATTTTCTGAAACCGCAATTGAAGAATCTAGAAAGTTCCCTGAGTGCTATAAAAAGGTAGCAAAAGAGAAAGGGTGTATATTCTTTGATGCGGCAAAATACATCTATCCTTCAGAAGTAGATTCGCTCCACCTTACACCGGAGGGGCATATAACTTTAGCGGATGAGATTTCAAAAGTAATCAGAACAATTGAAGATTAAATATAGAGGTTATTTATAGTAATGGTAGACCAAGAGCAGGCAAGAAAAATATTACAGGAAAGACTAGCTGACAATCTTGTTATAGTAACAGAATTTGAGAATCCAAAGGAATGGTGTTTTGATCTTGGACTTATAACAGAAAGCGGAACTATAATGCCACTAATGGGTGATACAACAATACGAATCAGCAAGGAAACAGGTGAGGTGGAGTAAGGGCTTTTTCAAAAAAGCTCTGTATTGTGTTTTCAGGATTCAAAAACGCATAATTCCACTTTTAACGTAAAAATCTTTTAAAGAATTTTTGAAAATTATTGGGGAAATAATTAATCATATTAAAGGGGAGCAAAAATAAAATGGGGAACGAAGAAATAACAGTGACTGAAAAATCTGAATGGGAGGTATGGAGAAAATATCTTTGTTCAGAGAAAAGATCCTTAAGGATATTTCTTATACATATTGTCATCAGCGTGGTTTTTATTGTTTTGGTATATTTTGGTTACAAAATAATAAAGGTTCCTGAGTACAAATTGAAAGATATATATGAAAAAGCATTTAACTGGGCCATGCAGTGGGTAGACAGTGAAACGAAATTTGAAGATCTACGAAATCCAATTGGCGTAATTATATTTGGTGCCACACTGTCTGGTATTATCATGGCTGCATTTACCTTTTTGATCAACATGTTTAAAAGTAGATATGATACATCATTTATGAGCTATACTGATCAAATAAAGCAGAATGTATTTTTTATAGGATTAAATATTCTGTTCTTTTCTATAGTGATTTTCATGTTCTTGGCTACAAATTTATTTAATGTAGTCCATGAAGTTGTACCTAAATTCCCGGTTACGTTATTTTTTGTGATAATAGCGGCATTTATCTTTATATTTGGTGTTTGCAAGAATGTCGTGACACTTAATGAAGGTGGTCGAAGCGATATACTATCTTTTCTTGAAGCCTTTTTCATTGTATCTCTGTTAATCTCTTATCCTATAAAAGAAGGTTCTCTAGTTTGGGTTATCATTTACATGGTATTCATGAATATTATTACTTTATCCTTGATGTTTCGGCTTGAGACTATTTACAGGAATGATACTGCAATTTATTACTTCCAGACAGAGGAAGGAATAAATGATGAAAAAAATGATGAAGAAAATAATGAAGAAAATGATGAAAAAAAGGATGGAAAAAAGAGGAAGCTATTCATTCACTATAGATTGGATGATGAAAGAGTAGTGTGCTCTGAAAAACCTAGCTTAAAAGAGGATTCACAAAAGATTCTATATTCTATAAGTGATCTGTGTAACATAGACATCAAAAAGGATACCAGTAGTTACGACAGTGACTGGAAAACTGCGGTTGCGAAAATAAAAGTACTCAGAGATGAAAATGCAAAATGCAAAGCAGAGACGAAAGCTGAACGAAAAGCTAAGCGGAGAGAAAAAATAAAGGCGATTCCTAGAAATATAGCCAATTGGTTTAAATCAATATGGAAGAAAATAACAATTATTGGATGGCTTTATGGCAGATTAAGCAAGAAACGTAAAGCATTAAAAGAAGCTAATTCAGAAATAGAACGCTTGAAAGCAGAAGTAACAGATCTTAAGAAACAATTGGAAGATAAAAACAATAAACCGGCCTGAAATCGATGTAAAATATCTATCAACTCCCTTCATTGAGGGGAGTTTTTTATTGACTCTACTATATATTTAGATATAATATATCTATAAATATATATATGGAGGCTGATTAAATGTATTATTCAGATATGCTCAAGATCCCTAATGGGATGCCGGAATCACTCTTTGGTGTACTGCTTATCATTACACTTGCGGTACTCATCTATACATTCGGTTTTTCAGAACTCATGAAAAAGAAGACCAAAAAGCTAAAGGAAGCAAAAAGAGTTGCAGTTGATGGGCTCACTCTTCAGAAAATGAGAGCAGAAGTATCTCAGGAAGAATTCGAGGAAGAATACGATGAGGCTCAGTAAAATTGTAACACTTATTCCTATTTGTATTCTTACACTGAGCCTCTTAACAGGATGCGAAGATGTCCAGATCTTTCAGACTAAGACAGATCCATATAAGCAGGTTCCATATAAGGACACCGAGCTTGTTAATGACAGATACTATGTAAAGAATAATACAAGATTTTATGCGACATACATTCCAGTAGCTGGAAATGCTCAGTCAGGAACTTCCGTTTTAAATGAGGGAAGAGTCATAGCAACAATGGCAGATGATAAGCTCATCCCCACTTTTTATTCTGACGAATTGGCAGCGTTTCAGTCATACAGCCTTGGACTTAATTCTGTAGGACTTGAAAGGTTTGCAGTTCTTGGATATTCCATCGGATGCTTTTCTGGAAGCATCACAGAAGATGGATACCTGTATTGTAATAAGGAAGGACTGGTCCAGGGATCATCCCTTTATAGCGCTATTGGTGAGACCGAGTCAGATGCAATAAGAATTGCAACTATAGATGGAAAGCCACTTTCCCTGGAGCAGATAAATAGAAAAGCCGGTGTCATTACAGGACTTGAACAGGGAAAAACATATAAAGTAGGTTACTTCCTTGGAACAAAGTACTACGAAAAAAATATAGCTGCAGACTGCAGGATGTATCAGGCATATGAAATGTATTCATTTGGTAAAGATTATCTTTACGATACTCCAAACGGATATATGTCTTTTTCAATGCCACAGGATATGAAGAGTGGCTATTACAACATAAACGGTGGAGGCCTTTATAAATACTACGATTTCACTCGTGGATCTAAAGACGAACAGACCATAGACATGAACGAGAGCTACTATAAAGACGAAAAGAGTAAGATAGAAGCCTACTCAAGACAGTACAGCGTGTCTGTTCCTAAAAGGGTAAAGGACCTGAAAGTTACTGTTAAACTTGAATCCATTGAAACCACCTATGCTGATGATACGATCCAGGGAATAGTCTTTGCTCCCGATGGAACACAGATGAACATGGACTTTTCTTCTAAAGACAAAGAACTCACCATCGCGATGGCTGAAGGAATGGCAGGTGACTGGACTTTAAATATCATTCCAAAGACTTTGAACGTAAAAGAAATCAAGGTTGATAATGATAAGCTTGCAGAAGAAGCAACCTGTGAAGAGACAGTATTCACACTTCCGGAAGACAGAGAGAATGTAGAATTCATAGCAGAATACACATCCTACAAGGCAAATGTCGAGGGCTGTACAGTATTTGGAACTGTTCTTGCTGAGGATGGGAAGACATATGAGATGTCACTGGGAAGCTACACCATTGATCAGGATCATACACAGTACTATATCTACTATGAGATACCGTTCGCTAAAGCAGGTGACTATGTTGTAAGAATCTACCACTATCCAGAAGAGACTACGATCCAAGCTCCTACTGTAAAGGATAAGACAGAGACCGATACAGAGATAATCATTGTTGAAGGATAATAGTTGTACTTATAGCTAGCAATAGAAATGCTTTATTTGACACGGTACATCACTTGCCATAATCTTAATATGGTTACTAAATGCTCGTTAAAGCAATAAAGTGGTTGCACAGCGAACAAACAAAAGTATGAGAAGGGAGATATGTTATGAACAAAACAGAACTCGTAGAAGCTATTGCAAAGCAGACCGGCCTTACAAAGGCTGCATCAGAGAAGGCAGTTAAGGCTTTCACAGATGTTGTAACAAAGGAGCTTAAGAAGAAGGGTAAAGTTCAGCTCGTTGGTTTCGGAACATTCGAGACAGCTAAGAGAGCAGCTAGAACAGGTAAGAACCCTCAGACTGGCGCAGCTATCAAGATTCCAGCAGCTACAGTTCCTAAGTTCAAAGCTGGTAAGGCTCTTAAGGATACCGTTAACGGTAATAAGAAATAAACCGCTTTTAGGGCGAAAAAACAGCAATAAGAAATAATAGAGCAAAAAATATGGCCGGGAATCATTCATGTTATATTATACTTAATTATCTCTGCACGGCTATTTGTTGAAAAAGAGTTTAGATAACAATATATCGTAGTTCAAAGCAAAGAGGATTATTCCAAAACGGAATAGTCCTTTTTGCTTTGCCCTGCGCAGGACAATACTAAATCATTTTATTACAAGGAGGGTTGAGTATGATCAACAACAAAGTAACTGTTAACAAGGGCATTGAAAATGCTGAGAAGCAGCTCCAGAAGGCGAAGAATCGTCTTACTCAGGAGAAGAAGAAAGCGAACGATGCTCGAAGAAGAATTGAGAACCGTCACAAGTATATGATGGGAGGCGGATCTGCTGTAGATGCTTCGGGCTATATGGATCGTGAGGAACGTTAAAAGCGAATATAACTACACTATAATTGTTTTATAAAGATGGGTATTCCTATAGTAAAAGTTATGAACTTGTTATAAAATGAAAGCTGATTTTATGTGGATTGCATCGAGATGCCAATTTGGCATCTCGATGTATATGGAGAAAATATGGGGACAAATGAACTAATTTCATTCGAGCCAATTGATAAAGAGGCAGTTAAAGAGCAGATATTCGAGGTTCGTGGCATAAGAGTTATGCTTGATAGTGACATTGCTGTATATTTTGGCGTCGAAACAGGTGCATTAAACAGGGCTAGGAAGCGTAATATAAAGCGTTTCCCGGAAAGCTTTTGTTTTCAGCTTACGGATGAAGAAGTATCGAGATGCCAATCTGTCATCTCGATGCAGACCGAGGGCAAAAAAGGTGGTAGAACATATAACCCTTATGTGTATTCTGAACAGGGCGTGGCAATGCTTACTTCGGTACTACACACAGATGTTGCAATACAGGCTAGCATAGGAATAATTGAGGCATTTGTTGAAATGTCACATTATATAAGACAGAATCAACAGTTGCTGCCTTATGAAGATCTTAAGAGCCTGGAATTAAGACAACATCAATTGTCTGATAGGATGGAAAGCATTGAAAAGAACATGGTAACAAAATCAGAACTATCAGACCTTATGAAGCTCTTTGAGAGTGGAATTACTGATGATGAAATTCTTATTCTCAATGGCGAACCGTTTAAAGCGGATTTGGCGTATCAAAAGATTTATAAGAAAGCCAAGTCTAATCTGATTATTGTTGATGATTATATTGGGACTAAGACATTACAGCATTTGACCCATGTAAAATCTGGAGTAGATATAACAATTATCACTGACAATAAGGGGTATGCAGCTCTCAAGAAACAAGAGTTCAGTGACTTTATGACAGAATATCCATCAATGAAGATAAGCTTTATTAAAACAGCAAATAAGTGCCACGATAGGTATATCGCTACAGATTATGGTAAGAATACAATGAAGATGTATCATTGTGGTGCCAGCAGTAAAGACGCAGGCAATAAGATAACTACAATTACTGAGATAAACGAGATGGATAACTTTAAGGATATGATTAAAGATCTTTTATTGAATCCACAGTTAAAGCTGAAATAGTTGATAGTATTATAATATGCACATGAAGCAGTAGATCACAAAATGGTCTGCTGCTTTTTTTGTGCATCGATATAACGGCAAACCGATAACAATAATAGATTCTATTGTATTTGTTTCAAAGGAGGCATAACACACTTGATTCCCGGCCTTTTCTATCTACTTTTTTAAGTTTTATCTTTAAACATCTCCAAAACAGGGGAGAGGATAGGTGTTACATACGCAATGAGTGCTAGAATGGTGGATATTACAGCAATGATCTTCAAAAGTACTGAATTCCTGACTTTGAACTCATAACCGTCACCTTCTTCTGACTTATTGAATGCAAACAGCTTTACGCAGAGCTTACTTACAATGGTCCAAAGGAAATATGCGGCAGCTGCGACATAATAACACAAAATGATAGAAAAAATAAATAAGAAGAATACCATCGGTATATATATTCTAAGTTTTTCGTTGCCACCAGAATACACCTTGTATAGAAGCATGAATACATTAAGTGAAATTAATACACCAACCAGGGTGATGCCGACATTTAGCAGTATCCTTGTAAAATGTTCAAATGCATTTCGGTTTATTATGGCAAGTGGAAAGATGGCAAATGCTGCCAGGACACATAAAGTGTTCAGCATCGCTGCGCTATTTTTATCAGATGTAATGAGGTATGTGAAAATACCACATGTGGCGCAACCCAAGGAAAAAACTGCCAGCATCAGCTTAAGGTTAAGATACTGATTATCTTTAATAAACAGAAACTCTTCGCTGACTGTAAAGTACCATTTAAGCTGCTGCAATAGATTTTTGTCATCGTTCTTTTTGATTGTTACCGAAACAGTTTTCTTTTCAATCTCTTCTTCTAGTGACGCATGTCTTTTTAGGATCTTTCTTATAACATCAGCATCACCTTCGATGAAAACATCATGGCCCTTATAATCATAGGGCTGTACTGTCAGCCATTTCTTCTTATCGTCAATGCTTTTATCAACCAGGATTGAAAATGTTCCTTCATGTGATCCGTTTACCTTGATCTCTATATTCAGCTTGTCGGCGAAAAATGTTTTTCGCTTGATGTGCTTAGACGCTGCTTTAGCTACAGACTTTTTAACCCATTTATCAAATTCTGTTTCTTCTATAGTCTTTGTATCTACGATGTTATCTACTGATGTGTCCATATATACCCCCCTGTATTCTGCATTTTTTCACACAATATTCAGTATATACCATAAATTTACTGCTACCAACAGGATTTTGAGAGAAAAAACAGCGTATTTATCAGTTTCATAGGATATGTAATTTTTGCCATGCGCTTTATAAGCGTATTATTTATTGACTGCTATTATTATTCGTTATAATATATTTATAGTTTATATCTAATGGGAGATAATATATATGAAGTCAAGAATCCTTATCCTAATAATAATGGTAGCAGCAGTAGTCATGATCGTTGGCTCAGTATTTGTAAATGCCAATCAGAAAGTATCTGCTCAGACCCTTACACAACAGGAACGTCCAGGCTTTACAGAGATAACCAGCGTTCCAGGAGTTTCTTTTTACATAAACACACCATTTGTAGAAAAGGCAACAGCCATCACACAGATCTCTGACAATATCGGATTTCAGAAGAATCAGTACTATTCATATAAGAACGGAACTGATAAGTATCTTCTTTTCAACATGGAAAAACTCATTGTTGCCGTGCAGAAAGGAACTGACTTCTGGATCGCAGAATCAAACGATCAGGAGTATTCCCTTTTAAACACAAGCCTTATGAATATATGGTTTACACAGGGAACAAAAAAGTTCTCATGTGAGACAACTAATGGAATGACCATAACAAAGGCCTGTGCTGGTGTATCTATCAACTCAAACACATATGGCGACTTTGTTGGAGAGCTTGCAAACATCCATAAGGACGGAGAAGAGTGGTCCATATTTGTAGGTGTTCCCGGAGAAAGATTTGATAAACTTTCTGATGCTTCACAGAAGGGAATTGCTTCCATTGTAAACTCTTTTGTTTTCTCTAACTCTCAGGGGGATGTTGCAACAGATATCTATGCTGTATCACTTACCGGCGATTCTTCAAAGCAGGCTGTTGATACAACAGAAGAGATCTTTGAATATGATGAGAACTCCTTGAATCTTTCCAATCAGAACAGTATCGTTGATAAGGACGAGGAAAAGGCATATACATCTAGTCCTTATAACATGCTGTTTTTAGGAGATAACGGAATCTTAAGTGCCTTTAATGATTTCACTATTTCCTACGAAGAGCCAATCATCTGTCCAAAGAAAGTGTATAGAGGCGAAGAAGCAGAAAAACTCATTATGGATTATTGCACAGAGACTGGCGACTATGCTTACTTTAAAGCACCTGATGGCCAGTCATGGGAAGTTGTTGAATATGACCTTAACTATAAGAACTGCGAAAATGACGACTACGTTAACATAAAGCTTAAAGGTATGGACGGAGAGCCACTTAGATACCGCGGCATAAAGTATGAAGCAAGGACCTATGAGATGGGCCACAAAGCGGTAGAAGATGGTGAATGGATAAGAGGACTCTATGTATATTACCCAGTACCAAATGGCTGCTACGAATACTGTCTTGAATGTGGAGAAAGAAAATCTCTTACCGGAGAAGAAGTAAGCGCAGCATATTACCACATCATAAATGAAGAGGAAGTTCACAGTGAACAGGCAGATGAAGCATCTGAAGACGCATCTGCAAGCGAAGGCTCATCAACAGAAGAAGCAGCTGCTAGTAGCTCAAGTAGCGAAGATGCTGCAGAAAGCGATGCTTCTACAGATTCTTCTTCCGAAGATAGTAGCGCCGAGGCATCCAGTGAATCATCAGCCGCTGGATCTTCCAGAGATGAAAGCTCAGCTGAGGGAAGTTCAGCAAAATAATAAGTGTTTTTGGGGAAAGATAAACCATGACCATACCTAAAAATAAACAGTATGAGCACAAAACACTTTTCCATTACTATTACAAGGATCTGAATGGTAACTGGACAAGATGCAGACGGTTTTCGTATAGCGACTGGTACCAAGCTGCCTCATATGGCGATGAATGTTATGACAAGCGAAATACGCCATTTAATCACTATCGCCGTAATACACAACTCTCAACCAGAGATTTCATCCTAAAACGAGTATTGATCCCGGTATATGTCATGGCTGGGATACTTCTTACAATATTTGTTCTTTTCCTTTTGTCGATGTTTTTATAAAGAATTTTCTTAAGGGGCGGTCATCCGCCCCTTTACATTTCGATATATTAAAGCTATAATATAATTGTTTTTGTAGTATAGTTTTTATTATTGCTTGTAGTAGTCTATGCGTTCAGAGCTTAGGCTTATTTTTATGCCTGTAAAGGCATGAAGCATCTACATGTAATAGTTGTAGAAAAGAGAGCAGCCTTGTATAAGTCTGTTCTTTTTTTGTACTCAAAAACGGAAACCCGTAAAGCACCTAATTAAAAGGAGGAAAAAAACATGTTACTAGAAACAAACGGAGATTTCACTTTCGCAGCTACTGTCGAGGAGCTCAGGAATGAGACATCAAGGCTTAATAAAGCTTTGGAGTATCAGCTTGAAGTCAACGACAAGCTCACAACAGCTATCAAACAGCTCACTGAGGTGATCTGTGAACAGAATGAGCAGTATCAGAAGATACTTCGCACTCTCGGACAGAACACTGATACTAGTGAACTCCTTCCTGATGTCATTCTTGAATGATCATCACGAAAGCACCCTTTAAATCAAACGAAAGGCAAAAAACTATGAAAACACTGGCAAAGAACAAATCAATAAGGAGACTTGCAAAGAAACTGCTTTGGATGAAAAAGAACCAGCCGGCAAAATACCTGCTTATATCAGGCATCACTGATGGCATGATAATGGGTATTTGGATTCTTATTTCCGCAGCAGTATCACTATGGATGGTAAGAAGTGGATTGTGTGACTTTGATTCAGCAATGATGGCTGTCGCACTCATTGATATGTACATTCTTATCTTTGGTTTTTCTTTTGAAGAATAACGTTATTGCCTAAAGCTAAAATCAGCGATTACCTTCGGGTGGTCGCTTTTTTTATTACCAAAAAAGCTATAATACATGCGCTATTTTCGCTGTTTGCTCTATTGAAATGCCGTATCCATGCTGATATCATTTATTTAGAAGCTAAAATCCGCATTATAACCGGCATCGAGGGATTAAAATTATGACAAAAGCAGAAATCGCCAAAAAACTTAAACTATATTATATTGGAAAAAAGATAATAGTATGGGGGTTATTAGCCTCCATGACTGTACTGATTTTATCCGTCATAGCTATTTCATTTTATACATTAATAAAAATATTTGCGTTCCTGCCCGTTAACATTATTTCAAAAATAGGAGCGGCATCCTACATTGCTATGCTTATCTTTGTCTTTTCCGCAGTCCTATTTCCTGTTGGGAAATATAATTTATCTCGGTATCTTAAACCAGAAGATATTTCTGCCGTTTTGGAATACATAAATGATATGAAGCATGACGCAGACGCGCGATACGATAATCTTATAGTGATTTCTAGAACGGCCAGTGAAATGTGCAAAAAGCAAGTTGTAATTAGTATCAACGATAGAACTAGTGTTACAGATATGCACTGGCGTGCTCTTAATGATTACTTTAAAAGAAGTAATATTGCAAAAATAGATATTGAAAACCTTAAAAAGTATTCCCAAGAACTGCTTTCTCAAAATAAAGATCAGAGAAAAGATGATGATTCTCTCAGCCGTATCCTGGGCGAGAGACCAGTCGCCTACTTAAATAATTACCAAGATGATAAGAAGAATGCCAATCCTATTGAATCGCAGATATATACTTTATGCACAGTAGCATTATTTTTGATAATAGCAGCTAAACTTATAATATTCTTTATTCCAAGCACAAGCATAAATGAATATCTAGCAGTTAGACTTATAAAAGAAATTGGCGCAGATGTAATAGCTGTTGTCTTTGCACTTTTCTCTATCAAATCATGTTGGGTAAGTAACGATAAATAACATAAATCGAAAAAAGCATGGTGTAGATGCCATGCTTTTTTTGTGCACCCTACTATTATATTTAGATATATTATATTGAAATATAAATATTGATATATTATACTTATATTTATGAGAAGAATAAGAAGAAAGAAAAACCCGTCAAAAAAGATTGGATTAACACTTGCGACTATCATGACCGCAGGCGCTCTTTTTTGCGCTGGATTTATCTTTGTTCCATTTGGAAAAGATACTGTACCAGAATCAAAAGCCATGGAGACAAATGATAATTACTCTGCACCAGAACATAAAGAGCAAACCATGCAGTATGAGATAGTAACGCCTGATGAATCAACCTTAAATCAACAGGAACGTAAATCAAGCATCAGCGCTTCCAAGCAGTCTGGCCTGGAAAAAGCCGTTGATGACTTAATTGTTTTGACGGAAGGTGACGAGTGATAACACATGGAAATAGCATTAAGAGAAGTTAGAAAGAGCTATGGGCTCACCAAGGCTGCGTTTGCAGAGATCATCGGAATTACCGAACTGTTTTATTCCCAGTATGAACAAAAAAATGAATTACCAAGTAAATATGTATATCTCCTTTGGAAAAGTCTTGAAGACTTTCCAATCCCGGAAGATTTTTTCTTTTACACATCCTTTACTCTGGAAATCAACATGAAGTACCACCACATGACACAGAAACAGGTCGCTGAGCTTTTCGACATTGCCAATCAGTCAACCATCAGCGGATACCTTAGGAATAACATTCCCATGTATGAGAAAAAAGAGTACTTCTGGAAGTTTGAGCCTTTTATCTTGCCATCAATACTTGTTTCAGAAAAAGATGGATATGCAACAAAGGAGATCACAGATCTTCAGGCGAAAGGCAACTTTATCTTAGTTGAAAAGCGGAGACTGCAGAAGATAAGCAGACTCGACAGAGAAAGCAAAAAGAGCAATGAGCAAAAAAAGAAAGTCATTTAAGTTTAATTCAAACAGGGCAGCCATCGTCATCCCGCTTTGCGCGGGAGTTGTGGCTGCCTGTGGTGTAACAGGAGCAGTGCTGTACCTTTCAGGCCCTAAAAAGGAAGTACCTTCTGCGGAAATAGAGCCTGCTATAAGCACTGCAACTTTGCAGGATGAAGAAAAACCGAACTACATATCAGAGACAAATTATAAGGGGCATCTATCAGAGTATCCGGAGCTTTATGAGATACCATTTAGAAAATCTGATGCCTATATCTGCAACAAAGATTTTTACAGAGAACACTATGAGATCTTTGAAGAGTGCGAAACTGATGCAACTACATTCATGGAAACCCTCTTTAATGTAAACTACAGAAATATAGCAGCGGACCAGAATGGCTTTGTATCAGATGTGATGCTTAATAGTGACTACGAGGTATACATCACAAAGAACTTTGGCACAGAAGAAGAGGACACCATATATCTTTACGATTACATAGAAGAACTCTCTGATTATTTCATAGAAAACCAGGTGGAAATGGAAGCAAAATTCTACACGGATGATTCCCTAGTTTACAGCGACTTTTATACCTTTGTCCGCGGTGAACTTGTTTTTACCATCTATAGCTCAGAAGATGAATCCTCTGAGTATAAGGTAGGAGAGCAGTATCAGATACCATATGAAGTTGCCATGCAGCGAACACCATCTAATCCTGATAACAGGACTGTATGTTCCTTTGGACTTGCTACTGATGCAACATTCTTTTTGACACCTTAAGGAAGGACTTTAGACATGGGAAAACTAAGGATCACTATACCAGATGATATAGCTAAATTTGTAGAAGCAGAAAACTGTGATGACTTTGACGTAGATAAATACTTTGTCACACAGACTCAGATAGATATCATAAAGGACATTGAAAGAAACGGAGAGTTATGTAAAGAACTTGCTGTATACGGTGTTCAGTACGTTAATACAACGCTTCTTTACGGTCCCACCGGAACCGGCAAAACTACGTTTGCCCGCTTTGTTGCCCACAGTCTTGATAAAGACTTTGCATATGTGAACTTCTCAAGCCTTATGGATGGCGGTTTTGGAAACACAGAAAGAAATCTTAGTAAAGTCTTTAGATACATGACAGCTCAGGACTGCATCTTCATGATAGATGAAATAGACTGTATCGCTACAAGCAGAACAGCATCAACTAATGACACCTTAAAGAGCATAACCATTGCGCTCATGCAGGAACTTGATTACTGTAAGGCTCACAGCCCAAAAGCCATTATCCTTGCAGCAACTAACGTGGTTGATAACTTAGATCCTGCGCTTCTTTCAAGATTTTCAATCAAGAAAGAGATACCGCTTCTTAATAACGAAGAAAAGCTCGGATTCGTATGCAAGTACATGAACAGCCTCTCAGTTCCATATGACCTGGATCAGGTACGTGAGTATATAGCAAGAAATTCACGAGTTACTCAAAGAGTCATGGAGCAGGATATAATAAGAGCCCTCATCGCCTGGATAGACAGGGCAAAGGAGGGTTTTGTAACACTCCAGAGTTACCAAAATTACTAATATATGCACATAGAAATACCCTTAAGCCTTACATGAAAGCTTAAGGGCATTTATTTTGTGGAGAGACGATGAAGAAATGGACAACATCGTCAATGTGTAGAAGCTGTTTTATTTCCCATATTCAGCTAGAATGCATTCTGTAATGATACTAGGAAATACAAAGATCGGTTTATCAACGAATCTGTATATCTCCATTATCTCGGTATAACTGATAAGAACATCAATGCCGTCATGTGCAAACAATATCTTTCCATCTTCAAAGATGGTTTTTATCATTGCATCCTGCATGAGCTCATCAGCAATTCTGACAGTGCATCTTTGCCCCCCGCTAAACCAGTTTTCAAGGTCGATACTAAACTGCATTCTTTCCCTGATTGCTGAAATCCTTGAGTCCATATGGCCTTTAAGATCCAGGCAATCTCCCCTAGAGATGAGAATGTCGTTTAAATTACATAAGTATTCACCATGTTCGGTTTCGAGTAGGAGCCTGCCATCGTCAAAGATGGTCTTTAGAGTGATCTCACCATCGTAGATGGTGTCGGCAACAAGGTTTACCTTATCACCTTCTTTGTACCAATATTCCCCGTCAAAAGAAAACTCATTTCTTCCCCTAACTGCAAAGAAGTTAGCGGAATTCCCCAAAGCTAGTTCCATACAAATGTCCTCTCAAAATGAATTTTCGACAATAATAAATATACCATATACTCAAAAGTATGATTCGGACGCTTATTCCCGCATGTTTAGAGGGCTTTGCCCTATTGTTCGCACCTGTTTTAGACCTGTATTTGACCTACTTTTGACCGAGTTCCCCCTTATTTTCCCCCTAGAATTTACGAATAAAAAAACACTCTGGCTTCCATAATAGTAACCAGAGTGCATCAATCATTTAAACCTGCCACCAAAAAGGGTAACAAACTGCATGTCTATATCCCATAACCTCGACAGTTCAATCTCTTCTGTGGATCCGTCCACGAATTCAAGCTCCATCGTTCCAATGCTTTCATATTTGCATTTTTCAAGATCACCAGTGATAGCTTTGTTTGGTACATAGTCCCATTCAGCCAAAGAGGGTATTTCCTTTGCATGATAGTCCATGAATGCATCTACATATCTTTCTATGATCTTGCCGTTAAGAACTGGCCTTCTGATTATCTTCCCTACAACGTGATTTATCCTAAAATCCACGTAGTGGCTTATTACTTCCTTCTCATTCCAGTTTTCTTTTTCATATTCGTTAAGAGAATTTGCCGCATAATCAGTATAGCTCTGCATCTGTCTTGCAACATACTTTGGAGAATAAACAAACCACTTGATCGTTGTGTTATATAGAATAATGAGTATTACAAAACACACACAAACAACGCTTACTATCTGGAAAACATTCCTATGATTGTCATAGAGCCACATATAAATGCTTCCTATAAGGAAAAGCACCGGTGGTACAAAGACCATGAAGCGCCATATAAACACATATACAAGAGCACCCGCGATACTATCAATTCCTCCAGAAGGAGCAAACTTTATAGCCACAGTCTGCATCAGGACAGTACCAATAACAAACCATAGAATAGCAATAATTATCAGTGTTTTCATCTTTCTAGTCTTCATGTCATTCCTTATCAGTATTTATTTTCATAAAAATAGGAGAGTGTTACCTCTCCTAGATCTTAATTTCCATAGCCGAGCAGTAGATCAAATCTGCCTTCTTCTTTTTGGATCTTTTCCATCATTCCAGGCCAGTCATCGATACATTCAAGACATCTCTGGAAGAAATAGATACCAAAGAGCATTACGGCTTCTTCTTTTCTATAAGAAAACTTATGTGAATCTAGTTCTAGTTTTAAATACACCTGAAGATTAGTAACGTCTTCTTGTGTAAAATACAATTCTCTTAAGATATCGTAGTAAAGCTTTCCAAGATCTACTTCATCATCTGTTGGATCACTAAGCTTAAATAGCTTTATATTCTCAAGCGTATCATAAAGAATATCTTCAGTCTTTTCATCTGTCAGGATCTGCATCAAAAGCCTGTTGATAACGTTCTGATGAATTGGTTCCTTCCCTAAAAAATTCCTGTAAACGAATGGAATAACTTTTTCAATTGAGTCTTTCCCCATGACTCCGAAATTGAACATATCCCTGTTTTTAAGGTACTTCTTGTGACATTTAAGAATACTTTCGATATTCTTGTATGTCTTCCTGTCGTAGTTTACATTGAACATTCCTCCATAAAGCTCAATGCACTTCTTTGCCCTCGTTTCCTTCATAACCCCACCTGCTGCTTTATTTATTTGCCATGATATCAAGCTAAAAAAATATGACAATTATTTAACATATTATAGCATAAACTAAAATTAATTACAGAGTTTTCATGAATAAATATGCCTATTTTATTAGCCTTATATCTAGCATTAATTATCTTGTCATAATTAGTACATATGCGGAGTAAACATTGTTGCATATTTCATAAAAAAGATGTAACAATCTAGTTGACAAGTAATATCTTTCGTTATATTATAATATTGTTTTTAAGTTATAAGTTTATATTGTTGCAGGTAGAAGTCGAATCATTTTACTGGTCCGGCTTATTTTTATGCCTATGGCAAGCAACTACATGTATCTTATAACGATACATGAGAAGAGAGCAGCTTACTTGTAAGTCTGTTCTTTTTTTGTGTAGAAAGCACACCTTAAATCAGCGCCTTTGGCGCAAGCAACCATGTAAAAGGAGGAAAAACACATGGAAATCACAACTTTTAATCAGTTCAAGGAAAACTTATCAAAGGATGTTCAAAAAGCTCTCGGCTCAGGGTTCGAACTAGAACTCAGAACGGTAGAGAAGATGAACGACACGTATGATGCTCTTACAGTAAAGCCTGTAGACAGCGTCATCGGTGTTAACCTTAATGTCACAACTCTTTATGATGACTATAAAGAGGGCAAAACCTACGACATGATCGTGGATAATGCCGCAAATATTGCCAAGGAAGCTCTGGAGCAGAGTCCAGAATTTGATATTGAGTCCTATAAGGATTACAACGTCATGAAAGACAAACTGGCAATCGAGGTTGTTTCCAGAGATAAGAACGCATCTCTTTTAGAGACAGTTCCACACAAGATAATTGAGGATTTGGCCATTGTTTACCGCTTCATCATCTCTGATGACGTTAAGCAGGGTACAGCAACAATTCTTGTTACCAATGCTCTGCTTGAATACTACGGTATCACAGTTGACCAGCTTCATGCTGATGCCCAGGCAAATGCTCCCGTGATAAGACCTCTTGTGATCCAGGGCATGAGCGAAGTCCTCGCAAAGCAGATGGGCGAGGAAAGTCTTGAAGTGATGGGACTGAACATTCCTCCAGAGCAGGAGCAGATGTTTGTCGCTACTGTAGAAGGAAGCGTACATGGTGCAGGAGTTCTTGCTTATCAGGAATTCATGGACAAAGCATCCGAAAGAGTAGGTGGAGATTTCTTCATCCTGCCAAGCAGCATCCATGAACTTCTCATCATTCCTGATGATGGCAAATTTGACCTTGCATCCCTTGAACAGATGGTAAGAGAAGTGAATGCCACAACGGTCGATCCTTCCGACCAGCTTACTGACAACGTATATCACTACGATTCAAAGAACAAGATCTTTGAACTTGGTGAGAAGTACATTGAACGTAAGAACGCGTTATCTGAGGATATCGCATAAACAAATTAAAGAAGCGTTCGGTTATTCATCAACTACGATGGGTAACTGAACGATTTTTTATTGTTATTAGTTGTTTACCGTGAACAACACGGATCTATTTACTTCTTCAAGGACAGCCTTAAACATCAAGATTATCCCTTCGGCATCTTCTATATCAAAGTAGGAGACCATTGATATGCACTCCGGTTCTTCATATATATTGATGTCCTTATGGAATCTTTCCGCTAATTCTTCTCCAACTTTCCTTAGCTGCGTAACGGAAGACTTATTAAGGAACTGGATGACAAGCTCAGCTTCATCCGGCTCTTCATCGTGGATGTTAAAGCTTATTGTTATCTCCCTGCCGGATCTACTCTTTAATGTAGAAGCGCAGGCATACATTTTCTGTTCTTCAAACCTAAAGCGCTCAAATCCATGCGTCAATATGAAATCGTCACTATATAGCTTTCTGTAGAAGTTTTCTATACGATCTATCTTATTCATTATATTCCTTTATATTTTGTATTATTAAAACTAAATGTTATACTATATTAAGCATAACTCATTTAAATACAATTTTACAACATGTAAAGCAAAGTTGCAGGCTAGTGGCTATCCTGATCTTTGGAAAGGGCGTAAAAATGGGAAAAGACAGATACATATCAAAAGAAGAGTATAAAGAATATGAAAAGTACAAGAATGCCAAAAAGCAGGGAAGACTCCTTAACCCGGAAGGATTATTGTTCCTTGCAGAATCAGCAGATTATGATCCTATAAGGCTTGGCCAGATAATGCTCAGCAGTGTGGAGAGATTCAAAGCTGCGGATCCTTATCTAAAGAGCCTTTCTGAAGACAAGCTGATATTTAAGCCACTTCCAGTTAAGGATGAGGAAGAGGAATCATTTCTTCCCTTTATTGAATACACAAAATAAAATGAATAAGTATTATCACCATCTATATTTACTATGGGAAATTATACAATATATTGTCAGTGAAAAATAAGAGCCTCTATTTTACCCCAAATGATATATAATAAAATCTTCCACTATCGTATACTACAATCATCGAGGGGATATCTATTACAAAGGAGGTACTTGTTATGACAAAAAGAAATGTTGGATGGGTACTGGTTGTTATTGGATTATTCATGCTATTCAAAATGGTGAGAGTTTCATCATTTGGTTTCTATCGTATCGGTAGAATCAGCACCTCTGCAATTGTTTTGGTTCTTCTAATCCTTTCAGCAATTGCAGTTGTTGTAAATAAAAACAGATTTACCGTTGGATGCCTTGTATTGTCACTGTGCCTGTTGGTAGCAGCACTGGTACTTGGTACAGAACTTTACTTTGCATATGCATCACTCACAGACATACTTCTTGTTTTTGTTCCTGTAATTGTAGGAACTGGCCTTATCATCAAGAGTGCTTTTGAGAAGAATCGGAAAGAAAGAGCTTAACCAGAAGGTGAAGAAGGGGTGATAATGTATGAGTTCTGCAAAATACATGCTTAAAGTAGCTCTAATTGCATTATCTATTATGATGATTCCTGTAGGAGCCTTTGCACTGTTCAATGGATCACTTGAAATGATGCCCACACCAGAGCAAATAGAAAAAACTAGGATTGCAGCAGTACTCTTTCTAGTAGTAGGAACTCTATCCGCGGCAATCGGCTTTAAAATAAGGCCTAAAAAGTGCTAAAGAGAAATGCTTATCTAGCCATTTTCGCTGTGTAAACTCGGTGAAAATGGCTTTTTAATTCAACAAATATGTGCCTTAAGGTGTATTATAGACAGATACGAATGAACTAGAAATACCTGAAAAGGAATAACTATATGAATAAAAAATATCTCCTGGGGACAATAACCCTAGCTGCAGCTATATTCGCTTTTCTGTGGTACAGAGATGTCCTTTTTGATACTACTTTTATATTTGGATTGATTCCGTATCCAGTGCTTTTTATCGCTTATATTGTATTTGCCATCATAGGAATAAAAGAGTTACTTAAAGGAAACCATCAATTCGTAGCAGGTCTCATAATTCTTCTAGCAACGTTTTTTGTAGTAAGATTTTTCCATTTAGAGATGCAAAGGTTGCTTGGGATTATAGATTTCATTCCGACAAACGTCTTGAAGTCGTAGAGATGATTGCAGACGGTAGAATAGAGTCTGAGCGTGCACTTACAGATCTGCCATCAGGTTATAAAACACTTTCAAGTGATGGAACAGTGTATGTCTTTGAAAACGACAAAGACGGAATACAGGTTGGCTTTTGGGTATTCAGGGAAATGCTATCCGGATCCATGGAAGTTGTATACTCAAGTGGTGGAGAAGACCTGATTTGGAAGAATGAAACAGGTCATCCAATACGAAGCATCAAGCCTTTAGATGAATACTGGTATTACGTTGTGACAGATTATTAAAAAGGAGTTTTTAAATATATGGAGTTGGATATCAGAAAAGCAGTGTTTATTGTACCTTTTGGTTATGAGGTAAATGAAGAATTGACAAAACCGGATTACTGTCTTCATGGAGGGCCTGCAGAAGCAGCATTACTTAATAGCGATGGCATGTTCGTAGTTCGCGATCTTCCGGTAGATAAGTTCCACACAACACAGGATCAGTCTGCTGTTGCAGGAAAGATAATGCATTATCAGACAATCATGAGCCCTGATGGAAAGCGTTACTTCCCACTATTTGATTCTTACAATGCAGCTACACGCATTTACGGCGAAAATGTACGATTCACTATGGTATGCTATGAAACTGCCAGAAAGATGGCAATTAGTGAGAACCTCGAGGGTATAGTTCTTTGCCCAGGCACAGTTAACCAGATAATACCAAAGGAAGCATTTGCCTAAGCAGAACAGTAAAAAGGCACACCTTAAGGACTTTGAGGTGTGCCTTTAACAATCATGTCATTTCGCTTTTACAGGAATAAGTTTAAAATCTCCCGTTCCAAAGAACAGAGAATTCCTTATCATTCCGATTCTGAAAAGATTCAATATGTAGAACATCATGCACATGACAGTAAGGATTCCAAATGTCCTAATGAGTTCCTCAACAGTCGGTGGATAGCCGCGCCTTCGAAAGTAATTTCCTACATATTCTGCAATTTCTGATTCAAGTTTCCCCATGATCATACCTCCCTTTTATCTGAGCATGGCCTGTAAGTCATGCTTTATTTTTGTAACCTGTTTTATAGCCTGTTCACAATCTCTTTTGGCTTTTCCAATCTGTGACTGCACGATGACATCCATAAGGAAACCATCGCAGAAAAGGTCACCAAAAGTAAGAAGCCCATTGATATGAATGGAAGAGTATCCGTTAACATCCCGGAGCTCTTTTGAGAATCTTTCAAGGGCTTTCTTGGCTGCATTGATCTCAGCTTCTGCGTCACCCATCTTAGCATGCTTAATGAGACCACTTATGAATCCGCCACCAAAGGTATCTAAAAGTCCCCATCCGCTTGCGCTGGAAAGGCTTTTCTTTGCTCTGTAGAGGTGCTCAAGTGCAACGTCTGCTGCTTCTATTGCTTCCTGTATTTCTCTTTTATCAATAGTATACATAGTGTTTCCTCCATTTGGGGTGAATGTATCCTACTACAATTATCATGTTAAACCCTAAAACAGAATTAAAAAATCTCTTCCTCAGTAAAATATATACGTCTATCTTGCATATGTTGCTATTCAACCTCGTTGGACTGCATAGTATACTTCTTTTTCGTAATGATTTATTAAACAGCAAAAGCTGCAAAGGAGAGTGAAAATTATTTAATAATGACTGATTCTTATGAATTGGCAAGAACAAAGAAAATCGTTACTGTAGGCAAAGTATTATCAACACTGGTGATAGTAGCGCAGTTCCTTATAATTGTGCTATATCACTTCGATATCTGGACATCTCAAAAGAAGATGCTATTGGCGCTGGGATTACTTCCATGGGTCAGATACATATACGCGCTGATTTTTTCTAAAATAACCTGTTGGGATGAATGTAATGAAAAAGACAAAGATTACAAAGTAAGATCTACAGCCCTATGGAAGGAAACACACATTGAATTCTTTAATGGATTTGCTTTTTTTCAGGACATTATTCTGTTGTATGACATGATCGCATTATTCATGGTTGCACAGACATACAAAGGATTCAGCAAAATAATTATACTATGGGTGGCAATTTTCTTAATAATGATGCTCATTGGCTTTTTCAGAATTGAGGGAAAAGACAAAAAGAATCAGATGATATACTATGGCTTTATCATGGCTATATTCATAGGACTTACCGTGAATACAACTTGCTATTATCTGAGCGCACCTGCAAGACATGAAGATTGTACTTTTGTCTCAAAATCAACTACACACTCTACAAAGGGTGGAACACATTATTATGTGACAGTAAGACTTCAGGATGGTACAGAATATGAGAGCATGGTAGGTAAAACCTTATACCAGAAAGCAGAAGAAACAGAGCTTGTAGCGTGCCACAGAGAAGGCCCTTTGGGTATCGAATACCTGAGAGTACATGGATCCTGATTACATCAGCCATCATATATACATTGTATTGACATTATCTTTATATGTGTTATCATCTAATTAGGAAAGGAAGTGATAATATGGCACAAACATTAGTAAATTTTCGTATGGATGAAGATCTAAAAAAAGATATGGAAGAAACCTGTCGCGATCTTGGTTTAAATATGACTACGGCTTTTACTATTTTTGCCAAGAAGATGACAAGGGAAAAACGAATTCCTTTTGATGTATCGGTTGATCCTTTCTATTCAGAAGAGAACATGAATTATTTAAAACGTGTTATCTCAGATATTGAATCTGGTAAAGCTCAACTACAAAAACATGACCTTATAGAGGAGTAATTAAATGGGATTACAATGGCATGATGAAGCCTGGGAAGACTATTTATATTGGCAGACTCAGGATAAAAAGACACTTAAAAGAGTAAACAATCTCATTAAAGATGCGCAAAGAACTCCGTTTGAAGGAATAGGAAAACCAGAACCATTGAAAAATGAGCTTTCCGGTTGGTGGAGCAGAAGAATAGACGATTGTAACCGGCTCGTATATAAAGAACAGAACGGTGACATTATAATCGCATCCTGCAGAGGACACTATGAGGACTGAGAAATCGGTCCTCTTTTTATGCTTTGAGCTTTAAATCATGATGAATGATTCTGTTTCGACAGAATTTTTAACCCAAAAACGATATGCCTTGTTACATCCTTTCTTACACTGATATAATAAAGACTTCCATAATAAGAAAGGATTCGGTATAAATTGATGAAAAGGCAGGGATTTTTATGGAAAATGCATTATGCAGTGTGATTTCTCTGATATTTTAAAGAATTTAACTAATGCAACCTGACCATAAAAAAGCATGCCAGACTAGCATGCTTTTTTACGAGAGGGGGACTTGAACCATTTGTTCTCCCGTAAACAAGCATAAATACAGGGCCTGCGGCTTCATCATCAAAAAGATTAATCAAAGATTAATCAAATGAAGAAAATATAGAAGTGAAAAAAGAACGTCAAATGACATAGCTTCTTTTGGGTAAAAATAATGAATTTCAGCTGAACCTAATGGTATCATTAGTAAGAGAAAGTTTGAGGTTTATAGCATGGCATATAGTAATGAACAAAAACAGGCATTCCGGCAGGCAAGGCAGCTGTTTAGGCATATTCAAAATATACAAAGGAATATTGATAAGCCAAGTGGACAGATTGCATGGGCTGAGCTTCATTTCAATGGCAATGTTCCAAAAGTAAAAAACAGGCCTCATTTTTCTGATTTTGATCTTCCAGACAATGTTGAAGAACTTATGGAGGCTGAGAAAAAGGAAAAAATGGAGAAACTACAGCATAATAACAACATTAAGAAAATGGTTATAGTTGTTTTTGTTTCTGCTTTTCCTATATTTTTGTTTGTTTCTCTCTATCAGTCAGAGGGAATAGAAACGGCATGGATGTCTATATTTGGGATTCCGCTTTCCTATTTTGCATTTTGCTTTTTATACGCTTTGGTTCGTAAAGACCCAGATAAAGTCATTACTCAATATGATGAGAATTATAAGAAATATGAAGATGCTTTATTGGCCTATGAATATTGGCAGAATATAAATAGTGTGGCTTTTTGGGATAGCTTGGATGGTCATGCTTTTGAAAGAAAAGTTGCTGATCTATACAGAAAATATGGGTATGATGCCGCGGTTAGTAAAGAAGGTGGCGATGGTGGAATCGATATAGTCCTTACTAAGGGCGAAGAGAGAATTGCTGTACAGTGTAAAGCTCATAAAAAGGCTGTTGCACCTGCAGTAGCAAGAGACTTGTATGGGACCATGACCTCTGGTGGTTTCAAAAAAGGGATGATTGTTTCAAAAAATGGTTTTACCAAAGGTGTATATGAGTTCATAAAAGATAAAGATATTACATTGGTAGATATGGATGGCTTAATTAAAATGGTAAATAGCTTATAAATCGTATTTGGTATTGTTGTTCGAAAAACATGATGGAAGAGAAGGGCTTACTTTATGAATATCAAATATACAGAAGAAGAGATGATGCATTTTATTGAAATGGATTTTGACAGATATGAGGTGGAGAAGTGCCTAAGGACAAGAAAACTGACAAATCGCTGATTCTATTTGGATAGTATTGAATGAGCAATGTAATCATAACTTAAAAGTTATGAGACAAATTTAAAACCTGCATAGAATATGCATTTGAGCAGGCTCAAAATATGGTATCATTATTAATGCCATATTTAGGGCCTGTTTTGTTATTTGTGTAGGACAACAATATAATATATGAATAGGCAAGAGTCAGCACGAGAACTAAACTAAATCAAACAAGGTATGGTTATGACATAGATAATCATGCAATTTAAGCGGCGATTGGATGGAAAACATTGGAACCAATAGAAGACAAGGTTGGTTATCTTTGTAAAATGATACAGCAAGGAGCCAAGACAGCAAGTCATATCAACAGTAGAAGAAATAGTAACTACAACAATTTTATGCAGCATACGGATTATAATTTTGACGAGTTGGAGGCACATTTGTTGGACAATTAAAGGGCTAACATGGACTTAGAAGAGTTAAAGGCATTTTGTAGTAAATATAAAAGATTATATGAGAATAAAAAAAGTACTGAGGACGATCTTGATAAAGACTTTGCTGATGTTTGTTTTTCACTGAAAATTGAAATGGACTGTGGACATTCATTAGAAAAACTGACTGGTGGAGGATTAATACTTCAAGACAATGATCTTTTAAAGAACAAGATAGACTATATCAGTGATATAGATATTTTAGCAAGTGGTATTTTTTCAAAATATAGGTATATAACCCATTGGAGCTACGGACAGCAGCTTAGTGATGAAAAAAATAGGCAATGGTTCAGAATGGCCTTTAATAGGTTATTAGAATTAATAGACATGAAATTACAAAAAGAGGGTTCAAAAGTGGAAGATAATGTAAAGATTTGGGGAATACATTGCTTAAATGATCAGATGTTAATCAATGACAATGTGATTGCTATTGGATGGTCACGAATGGGGGATCTAAAAAAGCTCGGCGATACAAGAGAAGCTTTCAAAAATAAATATGAAGAAGTTTTTCCTGGAAAATCAAAAGGAAGTACTGCTAATTGTGCAGGGCAGTTGTATAGATTCGTTTATGAAGCTAGCATAGGAGATTACGTAGTTCTGCCTACCAAGCAGGATAGAATGATAAACATTGGTCAGATAGAAAGTGATTACTATTTTGAAGAGAACGTTGACCAGGAACCATATGATTACGCTCAGAGAAGAAAAGTAAAATGGATAAAGCATATTCCGAGACTTAGTTTTTCTCAGGGAGCATTATATGAAGCTGGGTCAGCGTTGTCATTCTTCCAAATTAAGAATTATGCGGATGAGTATTTGGCAGTATTAACAGGAAAGGCTATTCCGAAAACACCAGATTTACCTGATGATACAATTAGTGCAACGGCTGAGGACATCAAAGATAATACAAGAGATTTCATACTTAAGGAATTGAGTAAGAATCTCAAGGGATATGACTTAGAGATTTTTGTTGCTGATTTGCTTAGGGCAATGGGATATAGGACGCAGGTTTCTCCGCATGGTGGTGACAGTGGAATAGATATTACTGCTTACAAGGATGAATTACCGCCAAGAATTGTTGTGCAGGTTAAGAGTACAGATTCGGATATTAAAGAAAATACACTTCAATCGCTAAAAGGAGCAATGTCTTCTGGTGACTATGGAGCATTTGTAACATTGTCTAATTTTACGGCTAATGCTACGGCTTTTCTAAAAAATCACCCTGAAATAAAGGGGATTGATGGCCCGCAGTTGGTTGTGCTTATTTTAGATTATTATGAGAAGTTGAGTAAGAAATCTCAAAAGATAATACCATTAGAAAAAGTGTATATCCCCATTTCACTTGATGAAAATGAATAAATAGAAAAAGGAGCTTATCATGGCAGAAAGTAAAGATTTATTAGCAGTATTATGGAGTGGAGCAGACGTACTCAGAGGAAAGATGGATGCAAATGAGTATAAGACCTATTTGTTAGGGCTTGTATTTTTTAAGTATCTTTCAGATTCATATCTTGCAAAAGTATATGATCTCTTAAACGATGAAGAGCCTGAAAACCTCGATGACGCGCAGAAAGCCTATGAAGAAGCTATGAAGTCTGATGATAGTGAAGCTCTTCTTGAAGAGTTAAAGGATTCACTTCACTATACTTTAGATCCAGATCTTACATATACAAGCATTTTAAATGCGGCAAAAAATAACAACTTTAACAGAGAAAAGCTCCAGTCTGCATTTAACAGGATTCAAGAATCAGATGAGCTCTTCAACAGCTTGTTTGCAGATGTGGACCTTTATTCTAACAGGCTTGGTACAGGTGATACCAAGCAGTCCGCGACTATCGCAGACGTTATCAAGGTGTTAGAAGACGCTGATCTTATCCATGCCAAGGGCGATGTTCTTGGAAATGCGTATGAATACCTGATTGGACAGTTTGCTTCTGAGACAGGAAAGAAGGCTGGAGAGTTCTATACACCACATGGTCCTGCTCAGATTCTTTGCAGAATAGCTATGCTCGGCCAGGAGGAAAAGAAGGGGCTTCAGGTATATGACCCTTGTATGGGTTCCGGATCTCTTATGTTGAGCTGCATGCACTACTCAAAAGAGCCGGATTATATCAAGTATTATGGTCAGGAGCTTATGCCTTCAACCTATAATCTTGCAAGAATGAATATGTTCCTTCATGGTGTTCTTCCAGAGAATCAGCACCTTAGAAACGGCGATACCCTTGATGCTGACTGGCCTACAGATGAAGAAACAGAGTTTGATGTAGTTACAATGAACCCTCCCTATTCTGCCAATTGGAGTGCAGCTGAGGGCTTTAAGCAAGACGAGAGATTCATGGACTACGGCGGAGTACTGGCTCCAAAGTCAAAGGCAGATTATGCCTTCCTTTTGCATGGCTTCTATCACCTAAAGCCCAATGGAACAATGGCGATTGTCCTTCCACATGGAGTCCTCTTCAGAGGAGCTTCTGAAGGAGCTATAAGAGAAATCCTGCTGAAGAACGGATCAATCTATGCAGTAATTGGACTTCCTTCAAACATGTTCTACAACACATCAATTCCTACATGTATCATCGTCCTCAAAAAACATAGAGAAGGAAGAGATGTTCTCTTTATTGATGCCTCACAGCACTTTGAAAAAGAAAAGAAACAGAACGTGATGAAAGAAGAACATATTGATCACGTTCTTGAACTATACAAAAATAGACAATCAGTCGAGAAAGAGGCATATCTTGCATCCTTCGAGGATATCGAAAAGAACGACTTCAACCTTAATATTCCAAGATACGTTGATACGAGCGAAGAAGAGGAGCAGATTGATCTCAAAGCACTTTCTTCTGAGTTAAAGAATACAAATAAAGAGATAAAGGAAGCCAATACTAGTCTTCTGGGAATGATGAATGAGCTCGTATTTTCTTCTGATGACATTAAAGCTGCCATGACAGAACTTATTGATGTAATCAAGGAGGACTGATAATGGCTGGAAAACCAAATATAAGGTTTAGTGGATATACTGACGCTTGGGAACAGCGTAAGTTTGGAAATTTTACAGAATTGAAGTCAGCATCTCGCGTTCACAAAGATGAATGGACATCTGAAGGGGTGCCATTTTATAGATCAAGTGATGTAATGTCTGCTATTAACGGAACCCAAAATGAGAAGGCTTTTATTTCTGAAGAACTATATGAAAAGCTTTCATCTGTATCAGGTAAATTAGAGAAGGGAGATGTCCTTGTTACTGGTGGCGGTTCTGTTGGAAATCCTTATATTGTGCCTGATAATAAGCCTTTATACACTAAAGATGCTGATTTGTTGTGGATAAAAAATCAGGGAAGATTTGATGCATATTTTATATATGAGTTTTTCTTTTCGCCGACTTTCAGAAAGTATTTGGAGAGTATTTCACATGTTGGAACTATAGCTCATTATACGATTACTCAGCTCACAGAAACTCCTGTATCGTTACCTTCATTAGAGGAACAGAAAAAAGTTGGAGACTATTTCAGGAGTATCGACAATCTTATCACCCTTCATCAGCGTAAGTGCGACGAAACAAAAGAATTAAAAAAATATATGCTTCAAAAAATGTTTCCGAAAAATGGAGAAACAAAACCAGAAATTAGATTTGCTGGATTTACTGGCGATTGGGAACAGCGTAAGTTTTCTGATGTGGTAGAAATTGGCAGTGGAATGGATTATAAGCATCTTGGTGAGGGCGATATTCCCGTCTATGGTACCGGCGGATATATGCTGAGTGTTGATGCTGCGTTATCCGAAGAAAAGGATGCTATTGGAATTGGTCGAAAAGGAACTATTGATAAACCTTATATTCTGAGAGCTCCGTTTTGGACTGTCGATACGCTATTTTACTGCATTCCCAAGGATGGATATGATTTAGATTTTACCAGTTGCCTTTTTCAAAATATTGATTGGAAGAAAAAGGATGAATCTACAGGGGTACCAAGTCTCTCGAAAGTGATTATAAACAATGTTGAGACGGCGGCTCCTTCGTATGAGGAACAGAGAAAAATCGGTGATTACTTTAAAGGAATCGATAACCTTATCACCCTTCATCAGCGTAAATGCGACGAAACAAAAGAATTAAAGAAATACATGCTCCAAAACATGTTTCCACAAAATTGATTTGTATAGGATTAAATAAGAATGACAAATAGACCTAACATAAGATTTGGTAAATTTAATGACGATTGGGAACAGCGTAAGTTAATTGAAATCTCGGATATAGTTACTGGAACAACGCCTCCAACCAAAGACAAAGACAACTATGGAGGGGATAGATTGTTCGTTAGTCCAGCTGATATTCAGGGGAACAGATATGTAGATGAGACTATTACAACCCTAACTGAAAAAGGCTATGCTCTCGGCAGAGAGTTAAGAGCTGGAACAACTCTTTTTGTAAGTATCGGTTCAACCATCGGTAAAGTGGCTCAAATAAAGGAATCTGCAACAACAAATCAACAAATAAATGCGGTAATTCCAAATGTTGAAATGGATGATAATTTTGTGTTTACAATGTTGGAGAATGAAGCTGAAAAGATAAAGAAATTAGCAGCTACTCAAGCAGTACCAATAATAAACAAAACCACATTTGGTGAAACTGAAATACAGTTTCCTAAAAAAGAAGAACAGACGAGAATTGGAGAGTATTTTTCAAATCTTGACAGCCTTATCACCCTTCATCAGCGTAAGTGCGACGAAACAAAAGAATTAAAAAAATATATGCTACAAAAAATGTTTCCTAAAAATGGTGAGCGAGTTCCGGAAATTAGATTTGCAGGATTTACTGACGATTGGGAACAGCGTAAGTTAGGAGAGCTCGCGGAAATCGGGGATATTGATCATAGAATGCCACCTACCGTAGAGGATGGTATTCCATATCTAATGACAGGGGATTTTTGCGGCATAAATGAACTGAACTTTGAGGGAGTGAAGCATGTGTCTCAAGAGGATTATGAACAGTTATCACGAAAGATAAAACCAGAAAAGGGGGATATTATATTCGCCCGATACGCTTCAGTTGGTGCAGTCAGATATGTTGATTTTACTAGAGATTTTCTGATTTCATATTCTTGTGCAATTATTAAGCAAAGTAAAAAAATAAACTCAAAATATTTATACCATTATCTTACAGGAGATCCTGCGCAAAAACAAATCAAACTTGAGATAAACTCAAGCTCACAGGCTAACATTGGCATTGACTCAATGAAAAATTCTATCACAGTGTTATTGCCATCTGCTGATGAGCAAACAAAAATATCAGAGTTTTTGAGTGGCCTCGACAACCTTATCACTCTTCATCAGCGTAAGAGTGATGAACTCAAAGAATTAAAAAAGTATATGTTAAAAAATTTGTTTCCAAATAATAAATGAGGAGAGCAAATGGACAATATTGAAGACAAAATGAATCGAATAGACCAAATGTCAGGAAGTGAATTCGAAACATTTTGTGTTAACTTGCTATCAAGTATTGGATTTGAGAATGTTGAGCAAACAAAAGGAAGTGGTGATCATGGAGTCGATATATTGGCTCATAAATATGGTTACAAGTACGTGATACAGTGTAAAAGATATTCCGATTCAGTTGGAAATAGGGCAATTCAAGAAATATACAGCGGTAAAGATATTTATCATGCTGATAGAGCATTGGTAGTTACGAATAGTTCATTTACAACTCAGGCGATGAGCGATGCAATTAGTTTGAATGTTGAATTGTGGAATAGAGATACTATCAAGCAAATAATAATTAAGAATGATATATCAAATAATTGCAGAGAAACTTTGCGCGGGAATAACAATACTACTAAGGATGCTAAAAACTTGGAAAGTATCACGTTACTTACTGGCAGAGAGGCAAGATATACAAATAGGTTCTATGGTATATGTGCAAGGTGGCTTCTACATGAAGGATATCAAGACATTCAAATCATAAAAAGTGGTGAAGATTATGGTGTAGATATTACTGCACAGAAGGATGGTATCAGATATGCTATCCAGTGCATTAACAGAAATCATGAAGAAGCAGATTCATTTAGACAATTAAGCGAACGAGCAAGCTATTATGGATGCGAAAGACTAATGGCAATATCAGATTTTACATTTGGAACAGTCTTTCAATCTAGAGCTGCGGAGTTTGGAATTGAATTAAAGACAATTAAAAGATAATAAGCACGTTAGTCGGAGAAGGCAATTATGGCAGAATTAGAATCAGTATTAGAAAAAAGACTTATAGACCAGTTGTGTTGCGATGAATCTCAGTGGACATACCGCCCTGATCTGAATACGGAAGAAAAGCTCTGGGCGAACTTTAAAAAGATCCTGGAATATAACAACAAGGCAAAACTAAACGATACACCTTTATCCGACTCCGAATTTGCCAAGATAAAGAACGATGTTTCCCATGCTTCTTTTTATGATGCTGCCAAATGGCTTGTTGGTGAGAGCGGCAAGGTCTATGTTCACGTACAGAGAGGCAATGAACAGCTCCATCTGGTTGTGCTTAATAATGAGCATATTGCTGGTGGTACAAGTGTCTATGAAGTAATAAACCAGTATCAGTCATTTAAACAGGAAGATATCGAAGGAGACAGAGATAGAAGATTTGACGTGTCACTCCTTATTAATGGTATTCCTCTGATCCATATTGAGCTTAAGAACAAAGAGCATTCGTATATGGAAGGCTACAGACAGATTAAGAAGTATATCGCTGAAGGTAAGTTCCATGGCCTGTTTTCCAATGTTCAGATGTTTGTTGTAAGTAATGCGGTTGATACAAAGTATTTTGCTGCAGCAAGAGATACTGAGCTTAACCACAAGTTCCTTTCGGGGTGGCTTAATCATGAAAACCGCGCAGTTTCTGACTATATTGAATTTACAAAGCAGGTGCTTAGGATCCCTGAAGCGCATGAAATGGTCTCAAAGTATGTGGTCCTTGATAATGATAAGAAAAAGCTCCTTATCTTAAGGCCATACCAGATTCACGCTATAGAATCCATGAGGGAAGCCTCAAAGCGTGGCATATCCGGTTTCATTTGGCATACAACCGGATCCGGAAAGACCATGACCTCATATAAGGCAACAAGAAATCTTCTGATGGATATCCCATCAATTGAAAAGACTATATTCCTTATCGACAGAAAGGACCTTGATATGCAGACAAAAGGTGCCTTTCAGTCATATGCAGAAAATGACACGATTGACGTTGATGATACAGAGAATGTGACACATCTGATCAAACGCCTTACAGATGGCCATCGTCAGATGATCGTAACCACAAGGCAGAAGCTTCAGATCGTGGTTAACAAAAGGCTAAAAGAAGGTACTCCCCAGTACAACAAGATAAAGGCATTAAAAGTTGCCTTTGTTGTTGATGAGTGTCATAGGGCAGTGACTCCGTCCACCAAAAGAGAACTGGAAAAATTCTTTAACAACTCATTGTGGTACGGATTTACCGGCACTCCTATATTTGATGAAAACAAATATGAACTTAAAGGAGATCTTCCACAGACCACTGAACAGCTTTATGGAAAATGCCTTCACAGCTATACAATCAAAGAAGCAATCCATGATGAAGCAGTGCTTGGCTTTATGACCGAGCATTTAGGCCCTCAAGGACTTCCAACAGAAGATGCTGCCAAGTATTACTCTTCTGAGGGACATAGGCGAGCAGTACTTGATACTATCTTAAATAAATCCTATGTAAAATTTGGCATGGATAAAGGCAGGGGACTTACATATGAAGCCATGCTTACTGTGCCTTCAATAGCTATTGCGCAGGATTACTATGATCTTCTCATACGTGTAAAGAACGGAGAAGATGAGCTAAAAATAAGCGAAGATATTAAGAAAGCTCTCCCGGATTTCCCTAAGTTTGCCATAACATACTCTGTTACAGAGAATGAGGAAGGCTCTCAGGTTAACCAGGAGAAGATGAAAAAATCTCTTAAAGACTACAACGAAATGTTTAATACCAAATATGAGATTGAGAACATTGGTGCTTATAACGGGAACTTAAATGACAGACTTGCAAGAAAAGAAAAGAAATACCTTGATAGAACTCAGCAGCTGGATCTTGTCATCGTTGTAGATAGACTTTTGACCGGTTTTGATGCTCCATGCCTTTCAACACTTTTCATGGATAGACCGCCATTAAGCCCGCAGGGACTTATCCAGGCATTCTCAAGAACTAACAGGTTATTTGATAAAACGAAGAAATTTGGTCAAATTGTGACCTTCCAGTATCCAGAGGATTATAAGACGGCCATAAATGATGCACTTGTACTTTATTCAAGAGGTGGGGAAGGGAAACCAGTATCCGAAGACTACGACACTATTAGAGAGCTGTTCGTGCTTGCAGTTAAGGCACTACGCACATTAGTGCCACTACCTTCAGATGTTTCTTCTTTATCTAAAAAGGAAAAAAAGAGATTCATTCATCTGTTCAGGGATGTGGATTATAGTCTTTCTCATCTTAAAGCCTTCTCGACGTATGATCCAACCATCCTGACAATTGTTGGATTCACTCAGAAAGACTATGAAGATTACTACGGACAGTATAAGAATGTACTAGACTGGCTTAAGGATCAAGATGATGATAATAAAGATGATAACTCCGACAGCCCAGAACAGCCAGTAAGGGACGACTATGATCTGATTGCATTCAGTAAACTCCGTATAGACTTTGAATATATAGTTGAACTCCTCCAGGGATTCGTCGATTCACTAGACCAGTCAGATAACGACTTTGAAAGCATCGACTTTGACAGAAAACTTGGGTATATACGAGAAATGGCAAAAGAATTTTCTGAGACAAACCCTCAGCTCGGTGCTATTGTATGGCAAGTACTTGATGAAATCGAAAAGGACAGAAATAAATTCATTGGCAAAGATGTCTCTGTAATATTTAATCAAATCAGGTATGCAACAGTCGATAAAGAGGTCCAGCATTTCGCGGACAAATGGTTTATAGACTTTGAAGATGTGCGTTATGAAGCATATAACTACAAAGATGGCGTTATGGCTAACGAAAGTAAATTTAAAGAAAAAGCCAATTATACCGCTTATAAGGAATCAACTCCTGAAGCAATGCCTAAATTCAAATTCTATTCAGCAATGATAAGCGAGTTTAAGAATGAGCTGATGCCTGAAATTGAAGCATTGTTATAGCAGCATATTAAGATAAAAAGGAAAATGGTAATGGTTACACAAGACGTTGCAAGAGCTACCCTAAAAGAAAAGCTCGCCAGTAACCTGGTTATTCTGGATGAATTTGAAAATCCCAATCAATGGTGTTTTGGCTTGGTTTTGTAAACGATAATGATGAGATCGTACCTCTCATGGGCAATAGCGTTATAAGAGTCAGTAAATCAACCGGGGAAATTGACAATTAAGTAAAGACCTCATTGCTAGACGAATCTTTGCAATGAGATAATCAAAGAAAAATTGATTTTTCAGGAAACCCAGATAATTACTGGGTTTCTTTTTTTGCCCATTTTTACGAATTAGGTATATCTTCAAGGAAAAGTCATACCATAGTCATACTTAAAAGCAGACATTTGAGAATTGATTTTTTATTCTTAATTATAATTTTATACATCCGATATTAGAGTGTAATAATCGTTTTATATAATATTACTTATCAAAATAGCGTAATAAATTTCAAAGGAGAAAACGATGAAATACATTAGTAGAGTGTTGATAATATGTGTTTTGACGATGTTCCTTTATGGGTGTGGTGAAAAGAAAGATATAGAAGGTTTTAAATATGTGTCATTAAATGAAATAGTTTCTTCAACTTCTGCTGAGTATTCTTACAATAATAAAAAGATTTATGTAGAAGGTTCGCTTTCTGGATTTGACATTATTACAGTTGAAGATATTCAGTATGTTGCTGCCAAAATCAAGGAAGGTGATAATAACTGGATTATTAGTCTTGGTCAGTTTGGAACTTGCAGTGACGAAAATTTATCACAGTATGTCGGCGAGAAGGTCAGATGTTTTGGAAAGTTTATCGGTAAAACTGATGATGGATATTTGATTGAACTTAATCAAGATGATAAATATATGATTCAGAAAGGTAGCAAAACTATTTGTGATAGCCAGTCTTTGAAACCATCAATAAAATATATTGATGAATATTATGATAACAACGCACCTGATGTGAATTTAGAAAGTTATGACAGTAAGGTTGTGGGTGTTTATAGATGTGATGGTATGGTTGATGATAATAGTGGAGAAAGTATTACGCTTTATCAGGAAGATGGTGATTATTATTCAAAATCTACTGTTGAGTTTAAAAATGGTGATAGTTGTGTAATACCAATAAGCGATATCAGTAAATTCAAAAACGGTGATGGCATCAGGATTTATTTTGTTATAGATAAGAACAAACAGCAAAATATTATTTACTATCGTAAAATTCCTTTATTCTGGGACGATGATCTTACAGCGGTAAAAGAAAAGAATGATAAAATTGAAAACGCATCATCCAGTCAGGTTTTTGAGAAAGAATATCCTTGGGGTGAGGACGGTAGTATAAAATATTATGTGTTATACAACGAAATAGAAAATAAATATCAGTATCGAATTGATGTGCTTGCAAAAGATATGGATGGATTAACTGCTGCTGCAACGTGGTATATACTAAGATTTTCTGAAACAGATAGAGAACACAGCTTAACTATAAAAGTAAAAGGACGTAAAGAAAGCGTAATGCTTGTGGATGCAGGAACTGTAAAAAATTTGCTTTGGACAGATTCGGCAGGTAATGTATTAACGGAACAGCCTAATTGGTTTAATCTATCAGAACCGTCAGAAGGTTCTGCGCTTGCAATAGGTGATGTAATAGATATAGATTCAAAATTTGAAGAAGATTACGGCTATGATTTCAAATAAGCAAAAGGCGCTGAGTTTTTCAGCGCCTTTACTATATTTAATTAAAAGATATGCTGATTGTATAGTCAATAAAAAGGAGCAACCGCTCTGATTGCTCCCCTTGTAAATCTAAATCATAGAAGATCCTATTTACAGAAAAATTTCAAACTCTCTTTTTGAATATCATCAGGATGCACCGCAATTGTAAAGGCGTTGCATCTCAGTCAGTGATTATAGTTTTCGTGTCTTTTATCTTTAAAGCAGATTTCAAACTTGTAGCATAATAATCAAACTGTGTACTATCAGAAGCATCAATTTGATATTTTAAATGATCAGGCTGATTTTTCCATGCGAAACAGTATCCGGATTCCCATGAATCCGCACCGTCATAGTAAGTAACTATTAGCACCGAATTAAGGTCTCCAGATTTAATATATCCTTTTGTGCATGTTATATCACCATTTCCATCCATGAAATCATATACTGCTCCTTCATCAAAATCGATGATTATATATAAATCATAGTTTTTTCCGTTTCTCCTATACGCATATACTCCTGAGTTTCCGTTTTTATATGTAGATTTATCATTGGTGGTGTAGAATAAACCTTTATCATCTGAAGACTTTTCAGCAGATGAATTATTAGTGGATGTTGTTTTGTCTTCAGATTTCGGTTTGTTATCGGAACTGCTAGTGCTTGTACTAGTTACATTAGAAGTTACTGTTAATGTTATTTTTCCGTTGGCATTTACAGGGCTTCCTGCTTCAATGCTCTGCTTTATTACTTTCCATTTGCTGTTATCCCAGATTATAGAACCATCATCAGCAATGGCTTCTACACTAGAAAAGCCCTTATCTGTCATTGTTTTAAAGGCTACATCTAGATTCTTGGAAATTAGATCAGGCATTTCAATATTTCCAGTATAAATAAAAGATAGCTTTATAAATTCATCTTCATAGCTGGCTTGCTTAACAATCCATTTCTGCTGCTCTACGCTACTCATGTTAGAAACCTTATTGTCCATATATGCATTTTGCAGATAGTCTACAAATCGAATTGTGTTATTCATTTCCTCAGAACGATTTATAGCGTCAGGAATTGTTAGTTTGAGGTAATATTTGGAAAGGTAATCAGTTTTCTTCATGCAGCTTAATGTTATTGGCGTATTTTTGTCTTTTACCTCACCTGCATTAACAGATTGAGAAATAACTACCCAATTACTTCTACTCCATATTTCTCCACTAGGTTCTTCGGACAGATTAATAAAGCCAATAGATCCGAGTGTGCTCAATGCTTTATCAAGAGGCATTCCAGTAACATTTACAATTTCGAAAGAAGTGTTATCTATAGTATCTTTTACAATGAAATCGTTAAGCTCAATATCATTGTTGTTTGAATGCAGTCTTCCAATGAGAGTAGAGTCTGTTGATATATTGAGATTCTTAGATGATTTAACGTCATGGTTTGTGTTTTTGTAGAAAATGACTTCATGATTACCTTCTTTTACCTTGGTGAGATAGGTAAAACTTTTACCATGAGGAATAGTATCTATCATGTTTCCATCTAGATATACATCAATATCGTATGTGGCCAGAAAAAGATTCTGATCAAATGAAAGATCAAAATATAGCTGGTGGAATACTTTTTTGCAGGTAAGTTCGATCCTTGCAGCCTTATCGATGAGGTCTCCTGGCTTGATGTTTTGTGATTCTATTTCCCAATCAGATGTATCTAAAATATTAGAGTCATTATTTGAATTGTAAATAATATTAACAAAGTGTAGTGAATCTAATTTGTTAAGCGCATCTATGAGAGAAAGTCCAACCACATCAGGGTACGAAATAGCGGAATCTGCTATAGTGTCCTTGATTTCAATTGGGCTTATAATTAAGTCTTCCTGATAGTCGATTGAAAAACAAATGCTAGATTCCTTTGTTAAATCAAAAGAATATTCGTTTCCAGATAGTTGATTATCATCATAAAAGAATGATAGGGAGTGTGTGCCTTCTTCGACATCAGATAATTCTGTATAATACTCTGATGTTGTAAATGAATGGTATTCATTCCCATCTAAAAAGATCTTTATATCATGTTCGGAGTAAATATCTTCCGGAATATTTACAGAAACATCAAAATAAAGCTTATGAGTAGGTATAGCAGTTGCTTCTACAACACTTTCCTCAGCTATAGTATTTTCCTCAGAGGCACCTTCTGACGTGATGTTATTTTCTGGTACGCTAGCGCATGCGCAAATTGTAATCGAAATAAGATATACAAAAAGAAGTGATTTTACTCTTTTTATCAATTTAGAAGTCATAATAATCAATCCTTTCTTAGCATAAATCTTAATACGCAAACCACACTTTTATTCTATATGATATTTAGTTATGCCATTATTAAAAAACCATAAATTAAGCTATGTTATAACATTTCTTTGATATAATCAAAAAGAGGTGAAAACTATGGAAATGACAACAAATAAATGCCCAAATTGCGGTGCTGTACTGCATTTTGAAGGAAATGGTGATACTTGTTTTTGCTCGCATTGCGGAACTCAAGTATTTAGAGATAGTAATAACAAAACTATAACGATAAGAACAATAGACGATGCAAGAATACGTGAAGCCGAGCTAAAAGATCGTCAGCAAAAGAGAGCTATAATATTTTCTTTGATAGCAATTACTATCATGATAGCGATATTGATTCTTATGTTCATGTTTACAAAAATAGCATGGAATGAACTTTTGAAGCTTTCTGGTTTGGAAATTATCTTTACAGAGGTTTTCAGTAGTAGCGGCCTTTAATGTAGTTGTATGTAAATAAAGCGTGTAAGTTAAGTATACACTTACTTACACACTTTATTTTTAATAGTCATTAAAGGGAACTTTGGAGAGTTCATCTATTCCGTCTGGTATGAACATAAAACCAGTGTCGTTTGTGCAAGTCATAAATCAAAGTAATCACTGTCAATTTTTTTTATTGTTACTGCTCTTTCGTCAGATACTCCGATATTATATTCAATCATAAGCTCAGTTAGTTTTTTTCCATCAATCAGTAAAATTTCTCATACTTCATCCTCCAAAACCTTCAATTCTTGAACTTTCATCTTGGCCTTAGCATCCTCTTTTACGTAGTACTGGGCTGTAATCTCGATTCCGCTGTGATTCATTACGGTAGAAGTAGCAGAGATATCCTTCCATTTCCTGTAGTATCTGGTCCCAAAGGTTGCTCTAAGGGTGTGAGGATGTACATTATTGTCGGTTCCGAGCGCCTTATCAGCGTATTCTTTTACCATGAGTTCAATAGCTCTTGGAGTCATTCTGCGATGGAGAGAGCTTAAGAAGAGGGCATCATAGTTCTCTTCATTTGCTCCGATTTGGTCTCTTGCGATATTAATGTAATCAAGAAGGATTCCCATAACTTCATCTGAAAGATATACTTCATCCGTAGTTTCTTTAGAATCTCCGTCACCTTTCCTATATACGTTAATGTAACTTAGCTGGTAGGAGATATTAGCGCAGTTTATGGCACACAACTCTGATACACGAAGTCCTGTGCCAAGGATCATGTAAACAATGGCCTTGTCTCTTAGCGCCAAATATGGCCTTAATTTATCTTTTTTAGTCTGTTCGTCTTTAGGTGCTGTCTCAAGATATTCCCTGGCTTCGTCATACTTTTTATCAATCTCAGCTAAAAAGAGCCTACATTGCTCATCCTCTAAAATGGCGATATCACCGCGTTTTTTGTTTTTTACTGTAGGAAGTTCCGCCTTTTCTGTTGGATTGCATGCAATATAATCCCTGACATAAAGAAAATGATATAAGGATCTGATGGCCATCATTTTTCTTTTCTTGGAGGCATTTGTGTTGGTCTTTATTTTTTCGGTTTCATCTTTTTTATCAAATTTGTAATTTGAAAGCCAATCCATATACTGATCCCAGTCAAAACCATTGAGTTTTTCAAGGATATCCGTTGTAACATCTTTAGGTGCCTTAACCATTGGATTTACGCTAACAAGATATCTGAAGAAATTGGTGATATCGGTCAGATATTCCACGCGGGTCTTTATTGAATTCTTTTTCCTGGCATACAACTCATAGTCGCTACAATACTGAGGTAGTTCTGCCAAAAGGTCATGTATTTTCCTATTGTATTGTTCAGCCATTTTGTCTCTATATTCGATAGTCTTGTAGTTAATCATCATGATGAAGATACCTCTTGATAAAAGAAAAATATAGTTTGTTTGATTATATTATACCATAAACTTTCGTTTAACATAAGTTAGGCGAAGTATCTTGCGTCAAAACTAAAACCACTTGACCTCATATTCTAATTCAGTCTTGCAATCCTTATCCTTTTCTAACCACACTTATGCTGCTTTTTCATAATCCATTTCCCACATTACTTTTGTTCCTCCAGATACCTAACCTTCTTTACATGAGCCAAAGCATACTCAATCTCACTTCTGGTACTGTCACCGATATAGCCTCCGACATTGATAACAAAGATCTCGTCAGACATATCAATCTTGCGCTTATGGATATCGTCCAGCATTTCCTTGGTCTTGGTAAGAGTACCTTCATCCATATTTTCCCAGACTTCGGAATCCCCTGAATGGCCAAACAATCCAACACTGATTACTATATTGCCTTCCAGCGTCAGCTTCTTCTGGGCTTCCATAAACTGATTTTTAAAACGTGTGCTCCCACACAGCGTAATTACCGGATATTTCCCCTGCATTCCCAACAAACCTCTTAATCACCAATACCTATTCCTTCGTTCTTCCTCTTCAATAAGCGCCTCAAGATATAGCTGCTGCAGTTCAGCCTTGCTTAAACTGTAAACATACTCTCTAAGCTCCTCATAGTGGCGCTGTTCTTCCTCTTCTTCCTCTTTTTCCCATTCCTCAACCTGCTTAAGGAAGTCTTCTGCCGCCTTTGGCTCCGCAGTGAAATAAAGAGCTATCATGTGCTTACAGATAACTCTCCTACCCTCAGCAAAAGGACATGTACACATAGATCTCCTCGGATGCTCCTTGTCTATGTGAACATGATAAAGCTGCTCACCCCGAACAGTTCCATCGTATGTATACGGACCTGTCTTCTCTACAGATTTCGTTTTCTTGGCATTGTAATAATCCATTCCACGCCATACTGAATTTCCACTGGCAAGTTCAATCAGCCCCATACAACACTCCCCTTATATATTCTTATTCATGGAGCATACGAGGCTCGAACTCGTGACCTCTTCCATGCCATGGAAGCGCGCTCCCAGCTGCGCCAATGCCCCTAATTTCCAACTTACTCTATTATATGCAAAAAAGCACTTCCATGCTATATGAGCCATGAAAGTGCATCTATGTTAAATCCCCTTTTATAAGCGGGTTGATGTTGGGAGGAAGGCCATCAACAATTTGGGATGACCTTTGTGTGTTATGAAAGTTTCTATGAAAAAGTGTTGTGTGTGGTTCAAGAAGTGCTGTGTTCTTCTTGATGTACTCATAATACAATTCGAAGCTTAAACGAGCCTTAATCACAACATTCTTTCAAGGACAGAAATGATAATATGAAGGTGTTACTATTCACAGATTAAATGAGAATACAGAATGAAGCTCACATTAGTGGGCTTTATTTTTATGTATGAAAAGATTAGAATTATCGTATTAAACAAATCGGCAGTTTATTATGGAGAAGGTTGCTTCTGCATCTATGGTATTTGGGGAAGTATAAATCAGAATACAGAGGATGCTGTATTTAAACGTTAGGGGTGGAATAAGGTGAAGAGGATAGCAATCCTTATTGGAAATGACAATTATGATAATCCAGATCAAAGATTAAAATGTGCGGTGAATGACGCTACGGCATTAGAGCAAAAACTCAAAGAAGTACAGTTTGATACATCATTATTTACTGATATTGGAAGATATGACTTAGCTAGTGAAATTACAGATTTTTCCAGAAAATTAGACAGTTATGATGTCGGATTATTCTTTTTTGCCGGGCATGGCTTTCAGGTTAAGGGAGAGAACTATATAGCATGTAAAGATACTCAATTTGAGGATGATATATCTATTTCACATACAGCCTATAAACTTCAAGAAATAATTGAGGATTTTGATAATAGCTCGCTAAAAATCAAAATACTGATTGTAGATGCTTGCCGTACAATGCCTAATAGCACTAGGGGAAGCAATAGCACTTTTGCACCAATAATGGCGCCTAAAGGAACAATTATAGCATTTGCTACCTCTCCAGGGCAGGGTGCCAAGGAAGATCCAGTTAGTGGACATGGATATTATACAAAAGCATTGCTCAAACACCTTTTAACTAAGAATATTTCTATTGAAGAAATGTTTAAAAGAGTGAGAAATACAGTATATATGGAGACCCAAGGTAAGCAAATTACATGGGAACATACTTCATTATTGGGGGATTTTTCGTTTAATGATTATAGCAGTGTCGATTCGGACATGGCATATAGCAAAATTGCTTTGGCAGATGCTGATTATGAACCTGTTAATCATGCAGTATGTTATGAAATGATTAAGATGGCATTGACGTATGATTTTAATGAGCAAAATCGAATACCATCTATGCTTGATAGAAATAAATTACAGGTAGTTAAGGAAGCACCGGATGATATTTTTGTATTGGGGAGGGTTCTGTATCAGGCCTCGCATAGGGCTTTTAATGTTCAGCATTATTTTGAACAATTACATGAAAAATTAACATCGTATCCAGCCGATATGGCTGAACATCTCTTAAATGGTATGGCTTATGAGATGTTTTTTGATGATTCTGGTAAGCTTCGACGAGTTTTTGATATGAATGCATTTTCTAAGAATGTTCTGGAAGAACTTTGGAGTGACAGGTTTAATAAATGTGGTAAATATATTTACTCTCAGTTAAAGGAGTACTCACAAAACATTATTTATTTTCCTGGGAAAAAATTAGACTTTGAAGTTTTCCTAAAGGAATATGAGGATCCTTATGCTGATTGTAAGGTATATCGAATATCAGAAATCTTTTTGGATGGAATCAACGTTATGTATAATTCAGACGGAACTGATTACTATTCCATAGATGATGATTATAGGTTTGGATATTCGGCATTAGGCTTAAATGAAGTTGAGACTAAGGTAATTGAGCGAGTTGCAGGCTCAAGAAGAGGCGTTAATATTCAGTTTGATATTGAAGATAAAGCAAAAGAAGATAATAAGATAAAGGTTTACTGGAGTGATGGCTTTAGACTATTGAAGTATATTGATTGAGATTAGAAAAAGCTATTTGAAGGAGATCTTAATATGGGATTGCTTTTTAAATCAAACCGTGATAAGGACATTGATTATGAACGCCTCAGAAATGACCTTATGGATGAGTATGGTGCTCAGATGGTGACATTTACCGGAGCGGTAGGGTATTCCGATATGTGTGATGCTCAGGAAGCATCTAATGAAGAACTTATTAAAATGGCGCAACGAGAGGGAATAAACATCGATAGATATAGAAAAGCTTGAATAAATGAATGAGGGGTCTGGATGCTCTAACTGCTCTAACTGTTGCGAACAATTGCTAACAGGATAGTTTACAAGAGTTTACAAGATAGTGACACACCTGTCATATTTCAACCGTTCGCAAAACACAGATTTATCGAATAGTATACAATTATATTGCGCTCAATGTCATATATATTATACTATCACAAACATAGAAAAGACGCAAGGCCTATGTCAGAACCATGCGTCAAAATTACTTCCTATAGTATTTATTTTGATCTCAGCATTTGAATTGTAGCTGTTCAGCTGAGCATTTTTATTTGAAGTCTGAATCTCAAATAGTTTGCTCTGGACGCTGCTTACTTGTTGCCTAAGTGCTGATGCCATGGATAAAGAGTTATTGTCGTTACCCTTAGAGAGCTCATTAGCACGACTGCTAAGAGACTGTACCTGCATCTGATATGTGCTTATTCCCTGTATTCCAACTGTTGTCATGATAATGATAATATGTACTCCTTGTTGAGATCATATTATCAGGGCAACCTAAAATATACTTAAACGGAAACCACTTCTTTAAAGAAAGATTTAATGCAATAATCACTTGGTGAGGACTCAGATATCTTTCATCAAAACGCGCATTTAATGGAAAGATATAGCGCCTGTGGATAATGTATTTGAAAGACTCTCATTTTTGATGGAATGTATGCCAAGACTGAAGTTCGTCAGATTTGGTACTAAATGAAGCGGGGAAATTTGGGGATTAGAAGGGGAGTTTTGGTACGTTTTGGGGATACGTTAGATTTGGTACATTTTTACTTTTTCCTTCAGTACCAAAATATTAGAGGGTGGAATATAATTCCACCCTCTGCAACAAATGTGTAGGCTTATTAGGAGTATCACCCACACAGATGAATACGACTATGTAACAGACAAGAAATATCTCTGTGGTAACACACCACCAGAAAATATCTAAAAACAAACCGATTCTATGGGTATTATGGTTCATTGAGACAATTACATCAATTAAATAAAAATAATAAATTTCTAAAATACACAGCTTTGGTAATTAATAATAATGTATTTCATTTTTTATCAGAGGATCATTCTAAGGAGCTAAAGTATTGATCCAACATATCGATGTTCTTTTTTATATCAATATTGGACGCATAGAATACGAAGTTATCACCTTGGTATGTAGTAACGTACAGATACTCTTCACCAGCTACTTTGACAAAATCTTCTTCGCGTAAGAAAAAATCGCCTTTAATTAATTCACATTTTGAAGCAAAAACATGTCCAACAAAAGAATCATCCCTTACGATTTTGCGTGTATGTCGATCACCAGCATCAAAAGGTTTCTTTGAAGTTTCTGTAGATGTATTATTAATCCTGTCTTCATATTTGAGCCATTTATCATAATATTCAAAATTATCTATCATAGCTATGAACGGTTCGTCTAAATCACAACTCCAGATGCCTCCTTCATACGGTGCAACATCACAAACATCAACTAATTCTGTAGTCTTCTTCAATATATATTTCCTAGGCACAGTCCTAGAAACATTTCTATTAGCTTCTCGATTCATTTCCATCGAAAACTCTATTAATGCTTCAATAATTCCCTTTTTCTTTGGCTCTTGTTGCGTTTCCTTATATTCTTCCAAAGTATATACATATGTCTTGTAACTGGGTTTAGCCTTAGACACGCCATATTCCTTTATATTACTCATCTTAATACGAGTATTGTCAATGGTGATGAACTTAGAATCAGATATTATTTTGACATTTTCTGCTTTTTCGCCCTTGTTGTTGCTGCCTACATCAAAACGGACTCTTATTCCAGTGACAATAGAATTAGTTCCATTCACGACATCACTAACATGGAAGAAAAAGTCCCTATCATCCGCTTTGATGAATCCAAATCCTCTGTCATCATAGTATTTTTTAATAATGCCATCCATGTATTTTACCTCATAAGTTTTTTATTCCTTTTTTATATGTAGAGCAGAATTATCATTCCACCCAGTTGCTTGTAATGCAAACTGACATTTTAAATTTTTAGTGTTTAGCTTATAAATTACGTCGCGAAAAATTAGTCTAAACGATAACTGTTGGTTCTTTTGTCGAAATAAACGTTCCGATACTTTCCTTCTCTTACAATTTCATTTGCGTAAAAGGCTTTAATTTCATCCATATCTCTCTGTATAGTGCGTTTACTAACACCAAAGTCGTCCGCAAGAGATTGAAGATTTATATTCTTACCTGTATTAAGATACTCATTAATACATAAAAGTCGTGCAGCCTTATCAGTTGATCTTATCATCATGAATACTCCTCATAGATCGATCTGAACTGTTGGTTTATCACCACAGCATGAAGTAAAGCTAACATTCATAATCCTAATTTGCTTCCTATATAGTCACAAAATGTTTTCCCTTCTGAAAAAAGTAAGTAACATGCAGCACCAATAGCCACAATTGGGAGTATATCTTCAGCGCAATCACTTACCTCGTTAAGAACTTCATTTACTAAATCAGGCACCTTAGTCTCGCCAACAGTTGTATACGTAGTCGTTGTTATCCCTAAATCGTTTGTATATTCTATACCAGTTACGGAATTATATTGTTCTATTACCATACTAATCTCCTTTCTCAACATACTGAATTTCAGATATCAGTTTTCTTCAGAACAATTATTGAAGGTTAAATAGTCTGCTATATACCAGCCTATGGCTTCAACAATCGTAGATGCTGTTATAGCATTTGTAATATTACCGGCGATAGGTATCCAACCAATCAATACCTGAGAGGCAGCTCTTCCCCCCAATGTGGCTAATTGGCTAAGAACCAACGACCATGCAGCACTTCTAGTAATTTCTTGACCAAGAACTTCGCCAATTGCTATAACCATGGCGATTTCTATACCGGAAAGGACCACATTATCAGCCATGGGGATTTGTGCTGACATTCCAGCGGATGCTGCGGCTGTCGCTGCTGCAGTATGAATAATAGCTGCGATTTTTGTGTCTTGTTCTTTTGTTCTACTCATAGTTTTTCTCCTTTTTTGAATCAACATTTATTGTTTGTTGAAATCAATTTATCAAATGCCTTTTTTATTTTGTAAATTTTTGATTTCCTGCAGAAAAAAAGCACCACCCAATTTGAGTGGTGCTTGTTGCATCATGCACTATCTTAATATCCCTAGCTTTTTCTTACACTGTAGAGTTCTTGGATGGTCATTACCAAAATGACTGGCTGTAAATCTGTATGCTTCATCGTAAAACTTTTTAGCCGTACTTTTATTTCCTAATTCTGATTCAACATCTCCCTGTAATACTATACAATAAGCCAAGTATTCATCTTTTAATTTTATTCTATCGTCAGTTTTAGATAGGATTTCTCTTGTTGATACAAGACCTTCTCTTGCCTCAGCCAGATATCCGGATCTGTAATGAAATGTATCCGTGCACAAAAAAAGAATCGCGTGGAATATACGCACCAAGGTTTCCCACTCAACAGTATCTATAATACCTATATAATCATTTAGGATGTTGGCAAAGTCTTGCATACGTGATAAGGCTTCACTCTGATCTCCACACCTACACAGTGACAATAAATACTTGGGCTGAGTATAGAAATAATCATCTGGAATCCGATTAAATGCTTTTATCTCGTCTTGCAATGCTTTATATTCAGACAAGGCATCTTCATATTGTTCTAAAGAAAAGTAACAATAGCCCTTAAGTTTATGAATGTCAGAGTATCTTATGTCCGCTTTCGATAACTTACAGCTTTCTATCCAATCATTCATAAACGTAATTGCATCACAAAATTTATTCAGACAGATCATACATATGATTTCGTCACGAAGAACATAAAACCGATTAACGGTATAGAAGGCAACACTAGCAGCTTCCCCAAGGCTATGGGGGTGCTCCTGGATCATATAGTCTTCTGGATAATAACTCTTTCTAAGTTCCATAGCAGCATCTATGCATTCATTATCCCATTCTCCCAGAGTATGGCTAAACGAATATCTTTCTATTATGAATGGTATTGTTTCTGCCATAATACAAAAAATGAGCTGCTTGTCAGACAAGCTCGATAATGGAATTGCTGAAGGATTCTCTATCGCTTTCTTTTTGTAAAATTCCTGTACTGCCACATCGTAAGGACCATGCTTGGTAATAACCTGGGTGTTCAGCCATGCGTAAGCCAACAAGTTCTCGCCATGTTCAGTTGCAAGCTTTTTATGGAACTCAAAATCCGAATCATCAAAAGGTAAATATAACGAGTAATTGCAAAATAATAAATATGCAATTTCACGCCAAAGCTCAAATTCTGCTTGATTAATATCCTCACTTTCAAAAATATTTGAAAGTGCATACTCTAAATAATCCAAATGATCAAGTGGATTACCGTATGTCTTATTGAACCAAAATGATGCAACCAAAAACTCCGCAATAGAATTACTCTTCAAGCCATAACTCATACAATGCTTTGCAAAAGATATTCTGATTCTAATTTTTTCTTCCTTCAAAACCTCATCTATAGTTGACTCAGAGAATAAGAAAACACTCTCTTTTAGTATATCCCCGAGATGCATCATAATATTATCATTGTCTTTTATTTCGGCGATTATTACTTGAGCTGACAAGGAATGGATGCGTACATTTAATTCGTTGTCCTCATCTACAAGTCCTAGTTCAATCAAATCATTTAAAACTCTCTTGCTATTCTGTCCAAGAATTTTCAGAATTACATGCTTGCTAACTCCTTCTGGTGGCATAAGAGAAAGAATTGCAAGGATTACTTTGCCTTCATATGAAAGCTGTTCAAGTCTAAGCATTTGACCAGTATACTTAAGAATCGTTTTTTCCTTATCTCCACATACTACCGTTTCATCAAGCTCAAATAGACCGTCTTTTAAGATTCGTTTTAACAGCGCATCTGGACAATAACCATTTTGCCTAGCATACTTTGCCAGCAATTTAATAATATAAGTATTTCGTTCTGCTTTGTTTACAATTGTTTCGACTGTTTGATAATCTTTTATATTGTCATCAAAGGCTACAAAATCTTTACAAAAGTAGACATAATATAAATTAATAAGATCATTTGTCGTTAACTCATCAATCTTAATTGCGCAAGAACACATATCTTCTGGTTGAAATCTAGCTGAGACAATGATATTTCCTGATATTTCTTGGAAATGTTCCCATGCCTCAACTTCATCTACGTTAGAATAATCGACTTGGAAATCGTCCAAAACGAACAAGCAAGTCTCTGTGCATAGTTCCTTTATTCTTTTAATCTTTCTACTGCAGAAAGCTGTTATCTCTTCGTCACCATGACGCGTAAACCCTTTTATTAAGCTTTCATTATTACTTATAGCCTCGATTATTCCATCAGAGCATGTAAGAAAAAAGACCTTGCTATAGTCGTCGTAGTAATCATAGATGTACTTATGAAGCGTTTCACTTTTTCCAATTCCAGCGGAGCCATAAACATACGTAACATGAGACTTCAAAGCTAAAGAACGAAGATTCTGAATCTCCTCAGATCTGCCAACTAATCCGTTTCTTTGATGTATTCCACGGCTATCTCCCTGCAATCCATTCCTGTCAGGATTAATCTCTTTAATCAATTCTCCTAAATCTGAAATAAAGTCTTCAACAGCGCCATACCTATTTTGGGAAGAAGACCGGATCGTAGAGTGTAATATTTTAGTTATCAAACTCATTGCTGCCTTTGTTAACTGCTCCCACTGATAAGCTTCTTTAAAGTTATATACAGAGAATGACCTATGTTCTTTATGCGTTGAATTGCGATTAAAAAGTGACCAAAACAAAAGCTCTCCTAATAAGTATATATCCGTCTGCTTTGTAATCATATTTGATAATGAACGAAGTTGTTCTGGAGCAGCCCATCTCTCGGAATAGTAAATAATATGCGAAGATTCTACATCCTCAATTCTAATCAGACTATCAAAATCAAAGAACATAGCGAACTCTGCTGTATCGGGAATGTGGAAAATATTATCCGGTTTAATATCAAGACATAAATATCCTGCAGCGTGGCACTTTTTTACATGCTCAGCAACCGACAGGCAAAATTGCATCCTTTCATATAAGCTCATATTTTCATTATGCAAATAAATATCGCCTTCGTATATTGCTACTGCAACGTACTTTGTTCCATTTTGTTCAAAGTCGTCATGAATTACGAATACTTTGTTATCTCTAGTGCGTAATGCTTTTTGAATTCTAATTGAGTTATTAAACCTTAAAAGTCCAGCCGCATAGTCTTCCTTGTCGTCTTCTTTACATGATATCCATCCAGTATCAAGATTTCTTGTCAAATTAAGATAACTAGGATAAAACTCTTTTACAATATATAATGAGTGATCTTTTAAACTCTCACACTTATACACAAGACATGATGAGCCATCTCCTATATGATCAACAATCCTATAACTATCCTTATCTCCCCGGAGTAGATAATCCACTGTCAAATATTGCCTCATTGTCTATCCTCTCGTAATAACGAAGCATCTCCATTGAATGCCAAAAACTCTCCAATTGGATCCTCTTGCAATGCACAAATTAATATAACTAAATCTAAAAGTGCTCTGGGATAAGTTTCTGGTAATCCCACTGAATATAAATCTGTGTCCAATTGTTCTTTAAAATCTCGGAAATTTCTAATGATTTGGTCCTCAATTTCTTCATCATCCCAAAACTCAGGATTGTTCTTCTCCAGTTCATGAGCCAGGAAGAATTCATGAAATGATAAAATAATGATTGCATTTCTTAATTTATTGTCAGTAACATCTTCGAGTTTTCCATTGACAATATTCTCAACATCTTTCTTGTAATCTTGTAAAAGATTACTCAGGTAGCTTTTGGGGAATACCTCCTTTGGCAACAATCTCTTTGAAGTTTCTACTTGATCAGACTCTGACTTGATTTCCCTATACCATTTAGGCCAATTAATTCCAGTAAGAGTTTCAATTTTCTGCGCAGAATTACCTTTCCTCTTTAATTCACTCATCTCTCTAATCATTCGAAGTTTAGAAAAATGAGATTCGACTTGTTCATAAAGCTCTTTTAGCAACTCAACTGCTCTGCGATACCGCTTCGTGTCGTCCAGAAAATTCTTTACAAAATCCAAAAAAACTTCATCGTCAGTAATCTTACTAAGGTCCACTTCAAAGCTATGCGTAGAGCTCTCTTGATCACAGCCAGAACAAAAATCATCATTAAGTATAGGTGCGTCTAATAATTCAAAAATATCAACAATAGATTTTCCATTATTTATTCCATAAAAAAACGTAACATCCGTCCTATCTCTGAAATTGAATGGGATGGTTAAAAAGTACTTAAGGCAAAATGACTTTATTTCATCAATACCCATATCCAAAGCCATGCATAGTGCATAGATATTTCTTTTATTCTTTCTAGCTTGTGTACTTGTTGGATCAGTATCTTTAATCCACCCTTTAACAACTTCTATGTAGCTCTTATCTTTACCATTGATATCAAGACCAATCTCCTTATAACGTTTACGTAGCTTCTCATATACACATTCTATTGTTTCTTCCTTATTGTCACATGGAAGAGCAATGTCTAATTTTCTACAAATACCGTCAAGAAGAAAATTATCATCAATACTAAGTTTTTTTATATACCACAGCAGGTCATTATAATCGTCGTCTAAACAGTGCATTGCACGCACGAATCTTGATTTTGTTCTATTATTATATTCAGTTACCTTCAGTTTTGATGAAATCATCCCAGCTAGTGCTTTGTCTTCCATTGGCACCTCCAACATGCAAATAAACACCTTTATTCATAAGCTCGATTAATACAATTATATCATTTGATATCCATAATCGAGTGTATTATTGTGCTTATATTCGTCCACGTTGGCTGAGTATATATTAATATTTTACCTGAAACTCTTATCTTCGTTAAAAAATCATTCTCTAAGAAATCCTATTAAAAGACACTATGTTATTTTTCAACATCCTAATATTCTGTATTTGAGATACTTTTTATGGGGGCAATAAGCTATTCAAGCTCTCGTACCATACACAATTTAATCTCAGGTTCCTGACCAACATATCTCCGTAAAGATTCCTCTATCTTTGACCAATATTTAGAATGGATTACATGCACACAAAAAATATCAGAACACTTTATCCCGACAACAATGTCTTTTTTTGTATGCAAATATAACTCTAAAGGTTCAATCCATGTATAGTAAGAAATATCAGTTAAATTCAATTCTTTTTTTATTTGCTTTTTTATGACTTTCCAATCATCATTTGTCAAAAACCAGCCATTACTCTTACTATTATTTTTCAAATAATCTATGCAGCTTTGAGTTTTTTTCGCGCCTTGAGTTCTTCCTTGATTATTGCCACGAGTCATATATCTTCGTTTATTTTTACAAGCCATATCATTATCCTTTACACTCCAAAATGACAGAAAAATCAGCCCTACTTTATAAATACATATTACAAGAAGGAAGCGACACTATTTGTCCATATAAAAAAATGGTATGACTTTTTATCACACCATTTTGTAAACCCAAAAGCAACTTTATCAATTATCCAAAAGTTTTTCTTCTAATTCACTAAAGTCTTGTTCTCGCTGCATGAAGTTTTGCAGCAATGTACCATTCTTGCGTTCAAAAGATTTCTGGGGATGCAAATAATACTCTTTTTTGATACACTCCTTCATAAAGGCCATGGAATTTTCAATTTCTATATTATAGTTCCGCATGTACTCATATGATTTCTTTACTTTATCAGAGTTATAATCAGCTGTCCTAAGGATTTCCTTAAGCTCACTAAGCTTAAAGTTTTCATGCATTATTTCATACAAATCGTCCAAAATATCATCTTCATTGAATTCTTCAGCAGTTACAGTTTCATCAGATAAGTCCCGCCTGTTGATAAAAAATCTGACTCCAACAACCCTTTTTCCGCTCTTTATTGATTCATAATCCATTTCTATGCAGGTTTTTCCATTAAGTTCTTCCTTGACTTTACTTAGGACACATCTATTAAACACCTTGTATTCCTTATATCGGTTGTCCACCTTTTTCCCCATTGCATCAACCAACGTACCTATCCTTTCATAATCAGGATATTCTTTCTCAAGCTCGGCCTTTATTTCCTTATTACCACCAGTTGTAATGATTCCTAATTCAAGCTTCAGTTCAACAAGAGAGTATTCTATTACGCAACAAACAATAGTCTTTTTTATGGCCTTCTGATAATCATACGCAGATTTAAAAATCTCATACATTCTAAGCGAATAAATGCTCTTAAGGCTAAGTGTTTCAGAAAGACTTAGTGTAGTATAGCCCTTTTTCAGATTTGTAATCTTATCTGTAAGGAAGTTGTTATATCTCAGCGTAAGTGTTCCATCCTTGAAATAAGCATCTGTTACCACTTGATGTGCTTCAATCTTCCCTTTCTCTTTATCTTTGAAAAGAAGCTGCCATTGAAAGATGGTTGAGCCTTTCATCTGCTGGTCGCATAGTTCTTCTATATGTTGGTACAAAGATCCCGAAGTGGAATTAAATAGCTTTCTGAGTTGAGACCCTCGTATTGTTGCCACAACATTGTTGGTCTCATCTATATGCATGTTGAGCATTCCTACTGCAAAAAGTTTTTGACTAAGGGCAGTGCCTATTCCCATTGCATTAATAAGTTCATTTGACTTCTTATAGTCCTTGCTCCTAACTATAAGTTCGTTACGGTCTTCTGCTTTCATTGCAGCATTTCCTCCAACAACATTTTTGGTTTCACTCACTTTTTTTACCCTTTTTAGCAAGTTTTTTTTCTTTACGAATATCCGGTCCAGTCAGCCTTAGTAACTTATAATTTCCAGTAATTCTTGAAAAAATCCTGTCAGAATAAATACTCTGCAGTCCTTCAAGCGAATAATTCGTGGTTATGATTGTCGACTTTTTCCGATTACCTCGCTCTTCAAGTAGAGAAAAAAGTTCTTTTGCTACGAAGCTTCCCATAATCTCAGTTCCAAGATCATCAACTACAAGAAGATCGCATTCGTACAAGTCATCGTATACTGTCCTTAACCATGCTTTATTTTTAAAGTCAAATGCGTACTCTGATATCAGCTCAAAAAGGCCAATTGAACTGAAATAAATAACTGAATTACCTTTCTTTAAAAGCTCATCTGCAATACAAATAGACATAAAGCTTTTACCCGTGCCAACTGTGCCAAAAAAGAAAAGGTTCTGATAATCAATGTTAAATGAAGCTATAAACTCTTCCGCAGCCTTCTTTGCGCCTTTAAATCTAGTAAGATCTTCGCCCTTATAATATGAATCAGTCATGTTTTCAAAATTACATTCTTTAGTCATGGCCCGGAGATTGGATTTATCATATAGAGTCTCTATAATTTTCTGCTTAAAACAATGGCATTTTTCATTTCCTATATAACCTGTGTCCTTGCAGTCTTTGCACACATATCCAATTTCCAAAAAGTCGGATGCATAACCTGCATCCTTTAAAAGCTTCTCTTTTTGAGCTGCTAAATCATTTAACTTCGACGCTAAAAGACCTTTATCCAGGCTCTCTCCAGATATGATACGTTTTCCAAACTCCACACTTGCAGAAGCAGTTTGTTCTTCAAGTTTCTTATACTCAGGGATGGTATCGTATATTCTTTGCAATCTATTTTCTCGTTCCCGCCTATGGCGAATATGCAAAGCTTCATACTGTTGCATAATGCTATTGTATTGGTTATTTGTAAGAGGCATTTTTACTCCTTCGAAAATAGTTTTTTGCCATTATTCTTATTAACTATTTCCTGTCCGTTGCAAGATTAGCAAATTTGGTATACTCCGGTAACCATGCCAGTTCCACAGTCCCTATAGGACCGTTTCGCTGTTTAGCGATGATAATCTGGGCAACACCTTTTTTCTCAGTATCTTTGTTATAAAAATCTTCTCTGTGGATGAACATTACCATGTCCGCATCCTGCTCAATTGATCCAGATTCACGAAGATCTGACAGGATAGGTAAATGATCTGCTCTTTTTTCAGCTTCTCTGTTTAGCTGTGAAAGCGCAATTATCGGTATTTCTAACTCTCTGGCAAGAGATTTTAACGCCTTAGATATTTCAGCTACAATTTCCTGTCTTGATGCAGACGAGTTCTTACCTTGTTTACTTCCAACAAGCTGAAGGTAATCTATAAATACGATATCAAGGCCTGCTTCACTCTTAAATTTCCTGCACTTAGCCTGAATATCCTGAATTGTGATGCCTGATGAATCGTCTATGATAAATTTGGACTTCGCAATAATCCCTGCGCTATCTATGACACTATTCCAATCACTGTCAGTTAGATCTCCACTTTTTATTCTCGTAGAATCAACACGCGAGTCCATGGCGATAAGACGGTTTACAAGCTGCTCTTTTGGCATTTCCAAAGAAAAAATAGCTACACATTTGTTATCATGTAGAGCCATATACTCTGCGATATTTAATGCAAACGCTGTCTTTCCCATTGATGGACGTGCTGCAATAAGGACTAGATCTGCTGAATGGAAGCCAGATGTGCTATAGTCAAGATCTGTAAAGCCTGTAGCAATGCCTGTGATATGCCCTTTCATCTTACTTGCTTGTTCCATGATATTCAGTGAATTCATGACAATCTGGTCAATGGGAGTTATTATTCCAGCACTCCTTTTCTGTGTTACAGCCAGCACGTTTTTTTCAGCATCACTCAATACACCCTCTACATCATCAGCTTCCGTATAGCATGCGTTTTCAGCATCATTACACGCTTTGATAAGTTTTCTCAGCGTAGATTTGTTTTTTACGATATTGGCATAATATTTTACATTCGCAGAAGTGGGAACTCTCTCTACCAGTCTTACTATAAACTCATCACTACAAACCTCAAGCGAAACATTCTTTTCTCTTAAGCGATTCTGTAAGGTAACAGGATCTACAGCATTTTCCTCTTTTTCTAGTTCCACGATTGTTGAAAACATAATTCCCAGTTGTCTGTAATAAAAATCGTCTTCTATTAGTATTTCAGCCGCCGTTTTAATCGCAGCTCTGTCCATTATCATTGCACCGATTACCGACTGCTCAGCATCCTGATTATTCGGCGGAATTCGCCGCAATATATTTTCGTCATTCATTGTCTACCTCCCGTTTTTCTGCTTATTTGGCCAAAAAACTATATTTCTTCTCCATCAAATGAAAATTCCACAGACAATTGCGATTTGTCCAACTCTGTTGTATCTGCTATGGTCTCAACCAAAAAGCTACAGAACTTATGCTTAACATAGTCCAAAGCCATGTCATTTTTATGTGGAAACAGTATATAAATCACTCCCTCTAAATACCAGAAACTCCAATGGCTCTATCCATGTAAGATATGAAATATAGGTAAGACGACATTCTTGTCTCACCATCTGTTTAATATCATCCCATTTTTCCTTTATTCTATTTGTTATTGAAACATCATCAGTCATAACCTTCTCCTAACTTCCTATTTCCCCATCAGATCAAAGATGCTTAGCTGGCTCGACTCAGGAAGATTGCCAAGAAGGCCAAGCCTTGTCATATTGTCCACAACAACCTGCGGACACTTGGTTCTTGATTTAAAATCATCCCTTGAAGTAAATGGTCCTTCCTTCGCAGCCTCAACTATCTGATCCGCAGCCTTCTCTCCTAATCTTTCCAAACTTACGAGACTAGGCATAATCTTATCGCCAACAACTTTGAAGGTTCTGGATTCCGCTTTGTAAATGTCTATAGGCTCAACTTCTATACCTCTTTCGTACATTTCTTCAGCCAGCCTCATCGCCATTAGCTCATCTTCTTCTACAGCTGTAAGAGCATCACCTTTTTTCCTATATTCTTCCATGTACCTTTTCAAAGTGGCTTTACCCTGGAACATCCTTTCATAGTTGAGAGCTTTAGCCCTGATAGAAAACCACGCAGCATAAAAAGCTTGTGGAATATAAATCTTGAAATAAGCGATTCTCCAAGCCATCATTACGTAAGCTGCAGCATGAGCTTTGGGAAACATGTACTCAATCTTTTTGCATGAGCCCATGTACCACTCAGGGACGCCTTTATCCATCATGTCTTGTTCCCAGTTGGGCCAGTTATTTTCTTTTCCTTTTGCTACCTTTCCTTTACGCACTGCCTCCATGATTTTAAAAGACTCTGACGGATCAAGGCCTTTATGGATAAGATAAACCATAATGTCATCACGACAGCAAATGCACGAACTTAGAGTGGCAGCTCCTGAATCTATAAGATCTTTAGCATTTCCAAGCCATACGCCAGTGCCATGTGAAAGACCAGATATTCTTATGAGATCAGAGAAAGACTGTGGTTTGGCATCGATTACCATGTTCATGGCAAAATCTGTACCAAATTCTGGCAATCCCAAGCATCCTAGCTTCGTACCGCTTATCTGTTCCGGTGTAATGCCAAGAGCCGTAGTATTCATGAATAAAGTCATTACTAACCTGTCATCAAGTGGTACATCTTTAGGATCAAGCCCAGTGCAATCGTTCAAAAATCTGATCATTGTAGGGTCATCATGCCCTAGAATGTCGAGTTTAAGCAGGTTATGATCTATTTTATGGTAATCAAAATGTGTCGTTATGATGGGAGTGTCCATATCATTAGCTGGATGTTGTATTGGAGTAAAACTGTAAATGTTTTCTCCGACAGGAAGAACAACGATTCCGCCCGGATGCTGTCCAGTTCCACGTCGCACACCTTTGCAGCCCTCTGCTAGCCTCTCAATTTCAGCACTTCTCTTAGTCTTTTCTGCTTGCTCAAAATACTTTTTCACATAACCATAGGCAGTCTTATCTGCCACAGATTGGATTGTTCCAGCTCTGAATGTCTGACCATCTCCGAAGATAACTTCCGTATATTTATGAGCTTTCGACTGGTATTCTCCGGAAAAGTTAAGGTCAATATCTGGTTCCTTGTCTCCCTTGAATCCTAGAAATGTTTCGAAAGGGATATCAAAACCATCTTTCTTCATCAGCGCACCGCAGCGCGGACATCTTTTGTCAGGCATATCACATCCGGAATTTCCTGCATATTTTTTTACATCTTCACTGTCAAATTCACTGTATTGGCACTCAGGACACAGATAATGCGGAGCCAGGGAGTTGACTTCTGTTATGCCAGCTGCATACGCCACAAACGATGAACCTACAGATCCCCTTGATCCTACAAGATATCCATCCTCCAAGGACTTCCACACTAGTTTCTGTGCAATGATATAAAGAACTGCGTAACCATTCCCTATGATTGACTTGAGCTCTTTTTCCAAACGCTCTTCTACTATCGGAGGAAGTGGATCTCCATACATCTCATGCATCTTGTCGTAGCAAATCTTTCTAAGTAGTTCATCGCTATTCTCTATTACCGGTGGGCATTTATCTGGTCTTACAGGCGATATCTTTTCACACCAATCAAATATCTTATTTGAATTCTCAATAACCACCTCTCTCGCTTTCTCTTCACCAAGATATTCAAACTCCTGAAGCATTTCCTCTGTAGTTCTGAGATACAAAGGTGCTGGATCTTCTTTGTCCATCTTCTTCATGGAAAGAATAATTGTCCTATAAATCTCGTCTTCAGGGTTTAAGAAGTGCACGTCACATGTGGCGACTACGGGTTTGTTATAATGCTCTCCTAATTTAACTATCTTTCGGTTGATATCCCTTAAGTCTTCTTCGGAATTGATTTTTTCCATTTTTTCATTGGCTATCATGAATTTATTATTTGCTATTGGTTGAATCTCCAAATAGTCATAGAAGTCTACTATCTTTGCTATCTCTTCATCCGACCGGCCTTCTCTAACAGCTTCATAAAGCTCTCCTAAACAGCATGCTGATCCAACAATCAATCCCTCCCTATACTTGATCAATTCACTCTTTGGGATAATTGGCTTCCTATAATAGTAATCAATATGAGACTTGCTGATTAATGTATAGAGATTAGTTCTTCCACAAGTATCTTTTGCTATCAGAATTACATGATTACTGTGAAGTCTCTTGACAGCTTCTATATCCAGTTCTTCGATAGCCTTAATAGCATCAAGATCATAAATACCTTTTTCGTACAATTTCTCCTGGAAGATTTTAAAAATCTCTGCAGTACATTCCGCGTCAGAAATCGCCCTATGATGTTGCTCATTAACAACCTTTAAGGTTTTACACACTGCTTCAAGACTATGCTTTGCCTGTTGTGGGTAAAAAGCTCTTGATAATCCCATTGTATCTATGCAGGTGAATTCCTTTTTTATGCCCAGTCGCCTACAATTCTCTATAATGAAGCTGATATCAAAACCAACATTATGTCCTACAAGAACACAATCTCCGCAAAACTCTACAAACTTTGGGACAACAGCATCAATCAAAGGTGCACCTATAACCATGTCATCTGTAATGGTCGTCAGTTTAGTGGTAGCTGGAGATATCGGAATCTTTGGATCTACAAACTCAGAGAATTTGTCCACTACTACACCATCCAACATTTTTACTGCACCAATCTCTATTATCTTGTCCTCTGTAGGTGAAAGACCTGTTGTCTCAATATCAAAAACTACAGCTGGAACTCCTTTTAACTCCTGACCCTTGTTATTAGTAACAATCTTTACAAAGTCATCAACCAAATAGCCTTCAACACCTAGCAAAAGCTTAAACTTATCAATATCACAGTCTTTATGCTTTCCTTTGTATTCTTTTATAAAGTGATCCCCTTCTGTCAGTCCTTGAACAACTGCGTGATCGGTGATCGCTATACCAGGCATTCCCCACTTGTATGCCTGCAAAATGATATCTTCGGCACTAGAAACCGCATCCATATCACTCATTTTTGTATGACAATGTAGCTCTACTCTTTTTCTTGGGGCATTATCGACTCTCTTCGTCGTAAAATCAGGAATTTCTTTGATTCCCACAACGCTCTGGATGGAAACTTCATGGTCAAAATTATCAAGTGCAGCTATTCCTTTTAACTTTATGAAAGCACCCACATGGATTTTTTCCTCAAGTTTTGCTACTTGCTCCTGTTTGGCAAATATCTTAACTTTGATGCTGTCCGTAAAGTCAGTAATGGCAAACATCAGAATAGCTTTTTCATTTTTTATGTCTTTACGTTCATACTTAATAATCTGTCCACGAACAACAATTTCACCTATAGCCCCCTCGATATCGATAATCTGCGTAATTTCTTCATCAAAGTTTCTGCCATAGATTATTGATGGATCATCTGGTATTTTTGAAAACTTTCCTTTAGCAAAAGTCGCACCTTTCTTGATATCCTGCTTTGACTTTTCATTGCTCCAATTACTATCCTGCTTTTTTTCTACCTTTTCAGATCTGGATTCAACAACCTTGATAGCATCAACCTCTACAATCTCAGGTCCTTTTTCTATATGGACTGCATCGTATGTATATTGAGGCTTAGTTCTTTCTACCGCCTCCCTGTATGTAATATTAAAATTGACATTCAATCCGCAACGCTCATTAAAAATCTTTTCAAATACGCGCTTTATATCCTGAGCCTTTTTCCTAGTAATCACGTTTTCTTCAAGACATATGTTCACATTAGAATCATCTGGATACTCAAAAGTAGCCCTTTTTATGATGGTATGCTCAATTGGATCATAATTCTTGAATTCCAGAAAGATACTCTCCGAATAAAAATCCATGAGATATTTAGGCGTATATTGTGAAGACAGTGTAAATTTTTCATATACTTTCACCGTAACGTTAACCCCAGAAAAAAGCTGGTCTTGAATAGACTTTTCAATCTTATAAATTGTACTTTTTTCGATTAATATGCTGCTTTTGATGTAAATACGTATAAAATCATGCTTCTTAGTTGATGAAATCTTCTCAATCTCAACACTTTTCATATCATTGAAAATATCATCATCGACCTTAAGCATGGGAAATGCTTCAAAAAACATTCTGTTCATAATTCGTTTGCTCCATTTATTCCTTGGGGTTCATCCCCCTGTTCTGTTTTGGAACAGGCAATCACCAAATCATCAAAGATGATATATTCACCCGGCTTGATCTGACTGATATACTTGGCAACTTTATCCAGGTCTAAGTCTTTAAGCGCGCACATCCTGACCATATCATCGACATCTGCGAATTCCCCTGGCCGGAGATTATGCATATATTCTGATAGCCTCTCAAGATCAAACTCTATTTCATCTTCCGGCTCATTATGTTTTTTTCTTTTTGAGGCCATAAAAAATTCCCTCCTGATGTATAAAAAGGTTATATAAGTATAAAAAACAAAGTGGACACATTATGACCACGTCGAATTATTGCTTAATTAAGGTTATGTTTTCTCCAGATTTACATAATAAAAAAAGCGATGTACATTTTTTAGTACATCGCTCTCTTGCGAGCATAATAGTATTTTGGGCTATATGAACCATAAATTAAATTGCCTGAATAACCTTATATATTTCGTCTGCAAGTATCTTGTGCCCCTCAGGAGTCAAATGCAATGAATCTGTCTCTGATGGATATATATACTGAGCTGCATTAAAGAAAATACATCCTTTACTGTCAGCAATTTTCTCGTAATATTCATGGAACTTTTTAGACTCATCAATAGCATTTTCAGTGAATGCCCCATAAAACGGAGAGTACTTTATGCCAGCACCTATCTCTGGAGGAGAAACCAGAATAATCTCTGGAACAAAGTCCTGTTTTTCTGCAGTAAATTCTTTTATTACATCAATGAGAATGCCTGCATTTTCAGCTATCTGCTCAGCTGTAAGATGGAATGTCTGCTTGAGATCATTGCTCCCAAGCATCAGAATCAATATATCTATTGGCTTGTGTGAATTGAGACATGGTCTCAAATAATCAAGACCGTTCTTCCATCCATCAATTGGATCATCGTGAATAGTCGTTCTTCCATTACAGCCTTCCTCGATAACTGCATAGTCACTCCCAAGAAGCATCTGTAGTCTTCCAGGATACCTAATATCCTTTGGATACCTCATTCCTGTCTCTGGAATATAGCCATATGTATTTGAATCGCCATAACAAAGGATTGTTTTCATCGCCTATGTACCTCTTGAAATTAGTCATACTTATAATAAAACATTCTTAAGCACGTTTAAATCACATCAAATATATTAGTTCCACTACATATGTTATTACCTAACAATTCATAAACATATAATCAAAACTCTATCCTAGCTAAAAGCCCTTTCTCTATACGTGATATAAGAGCTTCTTCAATCCCTAATTTACGTGGCTCTTTTTGCGAAGAAAATACTAATTGTTTCTCATCATTAAGCATGACATCAATTATATTAACCAATTCGCTTGATGCTTCACTTTTGCCCACAAAACAATCTATGTCATCTATAAGAAGAACGTCCAGGGACCTATAAAAATCGACAAATTTGTTTGAATTCCCATTTGTTTTCATATCCATGACATCGTTTATAAACTTTTCCGCTAAAATATAAAATGCACGCTTGTCGTCACTTTCATGATTAATATAATCCTCTATTGTTTTCAAAAGGTGTGTCTTTCCTGAACCGTGATCTCCATAGATATATAGCGGATTATATGATTCTTTACGCGGATCTATGATTAACTGTGCTGCTTGAAATGCAAAGTAATTCCCTGAAGAAACACGAAAGTTCAAGAAACTATACTTATCCATAATCTGCCATTCCTGTTTCTCAAGATAGCTCATATAATGGCTACTTCCGTCATAATGCACTTGGGGAAGTTCTGTTAATCCAAAACATTCCATTATCTTCGGAATATATTCCTCACCAATATTACAGTTCATATATAGAATCGGCTTTCCTTTTGAATTAAACTCCACTCTACCTCGCGGGTAATAGTAAAATGGCTTATTACTACACTCCTTAGGTTTTACAAAGTCCCACAGAAGCTTATGATTGTAGTTTTTTCCCGACTTAGCAACTCCAACAGTTGCATCCGCTTCAAAAGGGAAAGCTAGTATTGAATTGTCTACAAGCCAAAACACGCCTCTTTTTGGTTCACCCATATATACGCTCCTTACGTAATTTTGTATAACAAAGATGCTCCAACTTAGAATATGCCCTATCTGTATAGCTCAGTCCTTCACCGCATTTACTTATTGTCTCCATGCTATTCCTTTCATACAAATACAATTATTACCTACTCAGTTAATAGTTATCCTATCTTTGCTATTTTCAGCCACTAAGCCACCATAATGCTGTATTTCCATCATACTATGTGCTCTTGGGAACACATGACTGATCTTTTCGCATGATTTTAAATACCACTCTGGGATTCCTGCATTATAAAGAAGCGCTATAGTCTCAGCATCCCATCCATTTCTTTTAATCCTTCCCCAACGAACATCTTCAGAAATCCGATAAGCTTTTTCTCTATCAATACCATGATCAAGCATAAACTCAAACACATCTTCTCTATGAGCAATCAGGTCCCCTAGCGCAATCTCATCCGATTTAGCAAGCTCTTCCGCATTTTCTTCCCAGACTCCGTTGCCTTCTACACTTAACCCTCTGCACTTCACTTTATCTTCAAACGTCAATGGATTTAATAGATCAAATACTGGCCCAGATAAAACCTTTCTACCAATTCTCTTTTGCCTAGATACCTCTAAAAAGCCAAAGAATAATTCGTTATCGTCGTAATAATCACGTAACAAAACTTGTGGGTCACTGATGCCAACGCCGTTAACTATTCCACTCGTAAAATGTTTATATCTTATTCTTGCGTCGCCATTATAATGCTCAAAGTACTTAACTAGTTTTCTGTATAATTTACGCGTCACATTGATTTCAATAGACAAGTTTTCTTCCCCATTAAGGCCAAAGCAAAATTCAGAATAAAGCCTAGGTCTAATCCTAACAGGGTCTATCTCTGAAATATCAAGAAGGTAGGCAACTACTGATGATCCAGTATCTCCTCTAAGGCTGAATTTCTCATGTTTCGCCCCAACTCCACAAAGTGCCTCATATACAACAATAAATAAAGGCGCTGTCCCTTTCTTCTTTATCGCAGCAAGTTCTTTTTTCATTCGTTCGTATGCTTCCGATAAATCATTATCGTTATATCTATCGTATATCCTTGTAATACATAGATGTTCCAATTTTATATATGCCTGTTCGGTATATGTCAGGTCTTGAGTCATTTATCCTCTCCTTCTGAAGCCTTCTGATTAGCCCCTCATTTCATCAATAATTCTCTGTATATCAGCATGAATAAGCGTTGTCTTAGCCAAAAGTTCATCTACAATTTTCTCGAGTAGTTGCCTATTCTCAACGATTATCTTTTTAACCTCTATGTAATTTCTTTCAAGTATCATTGCCATTGTTCTATTACGATTTTCTGCTGAATAGTCATTATCGTGATCTTCAATCCAATTATGGAAGCCATAGGCACAAAGATTGTCTACTAGTCCTTTTGCATTATCAAAAGCATTTTGCAAATCACTATTGGCCCCATCATCAACTTCTCCATACACCAGCTCTGTAACAGCTCTTCCTGCAAGAGAGGTCTTTATCATATTTTCGATATACTCACAAGTCCATTCCTTTGGCTCTCTTCTGTAATACCTCACAAAGCCAACTTTATCGTCGTCCGCTTGTCTTATCGAAGCTATGCTCACACTACCAGGATCTAGAATCTCAGCCACTAAGGCATGACCTGCTTCATGATATGCAGCTCTAGTCAATGTCTCCTGACTCATGTGTGAATCAAATAATTCAGCTCCAAACTCCTGTGTAAGAAAGGCCTCAACTATGTTACTCATATCAATCTCTTTTTGCCTGTTAAAGGCAGCATTCATCGCTGCATTTTTTATAACGCATTCAAGAGTCGCGCAAGATTCTCCTGAAAGGAGCTTAGCAATCGATATCTCATCCAATCTCCCCTTCATTCCTATTTTGTCGAGGTAGAATCTAACTATCTCTGCAGCCTCATAAGCCTTTGGTTCTCGAGTATTTATTCTTCTACCAAGTCTTCCAGGCCTTAGGAGGGAATCAGGAATCTTTCTGGTTCCGTTTGCTGTTGCTATAACAAAAACATCTTTTCCCTTTACTTCATCTATGCAGGACTGCACAGCAACGAATTCTTCGGCATCCTCGCTATCATCATTATCAGAAAACTTGTCAAGATCATCCATAAACACAATGGAAGGTGCATTTTCGGAAGCATTATTAAATGTCTCTACTACCTCATCTATAAACTTTCCATCTGAGACTTTTTTTCTTAATACATAAGCTTTTCGATTTATAGCATTGATCAAAGCATTAACCATAGTGCTTTTCCCAGTACCAGGTCGCCCCACAATAATCACGCCATTGTCCATAGTAGCTCCAAGGTCTTTATATACCTCTGGATTATTGAGCATATCTATAATGATAGTTAGTTCTCTTTTTATTTCCTCATATCCCTTTATCTCTTCAAAGTAATCTTTCATATCTCGTGGTCCTTTCCTTAACCCAAAAACGTCGTGTACTTTTATGGTCACATAATAAATGAAGCGATGTGCTTTTTTTAGCACATCGCTTTTCTCTGAAATAAAAGTATTCATATTTATTATGGCAATATATCGGATTTGATTCCTCTGTACTTCTCCGCCGCCTCCATAAACTCTGATCGATAATATAATTTTAACCAGGCCATTTCATATATCATCAATGAAAAAGCAGCAACATGAGACTTGTTAAAGCTATATCTCGCTTTATCCCATAGCATATCAAATATAGCATTCGCCACGTCCATCCCCACAATCTTTGACGACGTAGCTCCATAAACAAATTCCTCTCTCATTTCTCCTATAGTAAATTGCTTTCTTTTCGATAAATCTCTACGGCATAAATCGCTTTTTTCAGGAGAAAAACCCCCTAAATCCTGCAATATCCTCATAATTTGTTCTTGATAGATTACACAGCCATATGTTGTGGACAAAATCGTTTCAAGCTCTGGGCATTCATATGTAATATACTGTGAATTCTTGATGTTACGCAGATACTTTTCTATATGTTCTTCTGACAAAGGCCTGTCCAACGTTATTGCTGCCATGAGCTCATCCATGTTTTTAGGTCTTATCACTTCATATAAAGCAGCGTTCCCAGCAACCAATGGTTCATGATATTCATGCCATTTACCGTTATCATCAAGATGCCACCAAGTTGAATATGAATGAGGATCATCCTTGTCAAAGAAGAGAATACCATTAGTCTCACCTGATAATAGAAGCTCAAAAACAGCCGGATCGGTTTTATCAATTCTCACTATATCTATTCTCTCTCTTTTGCTTCTAGATATAATCTCGAGAGTGTCTTTGATTATTGAAAGCTCCACCCATTCTTTAATGCTAATATCTGCCATTTTCAAAAGCTTAGGCATTCCGCTTCCATACATTTCAGTAAGATACCCAAATATCAAAGGTTTGGCCCCTTTCTCAACATCAATCCTAATACAGTAAGAGGGAGTCTCTCTACCCATGTTTAGGTAGCGTTCAAAGAGAAGATTTTCTTTTATCGGATCAACTCCTGTTATTCCAAGGCAGTATGCCACCAGACTCCCCGGAAGGGCTCCGCACCCTGGAGATATCATTAGATTATTCGATCTCGCAAATTCGATTAAATCATAAATAATTAGAAATCCGCCTACCATTCCCTTTTTATTTATGACTTCAAGCTCATGCGCCAAGCGTGCATGAACATCCTCTGTTACATTAGGATATTTCTCAGAAAAGCCTTTGTGACACAGTTCTTCCAAAAAGCCAAAAGCAGTTTTACCATCTGGCACTAATCCACTCAATAATCCATCCTCACACAGTTTTGAAAGGTATGCATTTGAGTTATGTATCGTTATTCCAGTTGCAGGACCATTATATAATAAAGCCCTCATCACTTTTACAGTTGTTTTCCCCTCATCAACCGTTCTTTGAGTAGTCACATTGTATTTTTTATGGCCTTCTCCGAATATATACTCTTCAGATAGAACTATGTCTTTCGTCTCTTTAACCATCATCTGCTTCCCTTCTTATACAAGCCTCATGTGCTCTTCCAATTACATAATAAAAAAAGCAATGTGCATATTTTTGCACATTGCCTGTATCATGTTATCCCTCATTAAGTCATTGTATATGTCCCATTATTGGTGATATGGAGCATATTTTCTATATACCTTGAATGTTCTTCAAGTATGCTTAACCGTTTACCATACTCGTTATCTGCACGAGATCGTTTACAAAGTTTAACAAACAAGGCTTCAATCATAACCCTTTTCTGCTCTGTGTACCGAATATCTGAGGACAGTTCAGAGAATAGTTGCAAAAACAACATAATGGTATCTGAATCTACCTTTCTGGCATCGTCCTTCATAATTTGAAGATTCTCGGATGAGGCTTCTATAAGGTTATCTATCTGGTCTGACTTTTGTAACAGCATAAGATTTCGCAGGTACCAGATAATTTCATTTGTAAGCTGATAAAGATCTACCCCTTGAGCAACTTTCTCTGAAAGAACAACTATTGCGGAATGTAAGTCTTTTTCATACAAAGCAAAGAACATCCTTCTCAGTGTCTTGGTATCGTCTATTCTTAGCGACTCCAAGGCAATATCGTACGATAGCTCTTTTCCATTGGCTACAAAAATAACATGTTCTAATATGCTCAGCGCGTCTCTCATAGAACCATCTGCCACCTTGGCTATGTATTGCAAAGCTGTCTCCTCCGCAGGAATTCTTTCTGCCTCAGTAACCATCCTAAGATGCTGCTCGATGATATCGATTGAAATTCTTCTAAACGCATATTGCTGGCATCTTGAAAGTATTGTAGCTGGAACCTTATTCATTTCTGTCGTTGCCAGGATAAAAACTGCATAGGGCGGAGGCTCCTCCAGAGTTTTTAGAAGTATATCAAAGGCCTCCCCTCTTTTTCCATAAAGCATATGGACCTCATCTATTATGTATACTTTCCATTTACCTTTCATGGGCGGATAGGACACTTCTGCTATTATGCGCCGCACATCAACCACCTTGCTATTGGATGCAGCATCAATCTCTATTATGTTTGCATCGCTGCCGGAAGCATAGGACTTGCAAAAATCGCATTCTCCGCACGGGTTTCCGTTTATAGTGTTCTCACAGTTGATTGCTCTAGCAAAGATCCTTGCTAAAGTCGTCTTCCCTGTTCCTCTTGTACCATGAAACAGGTAGGCATGCGAAACCATGTCATGTTTTACCTGGTTTCGAAGTGCCGTGACAATATAATCCTGCCCCTGGACCTCATCAAACGATTGTGGCCTAAACTTTCTATATAATGCTAAGTATCCCATCTTACTATCCACCTGAATGATAAAAATGCTGTTCGGATCTTCGCTTTTTTCTCTTCTCGCCTATATTCTTGCAAATCCATTAGTGAAAAAGCTTCATCAAACGAATAATATCTTTCACAGTCCTCACAATAATAACCATCTTCCTCTTGGAGCAGGAAAGGACAGCCACAATCCTCACAAATCAGTTCCTTTGTCATAGAAATATTCTTATCCTCCTTTTAATATCTGACCCTTCCAAATTAGGTTCAATTAAAAGACTTGTGTTTCTTTTTTTAGATCATGCTTACCTTGTAGGTACATAATAAAAAAAGCAATGTGCTTTTTTTAGCACATTGCCATCCTGCAGTACCCATGGATATATAAAAAACTCATTAGTGACTTATACCCTACGGCTGTAATCACACCATGCTGCAAGAATCCCAAATGCACACTCTACTATTGCTTCACAAATCCCACACTTACGCATAAACCGAATGTCTTCAATCAATGATGCAACAGAGGTGATATTTGCACACTTATGTAACCATGACTCATCTGACATTTCAGCCACCACATCAGAAATTAGCATATCCTTTTCCCTTAACACATCTTCTATAATCTCCGTCCGTTTGCTCTCTGATACTATCAATATTGGAGATTTATCATATTTCATAATACTTGCTTCCTGATCAGTTAGGATTTCCATACATTCATCCTCAATTATCCTGCGGGTATCCTCAACCACAGACGCTATTAACGAAGGTGAAACTCCAATACAAAACGACTCTCTCTTACCAACACCAATATCCAGGTATTCATCACTTCTAGAATATTTTAGTTTCCATCGTTCTTCCATTATTTCTTTTTTATACCTTGCAATATTTTCATCACTCATGCAAGGAAGCATATCTATATAATGGAGCACAGATGCATGATAAGCTCTTGTATTTTGCGGTTCTATAAGATGTTCTTCAAAGTCGTTCTCATCCAACAAGCATTCCCCCAGGCGTAAAATCTCCGCCAATGCCTCATCTCTATTATTTTGGATTCTAGACACAAATCTTATTACTGTATTTTCCATAATTTTACCTTCTTCCTTTTACAGCCATGGAAATATATCTTCTATTAAACATATTAAAAGAGGCAATGTACTGTTTTTAGCACATCGCCTTTTTTGCCGAATCTCTTTTTACAATTAAGCATTACATATGATATTGAAGCCTGTTCTCGTATCTATAATTCTTGTAATCATCATAATTATAATATCGTGGCTCTTCCTGCAATATTTTACCATATGCGCACTCATCAGAAATTTTTAGGATAGTCAACGCCTCCTATGCACGAAATATCTTCAGATAAAAACCGTTTCTCCATCCTTAGGATCTGAGAGAACTGTTCCCTGCGGTATAACTAACTTCTTAAGTTCTTTTTCTTCAGCAGATGTATGATGGATAATAAGCGTATCTGGTGCCACAACATTTATTACATATTCCAAATCTTCTTTTGTAATATGTCCCGATACATGAATAGACTCAATCTTATTACAACACTGAAGAAACTTAGCAACAGTCGGCAATTCCCTATACCCTCTCCACATTGAATAGATTAAACAAGTGTCATTTGGGTACTTACCAAAGAACTCTTCAACATACGGAAGAAAAAAATCTCCAGCTCTAACTACCATTCCAAAGCCACGTTTCTCATAATCTTCTTTCTTATCAGGATCGTATGGCCAAATTCTCCTTGATTTGAATGCTTCATCCCTATCAATGTCCGCTATCTTCATCAGTCTCTTTTGAAAACCATCGCATAGTCCATGTTTCCCGCACGGGATAGCTCTCGAAAATGAAGCAATTCTGTCTATATTAGATGACGAAGCAAGTAAAAAGACATATTTATTTTCTTTGAGGATTCTTTTAAACTCCCCCTCTACCCACTGCTCATCATGACAAAATGGGGACTCTCTATCTATATTTGTACCTTCCGTTATCATTAAATCTATATGTCCAAGACTTCTAAAGGTCTCTTTTAGCTTTTCTCCATTAAAACCATGTAATCTGTAATCCCCAGTTATAAGAATTCTTTTATCATGGCCCTCGACTAAGTACATGAGAGAATCAATAGCGGAATGATCTGAGGCTAAAGGCGTAATCTTAATATCTTTTATCTCTATTGCCTCTCCTTCAGTCAACGCCTGGATGTCTTGAGCCCATACAACCTGACCAACACTTACCTTATGTTCCTGCTGAGCCTGAAGGATCCTTTTCGCAGTCTTTTGCATATATACGGGAATTCCCGCAAGAATTGCAGGCACTTCACCGACATGATCTCCGTGATAATGAGTCAGAAAAACCGCATCACAGCCCACTTCGCCTTTTGTTACACCTTCGATACTTAGTGGTTTCTGATTGCCTTCATCTTCTAGTGGCGCACCAAAATCAAATAGTATTCTAGCTTCATCAGTTGCTATTTCTGTACATACTCCGCCAATCTGACTCATTCCTCTATATGGAGTTACCTTAATCTGCTTATCACTCATTTTTTTACCTGCTAAACTATAAATATTTAACTACCGAGATTTTTTTATCTTTTTCACTATAGCTGTACCAAATTGGCTTGATTTCAAGAAAATCCATCAACTCTATCAGTTTAGGTCCAGCACTCATATATTCCTTGTATTGGCTTTCTCCAAAAGGAAGCAGTGGTGCCGCTTTCCATATTGTGTTCCCTTCAGGAATACTTAATCCTCGATATTTTCCCCTTAAGGAATCAGCTGCTTCACTTTTGTTTAACATTTCTCTATATGTATATGCCTCCATTACAGCACGTACTAACGGCTCTGTATTATCTTCTTTTTTAAGTTCAAGTATTGTAAAGCAATTATTATCAAATGACACCAAATCACATTTACCTGGATTGAAAAGCATGCTATTTTTTGATGGATTAGAGTTCGGGTCAGGATCGCATATACCACGAAGCTCTCCGTTTTCTTTCAGTAGCTTTTCAGTGTTACCTCCTATAGGCATTTCATAATCCAGTATGAATCCCAGATTATCGATTTTTACTAGTTCTTTACCTTTTCTACCTTGCTTAAAGATGATCATTGCTAGGTGTTTTTCATCTATTTTTCCATTTTTATCCTTTCTAGGTTCAGAATCAGTTGCTCCATCTCTGCTGTCGTATCTGTATTCCAAAGAATCTCCATTACAATTAACGCGTACTAAATCACGATAAAAGTGCTTATCAAATAACTCTTTATTATCAAGCAGGTACTTACACAGTTCTTCGCAGGCAGCTCCAGAAAACTCCTTGTCCATTAACCATCTATAAAGAACATTGATACTCTTTGGATTTTTATGTATTTTTTCTTTTATTTTTTCAAATTCCATATATAATGCTCCTTACTTGTATCTTTTATAGATATCCAACGATGCCTGTTTTATTCGTTCTCTCATGCTCTGCGGTTCTACAATCTCTGCATACTTGCCATATTGCATCACCCAATAGAAGAACGCATCTGGATTACACTTAAGATCAACCACAATATCGGTCCCTTCACTGTAATTAATCCGAAGGTCTTTTCCGAAATTATCTACAAGTGTATCCATGAGGTTCTCATTTGCTCTAAGCTTGAAATGCTCACTTTCTCCGGAAAACATGTAAACATGCTCAGCTATATGTCCTGCGATATTGAGACCATTCTCCAATCCTTTTACAGATTTCATTGGTTTTCGAGCATCCTTAAGTATCTCAACATCAGTTACCCTGTCCAATCTGTAGTGTGAAATATCATCATAAGCGTCATAGTTACCAATCAGATAATACTTACCTTTACTACTAATCATCTGATACGGGCTCACCACATATCTTATATCCCGCTTCGGATGGAGCTTTAAATCTGTTCCATACTGAAGATATGTAAATCTTATCTTCTTCCCTTTTGAAATAGCAGTGTCAATTGCTGCTATAGATTCCATAACATTCTGATTCTCCGCATTCTTTCCACTAGATGCACTATGGATATGAGATACATGGGCTTTAAAATACTTATTTGAAAACTTCTCAAGTTTTTTTACTAGCTGATGAGCCTCTTTATCCGTAATAGCTCCAGAAGTAAAGATACTGTCTATCATCAAACGCAGCTCGGCGTCTGTGAATTCTCGTTTCCTGAGAAAATAGCCTTTATCAGCTACTATGTCATACCCCATCTCTTGAAGGCTAGTAATATTGTTCTTTACTGCTCTTCGCTCACAGGTTGCGCCATATTCTGAATTTAGTAAGTCTATGATGTCCTGCTGCAAAAGTCTATGTTCACTATCAGAATGTTCCTTAAGGATATCTAAGATGAGCATATTGAGCATTTTCTTCGTACTTGTTCCGTACATGGAATAATCCTCCAGGTCTTTTCCGTTACTATCAACTAAATTATTATTCATGTCCATTTTACATCTCTCAATTCGATATATCGCCATATATTAACGCTTTTTAATACATTGTTTATAGTTCTTTCAAGAAAATAATAAAAAGAACGATGTGCATTTTTTGGCACATCGCTCTTATCAATTATATGCAGTATTCATTTTTCACAATTCAAAAATGTTCGATACCATACTTTTCCAAAAACGAGTATATCATAGACAACATACTCTCTTTTCCTCTGTATGCACAACCTTCAAGTATTGCTTCATTTTCGCAACCGAACTTGTCTAGAAGATACGCATACCAACACACTCCATAAACGTTCTTCTTGCCCTCATCACAAGAATACTTCCGTAAAGCGTCTCTAAACACGTACTCAACTGAATCAGCCATTACCTCTCCCTCAGTGGTTATTGAACATGTACTCTTCTATAGCTGCAATCGAATATGCATAAGCACTGCCAGATTCCATTTCACGTTTAACTGAAAAGATGCCGCTCATCACCTTGGTATGGTCACGTATTCCCAGCATTTTTCCGATTCCTTCCAGCGACATATCTGTATATTTGCGACATAGATACATGATTAACGTTCTTGCAGAATCCAGTTTTTCATCTTTTTTCTTGGAAACAATGTCTCCCTCATCAACATGACAGTACTCACACACTGCTCTCATGATTACGGAAGGCTCTATTTCTGTATCTCTCTTTTGCAATTCAGATACTCGGTTGCTATCCATATATTGTTTCTTCATCGTTTTAATACTCCTATAATCCAAATTCTCTTTAGTACCTAGTCAAAATCGCTCTCCAGACGTTCTTTTACCTCTGAGTCAGAATTGCCTTTATAAGGATTAGCGATGTTTGAAACTTCCGGCATTCTCAGATTTTTGATGTTATCGTAAACTTGTACTATATCCCTCATATGAAAACCGTTAAGAATATTGATAGCCTCTCCTTCAGTAAGCCCAAACCGTTCCTGTAACTCAATCCTTAATTCTCTTCTTTCCCCAATATCTTGAAGGCCGTTGTAAGGCAGTTTTTCTGCCCTATCGCGATACTCTTTTGCATCTTCAAAGGTAATCCACTCCCCTTTATGATCATCCCGCCGCTTCTGTATCTTCTTTATTTTTCGTGCTAATGCCTTTTTCCTTCTGGCCGGGCTATCTTTCTCAGATTCCTCTCTACCTTCATAATATTCACTAAGTTTCATATCTTCCTAACATGCTATTTACAAACAAACCTCTGGTACGTAAACAACAATACAACTTGGCATGGACATAATTAGTCCATCATGCTGCAATAATATAGAACGAAGTTTTCATAAGAAAAAACTTGGAGCTATAGTAAAGTGCGAATAATTATTTAGGAGTGAATAAAACAAGGCCCCAGATCACCAATCACACGTGGTCTGGGGCTGATTATATGATTATGCACAAAAAATAAATACACCTTATCTTTTGCAAAGCTATAGAATCAAGTAATTATCCTCTTCAACTAACTCAAAACTCTTCTCCATATTTGCCATCAGCAATCTTTTTTAAAGTATCTCTATATACCTTTGGGTACAGAAATCCAATGCCAAGAAGTATGCTGTATTCGTGTCCACATTCTTTACACTTAAAACGATAACCGGTTCCCATAATAATCCCTCACTGTCAATAAATAAAAAATCTAACTCCTATAACAGCTCTTCCATCCTTAATTGGAGCATACTCCACTTTTAGCCCCGTCTTTTCATTTATCTCATTAACGGCATTAGCAAGCACTCTTTCATTAAACTTGGAATATCCCTTATGAAAGTCAAAACCTTTACTATCAACGATATCTTCAATCCTATTATAATCTGGTTGTTCCTTTTCAAGTTCATTAGAAATAAGTGGTATTGCCTTATAATCTACATCTCCCAACATCAGTTTCAGTTCCATAAGATTATAATCAACAACTATCTCGCCACTCTTCTGCTCATGTGATTTGAAATCATAATCTGCTTTTAGAATCTCGTAGAGCCTGTAAGAGTTTTTGGTCTTTAGACACATGGATTCTGAGAGGGATAATGCAGTATAGTTTTTGCTCAGATTCATAATCAGATTTGTAATCTCTTTGTTATAGGCAATCCACAAAATGCCATTACTAAATGAAGCATCCGATACCACTTTGTAATCAATCATCTTTCCGGATTCGCAATCCCTGTACATAATCATCCAATCATAGATTGAACCAACAGCATCTTCTCTATCACACAGGTCTCTGATCCTTTTGTAAATACTATTTGAGGTGAGACTAAGTTCCTTTTTGATATCTTCTCCAAGCATTTTTGAAACAGCACGATTATCTTCATCAATAAAGATATTCTGCAAACCAATAGCAAACAGCTGGTTAGCTAAAAGAGTTCCATTACTGTATGCATATATCAGGTTATTAGACTTCTTGAATAACTTTTCGCCCATATTGTTATTTTCCTCTTTCCACTGTTGCGCTCATGACATACGTGAGAGCCTCATAAGCTTCTTCCTTTGTGTGTCCATTCTTAATCACCCACTCTGTCAACCTTTTTGCCTGCTCATCTGTTAAAGACTCCTCGATTTCCTCTTCATCCTCATCATAAAGTGAACCCATTTTCTTTATCTCCTTTTCATTTTTATTTTGAAGCTGATTTCAGCTCACAAACAGCACCCTTAAAAGTTACGTAAAGCACTTCTGCCTCTGCTTCATCTTTAATATGATCATATAGGCGACCAGCGCTCATGCTCTCTCCGAGCACTGTATATGGGCTATTTGCCACGTATCCAATCTTTCCTAGTCCTCTGAGTTCTACCCTTATTGCTTCCTTGTCGTACTCATTATCAGGCTCCTTGACCAGCTTGACTTTCATACCTGGCTCAAGATAATCGCATCCGTAATAATTCTTTGTTCCTGCTATAGTAAAGAATAAATCACACATTTATGTCCTCCAATGCAAAATTCATGTTATATCATAGGTTTCATAACCAAAGACCTTTAATTCTCCGATCATTTTGCCATAATCATGATAATCTTTAAAAAGAATTATCACTACCTTTCCATTTACAACAAATTTCATATAAAGCGGTTTTGTCATGCTATTTCTATCACACACATATTTCCTATCGAATATTCCAGGCGTAATACCTTCGTAGTAGCTGTTCTTAACGGCTTCTTCAAAGAGGAGGTCGTAATCAGGAAATATTATTCCTTTCTCTGTTATTTCCTTGATATCCTCATAGTTAAATTGCATATCTATAACTTGTTCCCAGTCCGTTACTTTCATGTAGTACCTCTTTCTTCATTGTTGCTTTTCCTATAAGTCATTCTATAATCGTCATATTTGCATCGATTAATGATTATGGTTTTCCCTGGATCATCGCCCATTTCCCAGTAATAGTGGCAATCGTAGTACAAGTACTTATGTTCCTGATTTCCAAAGAAAGCAGGGAATCCATTTTCTCTTATAAAAGCTACGACCTCTGGAACAAGCGCCTGATTACGTTCATCTAGCTTATCTTTTACAACATACTCATGCGGTGCCCATTCAGCATAGGTCTTGGCAAATATCCAGTTATTATCAGCAACAAATCTTTTGAATTCTTCTATGCTAATCATGCGCTTCTCCTTTCTTCTCCTTTCTGTGTAGCTAAATAATAACAAAGCAAATGTACATTTTTTTGCACACAAAAAAGAGGCCGAAGCCCCTTCTGTAAATACGCAGTTTTATGCTATTTTTTGTACCTTTTCATCATATCTTTTATATCTGAAATAATCTGATTCCTTAATGATTCAGGCTCGAGAACTTCTACACTTGTTCCGTATTGCATAGCCCAATATCTCATGGCCTCCTCATTGCATATTACTCTTACAACCAGTTTATCACCGTCTTCTTCTATTACTTTTACATCTGTGCCAAACCAATCGACAATATCCGTAAACACTTCTACTGTGGTTTCCAGCTTTACTGGAACTGTAGGCCCACTGAACATATATAGGTGTTCTGCCATATGCTTTGGAAGATTGAGCCCATGCTCAAGGCCTTCTACATACTTCATAGGCTTAACCTTTGTATCCAGTTCTTTCACATCAGTCATCTTGTCAATCCTGAAATGTGATACTGTATCATACTTATCGTAGTTACAGATAAGATAGAATCTGCCATTGTTGGCCACAATCTGATATGGATTAACAATATAATGCATGTTCCAGCGAGGATGGAGCTTAAAATCCGTTCCTATATCGTTATACATAAAGCTCACCTGGTGCTTGGCTGCAATAGCATCGTTGAGCGTGTCCAGACCATACATGGCCTGCTTATTTATGGTCCTATTAAGCTCCGGAAGATTACTGACATGAGATACCTTTGCATTAAAGAAATTGCTAGCAAGTCTCTGTATCTTGTCAATCAGGTCCTTGGCCTGCTTGGTAGAAATAACCTTTGAAAAGAGCACACTATCAATCAGAATACGAAGCTCCGCATCGTCAAACTCTCTTGTCAAAAGCCGGTAGCCATCTTCCATATCTATATCATAGCCAAACTCCTTAAGTGACAAGACATTAGCTTTTACAGATCTTCTGTCACAAGGCATATCATAATTCTTTTTAAGAAGCTTTATGATCTCCTGCTGTGTTAAAGAATGATTCTCATCCGTATATTGCCTTAGAATTTCAAGGATGAGCATATTAAGCATTTTCTTATTTCCGGTAGCAAACATCAAAATTCCTCCATTGAGAAAATACCTTGTATCATACTAAAGTCTCATTTACTACATCCTCTTCTTGCAGAAGCTTGTTGCATATTCCGTCCAGGTCTTTCCTTATTACTGAAAAATCTCGGCCCAGATCAAGCGTCCTAACGGTTATTTCATTCCCTGTCATGTGGAACACTCCATCTGGTTGGAACGGGTCCTCTGTTTTAGCATATAGCAACATGCCTGAAATAGTCCTGTCCGCGCAATACTGCGCCTCCAGGTTTTTCACATAGGTAAATACCTGGTACAGGTTATGGGAATGAATTGTGTGCTTGTCATATTGCATCTGTGTATTCTTAGAATAATACTTTGCATCTATGATCAGCGTTTTCTTCAGGTCTCTAGTCTGCAGTGTTATATCCGTTTGCATAACCGGAAGCATGTACTTAGCTTCCCCTTCATCCAGTGCCCAATCTATCTGAATAGCATTGGCAAATATCTCTTTATGCTCTGCACGATAATACTCAAGAATAAACTTCTCATATAATCTGCACATTCTCTGCTCATCAAGAAATGATGCCATCTTTGTTTTCCCTGAGTCATCGGTAATAATAAGCCCGGTCAAAACATAATAGCAGATACTCAGAAGCATCCTATATTCCTGATTATTTCGGCGATAGATAATGGAATTCCATCGTATATCCTGAGGTGCGATACAATCAACATTGTCAAAGAACGGTCTAAGGCTTCTCAAAGAGTTTTTATTCTCAGTTTTAACCTTAGGACACCTAATGAGTTCTAAAAGGGTAGTTTTTATAATCTGATTGAATATATTGTTCTCCGAAAGCTCATCATACTCACAGTTCAGCCTTCGTTTTTGCTGCAGCTTATTCTTTATGGTTCCCGATATTACAATACGTCCACGCATAACACTCAGGTCTTCATTAAGAGTAATATACTCTCTGTGAAGACCTTGCTTTAGTTGCCTGGCAACACCTCTGCCTAATATAACAGCAAAAAGATCATGGATATGCTCAAATTCCTCTGTTCGGATATCTGCATAATTATCCTGATGTAATGCCTGAAATGCGTATGCAAGCATGTAGTATATATTTTTTATCAGAATACCCTTATCACTGATCATTAGAAGCTACTATCTCCTCAAGTGCATTTGCCCACTTCAAAACTTTGCTCTTATCGTCAAACCAGTACTCTTCAAGCATTGGAATAATTTCATAGTCAACAACCGATCTCATCCACTCGCTTGTGCATGTCTTCTGACCACAGAAATAGCTGTGTCCAATACAAAAACCTGGTCCAAACTCTGATTCAATCTGCTTATTCAATTCTCCTATCTTCAGAATAAGCTCATCCAACGTCTCATTCTTCAACGATTCCTGATATTTTTTGAAACCTGCAGAAGGGAACCCTGGCTCCATAGAAAAGAAGCTAAATCTTCTTCTAAGAGCGTAATCAATAAGTGCAAGACTTCTGTCCGCAGTATTCATCATTCCAATAATATACAGATTTTCTGGAACTGCAAAAGACAGGCCATCATATGCTAATGTTGCCTTTGTTCCACGATAATCTCTTTCTATCAGCATCAATAGTTCGCCAAAGATCTTACTCATATTTCCTCGGTTTATCTCATCAATGATGAAGAAAAACTTATTCTGTGGTTCATTTTCTGCCTTCTTACAGAAACGATAAAAGATTCCCTTTTCCAGTCTAAAGCCATCTTCATATGGCTTATATCCCATTATGAAATCCTCATACGTATAACTCTGGTGGAATTGAACAAACTCTATCTTACTGTCATCCTTTTCTCCAAGGATTGAATATGCCAGTCGTTTTGCTGCAAATGTCTTACCAACTCCAGGAGCTCCCTGAAGAATTACATTTTTCTTATTCAAGAGCAGATTCTTCAATGACTCATATCGACTCTCTGACATGAACACTTCATCAAGGAAATTCTGTTTATCATATTGGGGCTTAATCTCTTCTTCATTCTTGCCAGGAGCCGGATTCTGCTCACGGATGAGATCCATGATGATTTCATATTCGCCTTTGGTAAGCTTAAACAGACTTCCCTGCCTTGTTGAGAAATACTCCATTTTCTCAAGCTCAGGTGTCTCTTCCAATTCTTTGATATCTATAGGCGCACTGAGTCCTTCAGTCTTTTCAAAATAGATATATTCTCCATCGTTTTCCTTAACGATTTTAGCCAGCGCTACTATCTGAGTTGTAGGGTAACACTCATAACCGATAATCAGATCTCCAACCTTAGCATCGAGGAAATTCTGGAATATTCTACGTTTATGATGATTCTCGTTGTATATTGAATAAGTCTGAACCTCTCCTACTGAAATGTCAGAGAATCTCCATACCTTTGGACTAGCATTTAGCCACCAATACTGTACATCATCTTGCTCAAAACCAGCATATAGATCAACAGAAATATCTACTTGCTTTATTGCTTCGCGAAGTTCATCTCTTATTTTCCAGACAAATACTCCATCTTCATCACTGCTTGCATATCTTCCTTTATACAGTATTGACCAATACTCATCCTTACCATTTTTATTCTTTAACGTCTTACAACCAGTCTTCTTTTGTACACGTTTTCCAAGTGAACTGGAGCCAACATTATAAAAGTTTGCACTTTCACCATATCTTGCAGCTAACTGGGTACACGTAGCTTCTCCACCATAATCCTCTAATCTCTTTATTATTTCGCGACTCTGTTGATTAAAAACATCTTCATTATTCAGCAGTTCCACCCACTCATCAACAGATATACCCGGATTAAATTCTGGATCAAGCCATTCTGTATTTTTTTCTTTTTTCTCCACAAGAACATTTGCTACATAATGTGAGAAATCCAAAGCAAGCATTCTATTATCTGGATCATCATAACTATTGTCATCAAGGTAATCCCTGTATTCTTTTATGAAATCTTTATCCTCGACAAGTCTATCTCTAAGCGCATCCAGGTACTTCATCAGTTCAGGTATGTTCTCCGTTGTATGGCCCTTAGCCGGTATGTAATCTGATTCAAGATAAGCTGCTCCGCTCTTAAAATTTGAATACTTATAGATAGTGTACTTCTCAGGATTGTTCAGCCAAAGATAAACCGTAATAGCCATTGGTCTTTGATAGTGACTCTTTCCAGGGCTATGAATATCGCATAGTCTCTGAGATTCATCTTGGAATCTAGATATACGTTCCGCAAGGTCCTTTTTATCATCAAAAAGATCTATAAACATGGCACGAACTGCCTCGGGATCCTGTTTTGCATAGTGAACAATCATTCTTCTAGGAAAGTTGTTTACAGAGGTAAGAAGGCTTTCTGTTTTACCAGTAGCCTCTTCTATCATTGCAGATAAGTCTTCTGCTTTAATATCCCAATTATCTTGGAATTGCTTTACCGCATCCCATTTAAATCTTTCGTCATTCCATCTTCCAGCAAAAGCTTCTTTATAGCTATTTACAGCTGCATCCAGTTTTTCAAGATTCATTAGCTAACCTCCTATTTGAGTGCTTATCTCGCATATACTATTTTATTACTTACAGAACAATTATTGTTGTAATTACAAACATTTAATAATAGTTTTAGAAAATGACTACCCCTTATAATCACCATATTTCCGCATTTTAACAAAAGCGATGTGCAAAATTATGCACACCGCTCATTAAATAATTACTTTATTTTTTAATGTTTACCTATCTAACGTTTTTTCTTTCCACCACCCAAAACTCCTAGCACCATGGCAATTGCGAGTAATATAACAATAGCAGTTCCAACCGGCAGTAAAATCTGCGCAGCAATAGCTTTTTTTATATCTTCTCGGAGAGCACCTTGTTGTTCCGCATGTTGCTTACAAGCTATCACCGCGACAACATACGAAATCAACGACAACAAACACCAAACTATAAACCAAAAAGATACGTCCGGATTGGGCCACGTGAATAATGCACAAAGTATAAATAAAGCCTGCAATACAAACGCCGCCCAATTAATCGCTGGTTCGCCATATTTATCCTCATAACTGCGATTAAAATAGTAACCAACAGCACTTGATCCTATCATTATCACCAGGATAATAAATCCAGCCATATTATTCTCCGACTTTTTCGCATTCCACTACTTTTCCAGTTATACTTAACGCATTTAAAAATTTATCGATGTCATTAGAAGGCCACCATCTATACAGATAAACCTTAGTCCCATCCGAAAGTTCTATAGGCCTTTCCATAAGCCAATCCTCTTTCTTCTCAACATCCCTAACAAGCATCCTTGAGCTAATCCATTTACATTTTGCTTTCCGCGAAAGGTCAACTATATAATCATGTAACTGTTGATAGTTCCAGGATTCATCGATAACTTCATTAACAATTAAATCCCACATCAAATCATACAGCTTTAATCCCGCACCTTGCTTTTCATAAATCTTACCATCATAGGTATATGCAGTTCTCTGTTTTTTACCTTCTGCCTGAGGAGCATCAGTTCCCGTTATGGATGCAATCTTCATAACTTTAATAAGTGGCACAAGCTCTGGCTTGCTGAGCGGATCGTCTTTATTTGTGTCTAGAACATCGATAAGACCACTTATAAACGCCTCCACCCTCGGCTTATCGATTTTTTTGAAGTCAATATCAGGATAATACTCCATAACTCTTTCAAGGTTAGAATCAATATCGCATAAGCATTGCAACATTTCCGGAGATAGATCATCTTTCACCTGAACTATTGCCTTGTAAACAGAATAATCTAATTCTTGAAGACATAATGTCGCAAAAATAAGTAATTTACACTCTTTTAGATCCAGATCATGATTTCTGCTGACAATCATGCACAATAACTGATAGCTGTTCTTGAGACGTTTGATAGCTCTAGGGTTAGTTCCAATAGAGTTCCTTACCAATCCTTCATAAATAGCTATATTATCATTGCCGTCTATTACTGGCTTTCCATCCACAACTACAGCAGTCAATTGTTTCTCAAGGTAAGATTCTATATTATATTGTTCTACAGGCATCTTGAACGGAACCTGTATGATCTTATCAAAAAAGTCTTTTCCCTTTTTGTAATTTACAGGATCCTTGAAATCAAAATTATACTTTTCCGCAACTCCCCTGCAGACCACATCATAGTCTATCGCAAGAACGAATACGCATTTCTCACAATCTAGAAAATTCTTTAATACTTCAAGGAGTTCTACTGCTTTCCTTGGCTCCAGCCTATCAAGATCATCTATAAAAATAATGATTCGTTCTTTAGGGTTTTCGTTTACACTTTTAGTAAACTCCTCTTTTATTTTATTCATTATGTTAACAGGATTTGCTGGATCCGCTCCACCCATCTGTTTCGATACAGCATCCATTGCAGTTTTAAACAACTCACCAAATGAACCAAGACCTGTTGCTTTCTCTACAATTGGCATTCCCGCATATTTAATCACAGAAAGTGTTGTAAACAAGGCATTCATGTTTTTGGACTTTCCCTTTTCAGGATCAATCTTTGCAATCAGACTCTTAATAAGTGTTTCTGAAAGATTACTTTCCATGTTAAACTGAGAAAATTGCCATGTATTAAACTCAACAAAACTGCATTTATCCTTATCCAACTCTTTCTCAATCATCTTCATGATAGAAGTTTTTCCTGTTCCCCAGCTTCCCTGAATAGACACCGTAAGCGGTGTTGCGCATGTCATTAAAAAATCTGCCATACTAGCTATATAGTTCTTTATTCCAAAAGAATCCTCTGATGCAGGAAGGTCAGATGATGCAATTACATAATTGTTGTTCTGTGTCATATCCTGGTTTCTCCTTATTAAAACACGATTGATCAATCCCACAAATATATGTTACATCATACGCAAGTTAACGGATATTAAATAAATATTAAGCGTATTCATTCTTGAACACAGTTCCGTTATCTTCTTACTAAGTTTTCCTTAATAGTGGCTATGTCCTTTGCAGTCAAATAATCGCATTCCATTAATAAAGGATATGGAATTTTTGCCCCTTATCTGCTACTCACTGCATAGTTTTTTCACGTTTTATAATCATTTCCCCATCATGCTAATAACAGCAGATATAGCTGGGTATATTCATAGTTTTATATGCTCGTGTAAAAATCCTGCCCTCGGTTAGAAAGGAGGATGGCACTTGTTATAGTCGGAAATTAACATGTGTATATTTCATATGAATATTTCAGAGAACACAACAACTGATATTTTCAAAAACTCTTCTGTAGAATATAGAAATGAGGAGGTGATAGTCATAAACAGCAATCCAGACCGTTATAGCGGAGTTTATAAAGAAATGGCTGATTTGCTAGGCGATGCTGCAGCAGTAAAGATCTGGAAGCGCTTTTCAGGTCTGAATATCTCCTTTCCGCAAAGACTATACTCAAAGGAATTCACTAGACAGTTTATCGAAGAAAACATGGAAACCATGCGTCCTCATGATATAGCCAGGAATGTGAACCTTTCAGAAAGAAGGATAAGGCAAATCATTAACGAGATAAAAAACGAAAAAGAAAATGGGAGAAACGCTTAATGAAAAAGATTATTAGTATTATGTTGACGTGCACATTATATTTCTTCTTATTTGGATGCGGAGAGTCTTCACAAATAACGCCGCAGAATTCTGAAAGCGTGAAGATTCAAGATTCACAGAAAACTGATGAACCAGCAGATGCGTCAAAGGAAAGTGTCGAAGAAACAGGTGGTGTTGAAAAAATAATAGGTGATTGGTTTGGACAAACAGAAATACACACCGATTATAATGATGGAACATTTGATGCAGTATTATCTATCAACGCTGACAATACCTGGGCGTCTTGTGTTGATGGAGACTTTAATTGGGGCACATGGGAAGCTGCTTCTGAAAAGGGAAATAGAATTGTATTGACCGTCCAGTATGAAGGAACCGATGGCACAAATGAATGGTCTTTTGAAAAGCATCCAGATGGATATTATTACGAATACGTGCATATGGAAACTATAGAGTTTAAAATGACTAAGCTGGAATCTGAGCCGGCAGATCAGATATACAATGACTGGTATGGTGAAATCACATATATAGATAAATATGATAATGAGGAAGAGGAGGCCAAAACATCAATCTCAATCAATTCCGATGGAACCTGGTCTTCCTCAGTAAGCGGAGCAAATAATAATGGAAATATCCGATATGTATCAGAATCTGGTCACCTTATCATTTTGGACGTAGTATACGAAGGGGTTGATAAAACCAATCAATGGGGAGTGGTGAAGAAGGCTAATGGGCAATTTTACTATGAATACTATCATGGACAACTGATAGAAATACCAATTAATCCATTATAAACACATATAGTTAGGATATTGCCTTTCGATGTAATATAAACAAAAGCACCCTAAATGTAGAACTCAGGTTTCGCATTTAAGGTGCTTTTTTATCCTTCGTTTACGAGAAATGTGAACATGTATCTCACTGCGTAGCTTAATATTTTTTTCATAATAAGTTGCAGTTATTTTTATAATTGTAAAAACATACACATGATAAAATAACCTCACAATATGGTCATTTGCTATAAAGTGAAAGGGATTTTATTTATGTGCAAAAAGTTACCTCTGACTATCTTGCTTTCTATATCTATTCTTCTTAGCTCTGTTTCCATGCCTTACTTTACAATAAAAGCTTCAGCATCTGCGCTAGAAAAAATTAAAGAAGCGACCGAAGAAGCAGGTAACACTGCTAAAGAAAAAGCTAACGAAGCCGCTGAAGCGACTAAAAAAGCCGCTGAAAAAGCTGGCTCTGCTGCTAAACAAACAATGGATGACGCCGGAAAAGCTGCAAAAGATGTATCTGAAAAAGCAGGTGCAGCGTCAAAGGAAGCTGCCACTAAGGCCAAGGAAGGTGCGGAAAAAACTGGTGAAGTAATTTCTGATGGTGCTGGAAAAGCTTATAATTCCGCATCAAACGCGGCATCAAAAGCCGGCAACAGCATCAAGAACTATATCGCCAATATAGACACTGCCAAGTTCGAGGCAGGATGGGATTATGCTGCACAGTATACCGGTACTGCAATAGCAGCTCTAAAAGGACAGAGCTACGTCAACTCTGTCCAGAACAGTATTACCTCACTCCAAAAAAACATGGTGGACACAGTACGCACAAATCGTGGCATTGCCCAAGAAGCCGGATTTGCTGCTGAGGTGTGGGCAACAGATACATTTAACATCGATGCCGCTCTGAACAACTCTGATTATAAAGCTACAAGGCCATCATCAAATAAAGCCAATTCCGCAGATGTAGTCATTTCAGATGGAAAAAACACTTCTGATTACAGTCTAAAGTACTATAAGGACGCTGACAGCAGTGCAAATGCCCAAGCTAGGACATTTTTTGAAGACTATCGTGAGTATTGCGCCAAAACTGAACGCAATGGCGGAACTCCTATGTCCGATGAAGAATATCTTGCACAATATGGCAAATCACTGGATTCACTTTATGATTCATTGTACTCCGGACAAGGACGAATCATCCCGACAGATCAGTTAGATAAGGCTAAGACATATCTAAAAAATCGAAATGCCAAGATGACAGGCAGCGACAGCCTTGATCGGCAAGCGCTATCTCCCGCTTTACAAGAAACCATAGATAACCTTGCTGATAGAATTGAAGCCCCTGATGGTACAAAGTCACGCCCTCTCAGTGAGAGTGAGGCAAAAGCAATTGTTGAACTATGTAGGGATGGAGATTTTGATCCTGCAGACTTTGGTATTTCTCCATCACAGCTTATTACCACCAGATATATCCTCAAGCAATCCATTAATGCTGGTGCGCAATCAGCAATGATTAGCACAGCTTTTGCCATTGGACCAGATATATATGAAATAATTGTAGATGCAGCTAAAAATGGCAAAGTTGATGAAGAGAAACTCAAAGAAACCGGTATTGATGGCATACTTGCCGGTTCTGAAGGCTTTGTAGAAGGCTCTGTGAGCAGTGCGATTGTCGTCGCTGCTCAGTCAGGGAAATTTGGTACAAGTCTTGTAAACATTGCTCCAGAGACCGTTGGAACATTGACAGTATTAACAATAGACGCTATCCGCTATGGATATCAGCTCTCATCAGGAAAAATTACAAAAACAGAATATGCAGACTTAATGACACAGGATATAATTATCGCCCTTGCTTCTCAAACAACCGGTGCACTTATGCTTGCGCTATTCCCGTTCATACCATTTTCCTATATGGCTGGAAGCATGGCAGGCGCAATGCTTGCATCTGTCGGATACCAAGCGGGCAAGGAACTATATTTGGAACTTCGCGGAGAAGATGGCTTCGAAACAATAGTTCCTTCCTCAATTGCATCTGGAACAGATATGGCATCAGCTTTCCTTTCGTCGCTTAACATTAAAGATAGTATTTCGGGTTTTAAAGATAGAACCGTCACTGCGTATAATAATGGGAAAATCAAAATAACCTCGCGCACAGGTTAATCTATTTTGTACTAACGTAACGAGTGTTCCATCGGGTTAAGATTTTTTCAGAAACAATTTAGGTTGGATTAAAGTAGGCAGATTATCATTGTCTTATCAGGAAGAGAAAACCTGATAACCCCCCACACATACTTTTTCATTTTCATAGCAAAAAGGCTGTCACAACAGCATGACAGCCTTCCTCCCTAAGATTCTGCCGGAGCTTTTGCTCCGGCTTTTAACAGGTGCTCCTGTTCAGAAACTCCTGCCCTCTTATCAACTTATAGAGAACGATCATATGGATTTAAGCTCCAAATCCCCAACTTGGAAAAGGATTATCAGTAACATCTATGGTTGAAGGATCCACTCCTACACGAGCGCATAAGTCAAGTGCGGCCTGATACGTAGCGCAAATTGCTGTATAATACTTTCCATCATTTCCCTTATATCTCACGATATAGTATTTTCCACCAGCGTCACCACCAGCAACCATCATAAGTTCATTATCATTAAGTTTGAACTTTTTATACTCATTGTTTCTCATATGCGCTCCTTTCTGCCTTCACCTTAGGGCTAATGTTTTTTGTTTTCACTTATTTATACGAATGGTGTCTTGATCTGGCAGATAACATTTAAAGAGCTTTAACTTCATTCATACGTACACTAAATCACTACGTTAGTTTCTTTTTCCAATCATCTTTCCAAAAGCATCCCTGCCAACAAAAAAGCCAAGGAAACCAAATACTGTAGATATAAACAATAATACTCCCATCAGTGTCCATTCTTTCTTTACTGCCATATCCCTTTTCATACAGCTACCTCCAGCACATATTTTTCAAAAATATAAAAACACATTATTTCTTGCTATCACGCCACTCTCTAAATCTGAATGAAAGATACAAAGGTCCCATAAGTATCAAAATCATAATTTCCTGATTTTGACACCTATGAACCATTCAGACTTGTTGGCGGAATCCAGAAGGGTCATCCTGATGAAGCTGAAATCAGTGACGCTGTAGAGTTCTATAAGAACTTATAACAGAAAATGCTCTGTATTGCGTTTTCAGGGTTTCAAACGGAGAATTCCACGGTTTTAATTAAGAAAAAAGCAAGTTTTTTATTTGTATTATATATTATATTTCGCCTAATTGTAGTTATGCGAAGTATGTATTGCAAAAATCATACCCATTTCGGTTATTTTCTTCATGACACTTATATATGGCTCCGATCCAAGACGCATCTTTATACCATATAAAAAGCGGTGTCAAATGTTTTAATACTTGACACCGTTGAGTTACTAATATCAGATGCTCCAACATCATTTCTCATGATTAAAATACATACCCTATTTCATTAACACCAATAACACCTCTTCGTAAAAATGTCATTTCAAGTTGCTGCGGTGCGAACTGTTCTGTATCAAATTGTTTAAATTCAAATTTTTCGGGTTCAAACTGATTATACTGAAATTGCTCATAATCAAAAACATCAATTCCTATTTCTTTTATAACTTCCTCAGGAAGCTGGTAATCCTGTTCGACAAGCCCAAACATAGTAAACCCTGTATCTACACAAAATGAGATGGCCGGGTGATAAAGTGCTGAATAAGTAAAAGATCCAAACAGTGAACCGATAAAGCTTCCAATCATATATCCCAATACAGGGATTTCTACGAAACTCTGGGACACAGCTCCTAATGCCAAGGCACACGTGCTTGTAAACATTGTTTTAATCAGTTCATTTGCCATCTCGCTGCGAGTCATTTTACCAACGGATACTTCATAAGCATTCTTCATGGTATTAATTGTGATAACTGTCACTGCACCAATGACTGAAGGGTCAATGCCCTTAAGAGCTTCACCAAGGATTCCGGATTTACAAGCTGCCGTTAGAGAAGCTGAAACAGTTCCTCTTACAAAGCCCTCAGAAGCTCCAGTAAGCGAAGCAAAACCAACCTTTTTAAGCTGCTCACCTTCAAGTTCCCCATTATCTATTAAGTACTTAACTGCATTTACTATTGCAGGTGCAGTTTTTAATACTATAGAAATAGTTGCCGCAGTTAATCCTGCTTTGAATGCCTGCTTTAAGATATATTCATATTCAATCAATTCCTCTGTAGTAAGACCAAGCTTTTCAGGATCAACATCCCCAGCTTTTGCATGAATGGCCAACGCTCTGGCCCCCTTTTCAGTTAAATCCTTTGAAGTTACTCCATTACCATCTTCTACTCTCTTTTTAAGCATGTGCAAAGCATCTTCATAACGTTTAACCTGATCAGATCTATTTGCTCGCTCTGTATTTATTTTATTCTTGAGCCATTGTTCAGCAATCTTATACTGGTCTGCAGGAATAACACGATACTGTCCTGAATATACTGGATCATTTAATACAGTTTCGTCTGGATACCCTCTATTAATCAAGTATTCTTCTAACTCTTCTTTTCCGCCTCCTGACTTGTAATGCTTATAGGCATCAAATACACTTTTCGCCTGCTGTTTTGCACTCTCGACACCATTTTTGTAGTATTTTAAGCCAAAAGAACGATCAAAATTCACTGCGCTTATATCAGCTGATCCAAATTCATGACTTCTATCAACCTGAACTCTATGTTCAGACCCTTTTATAACAGCATCAATATTAAACGTTCCTGTATGCCAAAACTCTGCCAGATCACCTTTTAAGGTATCCACATTGCTTTTCATTCCCTCAAAATGATCGATACTTTCAACAAAGTTGCTAATTTCTTGATTAACCTGATCAACATATATCTCACCAGTGTCCACTCCCAAGAAAACGCCTGCATGTTCTGCAAAGAAGTTATATCCTTCTCTGAATCCCTCCATGCCTTATCCCTCCATAAACTCTGAGAGTCCATCAATATATAATATTACGGCAAGTGCTCTGTACTGCTGATCCTTGATTTTGTTGTGTAATTGTATTTTGTTAATGCCATCCACAATTCCTTTGGAAGCTGCTACTCCTACGGCCTGGCCAATCCCACCAACTCCTACAGCAGCTTCAGCAGCGATTTTCCCAACAGCCACCAATGCGTTCGAAAGTTTCTTTTTTCCATCAGTATCAGGCACTTCTACAACTTCCTGACCATCGTCTTCATCTACTTTATTATCAATTAGTCCCTCCGGCTTGTGTACTAATTCTTTTAACTTAGATTTTTTCATGGCGATCTTTTCAAAAGTAGTTTCATAGCCTAAACAAAGCTCAATAAACTGATCGTATTCTTCTGGCTTTAACATATCATTATCTACAACCATCATTCCTCGCTTACCAAGCCATCCATATTTCATTCCAAATTTTTCAAACCTAACAATCATGCTTGAAGTCTCGCTCTTGCTGGCCTTGGTGTTTCCCACGAACAAAATATGCTCGTTCGAAGAAATCTTTACCTTATTTGCTAAATAATCTGTCTCAAGCCAAACTGCTGCATCTACTGATCCATCAGCTAATCCGACCACCTTATCTTCTTTATCGTCATTAGTGCTGATGAGTTGCCTAAGGTAGTTTGCATATCCTTCTGTTTTTTCATCGCACACAATTATTAGTTTCTTTGTTTGTTTAATCATATTTATAGCCTTTCCTTGTCACATATCAGTTCCATTATAATTAATCAACAAATAATATTGTACATCTATATCATTAAACACAAAAATTTTATAATCTGTTCGATTGAAACATTTGTTCGGTAAGTGTATTATATGAAATACGCAAACAGTTGTTCGGAACATATATTCGATTTTTATTATGAGGAAATGCTATGGAAACAGATTATAAGATTATTGCAGTGGACTTTGATGGAACGCTTTGCTATAGCAACTGGCCGGATCTGGGTGCACCCAATAAGACACTAATAGAATATCTGATTAAAGAAAAAGCTGCCGGAAATAAGCTCATCCTCTGGACCTGCCGTGCGGGGCAGGCGCTGATGGATGCCACAAGATGGTGTGAGGACCACGGAGTGTCTTTTGATGCGGTCAATGACAATCTGCCTGAGATAGTAGAGCTTTATGGAAACAACAGCAGGAAGATCACCTGTGACCTGTATATTGACGACAGAAGTGTCTATATCGATGCTATGGGAAATCTCCAAGGAGCTGCATTATGAGTAGCTCTTCTCTTTCATCCCATCAGAGGAGCTACATGATCATAGACCTTAAGAGCTTCTATGCAAGCGTAGAGTGCGTAGACAGAGGGCTGGATCCAATGACTACTCTTCTTGCAGTTGCAGACAAGGAGCGCAGCAAGGGAACTATCTGTCTTGCCATCACGCCAGCAATGAAGGCCCTTGGTATCAAGAACCGCTGCAGGATCTACGAGATACCTACGCATCTTGACTACATAGTTGCTCCGCCCAGGATGCAGCGCTACATAGATGTCTCAGCCAGCATATACGGAATATATCTTAGTTACATTGCCAAGGAGGACATTCATGTATATTCCATAGATGAAGCTTTTCTTGATGTGACAGCGTACCTTGCTCTATATGGGTTATCGGCACACGAGCTTGCCCTTCGTATAATGGGTGACATCAGAAATAAGCTTGGACTCAGGGCTACCTGCGGCATTGGTACTAATCTGTATCTCGCCAAGGTAGCCCTTGATATCCTTGCCAAGCACTCTCCTGACTTCATTGCGGAGCTTGATGAAGACTCATTTAAGGAAAGGCTGTGGAAACACAGGCCACTTACTGACTTTTGGCGGATTGGTCCCGGCACACAGAGAAGGCTCAACTCCCTTGGTATGTACACCCAGGGGGATATAGCTCTTTTCCCTGAAAAGATGCTGTACAAGCAGTTCGGAGTCCTTGCAGAGTATCTCATAGACCATGCCTGGGGGCGCGAGTCGTGTACCATGCAGGACATCAAGAACTATCAGACAAGATCCAAGTCCCTGTCATGCGGTCAGGTCCTAATGCGTGATTATTCTTATGATGAGGCTCTTTTGATAGTAAAAGAGATGGCTGATGAACTGTCTTTAAATATGGTCGCAGCCCATGTAGTGAGTAACAATATATCTCTTTTCATAGGCTACAGTGCAGAAACTTTCCCGCCCACAGGAGCAAGTGCAACGCTGCAGGTGACTACCAATTCCTTCCGGATTCTGATGGATGCTTTTGTTCAGCTATATTTGAAGAGTACGCTCAGGAATGTTCCGATAAGACGGGTCAATGTCAGTGCTAACGCTATCCTTGATGAATGCTTTGAGCAGTACAGCTTTTTTGTTGATCCTACGGTGATGGAAAAAGACAGACAGATCATCCGGTCCGTCAACCAGATAAAAAACAGATATGGGAAAAATGCCATCGTTAAGGGAATGGACCTGCTTGAAGCCGGAAATACCATAGCCAAAAACAGCTTTATTGGCGGCCACAAAGCGTGAAACATCTGATACAGAGGAAAGGACAATGCCAAGAACGGACAGAGCAAGCCAGTTCATGCCCTTTGCAGCCCTAAAGGGCTTTGAAGAGGCATTAAGACTACAGGAACATATTGAAGTTGAAAAGATTCTTCTGACAGAGGAGTCCCTTGAGTACCTGGATTATCAGCTATCTCTGTTAAAGATAGGCGATATGGTCACTATCGTTTATTTTGATAATGGCGCCTATCTCACCAAAACAGGGCTTATCTCCAAGATCAAAAAAGATGCACGGTATCTTACTGTCGTAACTACTGACATAAGCTTTGATGATATCAGAGAAATCCAGGGAATATAGAAAGGTCAATTTATGGGAAAAATAAAAGATGAAGTTGATGTGATCTGTGAGCACAAGGCAGATGGCAGCATTATTCCAATGCGTTTGAGATTCATGGACGAAAATGGTGAATACGAAACCTATAATATCAAAGGATACCGGCAGGTAAAGGACAAAGGAACATTTACTACAGAGGATGGCGTCTATATTACAAGTAATACCTATTTATTTGAGTGTATGATCATAGCCATGAATACCAAACGTATCATCAGGTTATATTACGAGCCCTCAACAAAACCAAAATGGCGACTTGGAATATAATATATTGTTTTGCCACAATCATTCCTTGTTCGTATAAATATATAGAACATCAAAAATACAGCAGTCCAAGTAGCTTTCGCTTTACAAAAGACGAGCCGTATTAAAAACATAAACCAGCAAAGGTAGCGATGCTTTACCAATGCATAGGAAAAAAAGATACTTCAGGTAGCTTAAGCTTTACTAAAGGGTATCAAAAATACATCTACAGCCAATATGACGTATGTTTCATAAAGGCCAAGGGATTTTAGAGGCGGCCAGAGAGCCGCCTTTATTTTGTCATAAATTATTATGATCTTTTCTCTTTTCCTCTTCATACTGATTACTGGTCTAATATCTCCCCTATAGCTCCTCCGAGACAGCATAGGCCAATCCATTGTATTATTCAGTTACATTGATCAGGTTTCTGCCACACATAGGACAGTAATTTATTCCTCTGCGAAATTCCAACTGTTTAGCAGTTCCCCTATGTAAAACATGTACCGCAAGCTGCTTACTTTCAGGTTCAATGAGAACCCACATATTAATTTCTCCAGCAAGCCCCAAATCAATACTAGTGGCAATCATACATCCTTCATAGTACTCATCATGATCTTCGCAATATCTACACATATCATATCTCCTATCCCCTATGCCGCCTTACGCAGAATTATGAACAATAAAATGTACATTATTCTTCCCAGTAAAAAGGCAGATTTTATCTGGAAGTAAAGCTAGCTCAATCATATGGTTACCTTGAACCTTAGATTACATGCGGTTTCAAATTGTCTATATTTTTTGCTACTTCAAAACTGCGTTATATTCGCAAGAATCGTTTCTGTATCTATAATTCAGCTCCCACAGTCCAATGGAACGCCAATGGAACAGGTGATGCATAATAAGCTTTATATTTCTTTCAGATTCAATTTAGGTTTGGTTTAGGTTGAGATACTATCATTGCCTTATCAGGAACAGAAAACCTGATACCCCACACATACTTTTTCATATTCATAACACACAGGCTACCAATTGGATTAGCAGGGTAGCCTTCCTCCCTACAATCCAGCCAGGCACTGCCTGGCTTTTATTGACTCCGATTCGAGATTCAAACTCCATTTTGGCATGCCTGGTCCTCAAGAAACATGAAACCACCTTACGCATACGCTGGAACTCTGACATATGTTTCTATAAGCTTGTCAAAATAAGTCTTAGGCTGCTTCCTTCTACCGATATTCTTGTGTCTCCACAATCCAATCTTCCACTCATCATGTTCAACAATCTCAAGCACACAGTCGAGCATCAGACCAAACTGGCCATGAATATGGTATCCATCTTCGTATTTATGGGCATGATAAAGCCTGTAATAAGCTCCCATATCAACCACCTTCCAACAGTGAGTAGTGTTCTTTGATACTACTTCAAAGAAAGTCTCTCCATCTGTGGAACGGAAATCAAAGTAATCTGTCATTGATAAAAAATCATTAGCTGTAAACATAAAAACTCCTTGTAACAAAAAACAAACGTCAGTAACTAAAAGTGTTGGAAAGTAAATTATTGCGACCGCAATAACTACAGCTGTGAATGGCTGCGAGGGATAATATAACAGAATGAAAACCATTTGTAAATAGTTTTTTTGCGAAACAAAATTACGCCAACAAAAAAGTGGGCGATTGCGCTAGCCGCCCACTATCAGTCAATTTGCACTTGGTTTGAAGAACAAGCAACCACTGAAGTAGATACTACTTCTTCAGTGTATATACCGGATACTAGCACCAGTCATCCTGAGTTGCATAAGTGCCCTCAATAGTACCATTCTTGTTATACCAAGTGGTATTACCTTCCTCGTCATCATATCCTGCAAACACCGCGCCATCTGAACTATTTGTACATATGCGATCTGGCTCATCAAAATACTCATTATAAAAATCATTATCAAAAAAAGTAGTTGTCATATACTCTCTTCCTTCCTAAACAAAAACTCTTTATACCATCGAAATAAATGATCCAAGTGCAGATATTGCTGCCTTTCCAAACTTCCCAATACAAAATCCCGTTGCCACACCAGCCAAACCATACATAGCTTTTTCCCAGCCTGTTTTCTGCTTATGCTTCTCTTGATTAGCGTTTACACTTTTTTCGGATTTATTTTTATCCCCGGTTTCATTTTTCCCATCTGAATCTTTCTTTCTTTTTTGCTCTTGCAGGTAGCCATTAATAGCTTGGGCGTATACCTTTTCTGCAACACATTCGCATGGTTGTAACTCACCATTGTAGTTAATGTAACATACCCAAACGCTTTCTCCTTTTACCGACCTAAAACTATTATATTTGAATACGTCTGCACTAAGATTATGATCATTTGTAATCAATAATTGATGCGCCTCACGTCGGTTTTCAAAAATCAATTGATGAATGTCATAATCTCCAAACGCTTTTTCAAGTGCTTCCTCCGTAATTATCTCATGCTCTATATTAAAAAGATCAGGATTATTATGTAAGATTTCAATAGCATGCATGGCCTTATTACATTCATCGCTATCAGGAGAAAGAAGGCGACCTAATTCACAATAAACATCATGCGTAATAGTAATTTTACGATCATACATAATAAAAAGGTGTTTATAATTCTTTATCAATTTGTCTATCGCTGGATTCATTAGAGAACATGTATCAATATAAATTATGTTATTTACTCTAAGCATCTTTCTGACGTAACCTAGATTTCTTTGATCTGCCATACTGGATTCCTTTCCCAAACTACTTCTTACTTTTCTTTTGTTTCCTTCAAAAGTATCTTCAAAGTCGATTTTAGAGCTTTATTCTTCTTTTCAAGTTTATCAATATCTGCCTGCAAATTAGCTATTTCTTCTCGTTTTTTTTCAACTTCTTCTTTCTTTGCCTTAATTTTTACTGTATTTGAAGTTAAATGATTTTTAAAAATATCAATAAAATCTTGAATGTCATACCTTTGTATTTCAGAGGTGTTATCATTATTCTTCAGCACATCATTAATTATTTCTCCAACAACTACTGTTCCTATTCCTATCGCACTTAAAGCTGGACTAACCACTCCTCCACCTATTCCAGCACTAATTAGTGAAATTCCTGCAACACTTGCGTATTTTGGAGAAGCCTTTAAAAATTTCTCAAAATCACTTTCAGCTATTTCATTTCCTTCCTTATTCGAACTTTTCGTTGCTTTAAGCTTTTTTTCACGTATCCAACGTCTAACAGTTTCAGGATTTGTATGCAATAATTCTGCAATATCGTTTACAGTATAAGTTTTCATTTTTACACCTCCAGAAAAATTAATACCACATATTATTTGTTCCTGTCAATATTGTTGTAGTAAATATTGCTCATTTAATGTGGTATTAATTTGTTGTCCTATTGGGGGCAAAAAAACGACTACTAGAATCCAGTAAAATACTGACTTAGATCCTATTTCTTTTTATTTCAGCACTTTGGGCGTTGCCTGGGAAGGGTGTCGGGAAACGGGCGCGGCAATTATCCTTGTGATCTGCCGGGGTGTCGGGGGTGTCATGACTAGATTCGGGCGGCGCGCTAGAACTCCCCTTCTTGCGCCGCCCGTAAACTGGTCTGCAGGAGCGAACTAAATTCTCACGTTCTCGCGAGTGCAGACCAGTGCAGGCGTTAGGAATGGCGACTTTAATTCTCACGTGCCTTCGACATTCCTAACGCCTGTGGGAAAGGGGGTGTGGGGGAAAGGGTCAAGCCTCATGGGCTCCCCCACGACAAAAGCAGCCACGCTCCAAAAGGTATTCTGTGATAAATTCCTCGCGGCTGCTTTTCTCTTCTGGTATTAAGTTTTCAGACTGGCTTTTCCTCTTCTACGCTCCTTTCTACCTGAGAAGCCTTAAAGAAAAAAGCCTCTTTCAGGATCATTTTTTCTTGTGGCTCTTCTCCGCTTTTCTTCAGCGGAATGCTCTTCCATATCGGAAGCCGTGAGATGCACTTCTCGCCATGCCTTACGGTGTAGCCTCTTCTCTTCCACTCCATGTATGTGTGTATCTCCTCGGGTTCCCTTGTGAGTGTTTTTCTACCCTCACTATCCTCTATCACTATGTTTCTTCCCGTAGTTCCTATAACTCCCTCGTTCATCAGCCTTATTCGGCTGTTAAATATAATCTGCTCGTTTGTCATCAATGCTCCTTTCCGTAGGGAAGAGTTTTTTCCTCTTCCCCACTTGGTCTTATAATCTATATGTTAGGCGGTCAGTAGATACGCTCTGTCAACAAGTCTTTCTAGTGGGTCAACTGTGGTTGCGTTGACTTCCTTAACCATGTTCTCAAACATTTTCATGTCAACCTCGCTTGTCTTGGGTACTAAAATGCACTCATGGATACTCGATGGAAGAAGTACAAACTCGTGAACACCGATTCTGTCGGCAAGTTCTGCGATACCCTTTTTATCAAGCATTGCGCTTGCTCCCTTGATGTTGCTCTTATTAGAAAGAACATACATCGGAGCAACCTCTCCATCACTTCCGAAAGAGTCCGTGCCCATCATCTGCGCAATGAGGTTCATCAGCGGCTGGGCGGTAAACTCTTCGTGGTTGTTCCTTTCTGCAACCTCGAAAAGATATTCCTCTGTAAGTCCTGCCTGCTCTGCCATTCTAGGCTTTAGCTTTATCGAAAAGCTCTCTCCGTTGTTTGTATCTGCGATATAGAGATACTCTTCGATTCCCTCAAACTCACTTGTCTTCTTGATAAGTTCCTCTGTTCCCTCTCTCTGTACTCCTATGCGGATATGCTCTGCAAGGTAGTCTGCCGAAAATAACTTGTCAACGTCAAAACTAAACTCCCTAGAAACAAGGTTCTCAAGGCTGTCCACAACCTCTGAAAGAGTCATGTTCCTCTCTTCTGCGTCCTCAACAACTTCCTCAAGATACAGAGTAGGAGCAATCCTGTCCTCTTCGCTCTTCTTGACTGAAACGCCTTTCTTTTCAATTCCATTCTTGATGCAAGTCTGCTCTGATACGATATAACCTCTGTTTGTAAGTTCCTCGATAATAGAATTAACTGTAATGTTCATGATTTTTTCCTCCAAATTTGAATTAGTCGATTTTTTGTTTTTTGGGCAGAGCCCTGAATGTGCTTTCTAGATTCAGAACCTTTTCTGGAGGGGAGCGTTCCTTTTTTCGTGTGAGATTTTCCATGTGCTTTTTTTCTTCTCCTTTCTGTGTTTATGGATGTGCTTTCTGAGTTCATCGCCTATCTGTCGGGTTTGCGTGCATCTTCTGTAGCCCGGATGGGACAGGATGCAAGAGACAAGGAACGAGACGCCGTAGGGCAGCCCTTGCAGACAGGACCAGAAGGGCTACGATGCACTCCAGCAAACCGACAGGCGGTGGACTTGGAAAGTGCGTCCATACAGAAAGGGATGAAAAAACACATAGGAAAATCCACACGAAAAAAGAGGGGGTTCCTTCTGGGGAACCCGTTGGAGAAGGGGACTAAGATAATTCCTTGTATGTCCCACACTAAGACTTCCTTGGTGGAAGTCAGGGACATATTGGTCTGGGAGCTCGGGCAGACCTGCGAAGCTGCTCGGAATGGTACACGAAAAGTACTTGAACTGCAGAAACTATCATGAAAGAATATTGTAAGAAAGCCCTACGGAGGAAAAACATGCCTGAAAAAAGTCCACTGACAGCAAAAGAAAAACTGATAAAAGATATCCTTCTGACGCAGATTGAAAGTGTAAAAACTGGTCCTGAAGAGAAAAAGAAGATATGGAAAGAAGGCAGTACCATCAAGAGCACCCAGCATTATGGCTCAAAGTTTAAAAGAGCACTAGACCCTGACATGAGTGATATCGCCATAGCCTTTTACAAAGCCCTTTATAAAGACACGATACTAAAAGATAAAAGAGAAATCCTGCTTGAAGATGGGAGCATAATTGACAGAGAATTTGCCGGAGATACGATCCTTACAGTAAAGAGCCTCAGATACGTGTATTCAAGAAATAATGATACTGACGAGAGCGAGCTTGAGAAATGTTTCCAGCATGTAGATGAAAAGATCCACTGCCTTGCAAACTTCTGGGTCATACCGATGAGGCACGGAAGGAGGAGCAAAAAACTAAACTACTATGATTCCCCAGACCTTTACCTGGAAAAGATAAGAAACAATTTCGATGAGTACAAAGAAATGTTTCCGAAATTTTTCGATAAGTACTCTGTTTCTGACATGGTAAGAGACCTTTGTTTTGAAGAGAGCGAACAACGAAGAAAACAGATAGCAGACAGGGACATAAATATCTTCAGGTCATATGAAGAAGCCATGGATGAAAGGGCAGACCTGCTTGCCAGAGATAAGACAGATGAACTATATGAACTTTTTAGTACATACGGACTTACCGATAGATAAGCGCAGTCACCGGTGAGGGTCTTATGGGACGGGCTGGCTGGAAGGTGTCCCCTAATAGCATAAAGAGCACGCTTCTATTCTCACTTACCGTGCTCTCCTTGCCTTTTAGTTGAGCCGAAAAAAAGCCTCAGGATGACTGGTCCTGAGGCAAGCACATTCAATTCACAATTTGACTAATCAAACGGAATCACTAAAAATATTATAACATGAAATGCAGAAAATATCAGCATTTCAGAGAAAACAATCACGAAAAAATAACACAAAAACCGCGTATATAATAGCGGGGAAGGGCTTGGGAAACGGGCAAGGGCGCCACTGGGGTTTCCCAATATATTCAAGGGCGCGCCTCATTATCCAATTCCGCGCCTTCTTTGTCCTTACAACAATAACGGTATTTCTTATTTAGTAAAAATGATAAAAGCGGAAAAATTGGTTTATCACATCACTTACATGATCCCCAAATTCCGTTTTTTAAATCTACTCAACTCTTTTTATTTATTACAAGATTCTCCGGCTTCTCAGCTCTAAGCTCTATATACCCACAATCGGGGCATACATAAACCTTTACTGTAGTAGTTTTCCTTGAATTAAAGATACCCTTCTCTTTATTCCATAGATAAAAATAGGATCCTACTGTCATTCCAGTATCCATATTGGCTGTGATCATTTCAGTATCGCAATGAATGCATTTCATGTTTTCAGCTCCAGTCATACTTAAATTTATAGCCATCTTCAGGCTCTCCAATCTCATATCCAAGTGCCTCAGTCAACTTGTCCCTAAGATCCTGATACCACTTATCCCAAATGTCTTCAGGCATCTCACCAGCAATCTGGATTCCACTAGGCTCAACTGATGCCCAGAGATCTATATTATCTCCCTTCCAACAAGGACCATTATCATCCCCTATCCAATAAGGCATAGATTCATATACATTTCTTATCTTGTCCCAGACATAATCCGGTGCAGTATAGTGTATGTTCAGGTTAATATCTATATTCTTCTTTCACAGCTCCTTTTATCAGCGTAAATAAAGTCATGATTAAAAACTCTTATATATACGATTGGTTCGCCTATTTCCGCTCTCTGTTTAAACCCATTTACAAAAGCAATGCCATGTTCACAAAGCTCTGTAGTACAGTGATATGCTGTATAATTTCCATATTTTGAATGGGACTTAATCAAATTATCACATGTTCCGCGAATTCCCCTAAATGCTTTTTTACATCTAACTCTCCATACTGCCACCATCCCACAAACGGAAAATATAGCAATAGCAAGAAGTATTATCATCACTATCACTGCTTTCAGCGTAGATAGCGCATCAGAAAAAGTAATGTTACTAAATACTATCATGCACGATAGGAAAGACACAGAAAGTATCAAAGCAAAAACATATCCGACAAATAGCTTAATACAGTCCTTTTTCAGCGCATAAGCTACATCCGAAATATCCAAATCTTTTCCATCAAGAAGGACCACATCTTCAAGCCTTCTTGGATAGATTGCATCACTGCTCATCCTTTTTTTCCCTTCATAAACAGATCATATGTCAAATATAGTAGCGGAAATGCTGCGCAAAAGAATATCGGCTTACCACTCGTTAATGCCACATATACCCATGCTGCACCACCAATTAAAAATACAAATGCTTCTAACTTTTTGTTTTTCATACAATCTCCTTCTGTTGGGAACCGCTCCCTACATGAAAGATGATAATACATCTGTAACATAGGATATAGACAAATAGTGGCAAAATAGGAACAATTATTCCTACCAAATTGAAAAACCACCGAGCTTATCAAACAAAAAGCACCGGTGGCATTTATTTATATATTGTATTACATTATATTTTGTATTACATAATTCTCATGACTTCTCAATATAATCCATTATAATCATCATGCTTGAATATGCCAGGTCATACTCGTCATCTCCCAGACTCTTATATTTCTCTGACGTCTTCTCCATAAGTGAAATTGCTGCTATCCAGTCATCATCTGTCATTTGGTCCTTGGTCTTATCAAGTGTCTTGGCAAAAGCCCACAGGTCATTACAGATATTATAAAAAAGTTTTTGTTGTTCCATAGGCTACCTGATTATCTTTATCCCTTCTTCTGCCATCCTTTTAATAGTCTCATTAAAAATCTTATCATTTATGCTACTAACACAGTTTAGGTTTACTGTAACGTCATATCCCTTTTTAACTCCATCTAAGGCTGTCTTTGCAACACAGGAACTACCATCAATCCCAATCAGTTCAATCTCTCTGATACTCTTGCTATCTAATAATCCGACAAATCTCTCAGACGTAAAGGCACTTGGAAAATGCTTTTCATAAATACAGTTAGAAACAAGAAAGAGTTTATCAGCTAGCTTATATTCAGGATCATGCTCATTCTTTCCAGAGTTCATAACATAAATGACTTCCATCCCGCTTTTTTCTGCTTCTCTTATCCTGGCATTCACGCGGTCAACAAGCCCCATGTCATATTTATCCATGTATTTTTCTTGAATATCTATTACTATCAGAGCTAATGACACTTTCCCCTCTCCTAACCTATTCTTTCAATGTTCTTTTCGTACATCTCCTTTGGAAGTACTGCCTTGTAATAAGCATTGTATATATCCCAAAGAGTATCAGGCTCGCCACCATTATCTTTTCCTAGAGATAGGATTATAAATGGAACGCCAAAACACCTTACACGAAGCCCTGTATCAATACAACCATTTCTCAGATAGAAACCTAGACGCCTTGTCTGCAGGTCTTTCTCTTCATCGCTGTTTGCATATTTAGAATCCTCTACTTCAACGATCACAATATCCGCATCAGCTAGATACTCATTTAATAGCCTTAAGAGCGTACTCCCTGCGCCTTTATTTCTTTTGTCTGGATAAATAGCTATGTAATCGATAAGATAACTATTTCCCTGTTTTACTAGGAACGTATACCCGATACAGTACTCATTTTCATATAAGCCCAGACACTCATATATTCCTACATTAACAGCTTCAATTATGTATTTCATGGGTTTTAGTTCTGCCTTTGGAAAATCTATAACCATTCGTGTCTCATAGATTTCCTTTATTTTAGCAATATTCAAAACGCTTAGTTTCACTTACAATGCTCCAATCATTTATCTTCTGGTTTATTTATCAAAGAGTCTTTCCCTTGATCATTAAGTTAATAGCAATCATTACTATCATCACCAGTACCAGTGGTATACATCCGTCTATATATCCCTTAACGTATGGAAGCTCATAGTACAGAATATAGCAGACAAGACTTATTATGCCTGCAATAAGTACCACTACAGCCACAATAGCTGCTTCTTTTACGGTGAAAACACCCAAAGCATACATGTAATTACAGATGGCAGCTTGTAGTACAATCCATCCGGTTATTATGAACAGCTCAGATGTGACCTGGCGGTGGAATACAATCTTGGTCATTGCAAGCAGGACCAAATAAAGAACTATTCCGATGGCTATGATTAAAAAGCCATTAACGCCCCTATTTTGCATTTCTGCTGTCGGAACAGCCATTTCCCTTATTGTTAGAAATAAACCCGCTATTCCAGAAGCAAATGCGCAAATAAGGAGTATATTTCCGATAAGGCTTCCCTTCGGGGCCGGAGGCTTAAAAACAATAAGCCACCATGTAAGATAAAAAATACTGAATATAACCATAAGCCAGTTGCCAATAAGTATCTTACTCATCTGTTTTCTTCCACCTTATCTGATTTTAAAAATCTGTCCGATGAGCATTCTTCCTGCCTAAATCTTTCAGCAAGTTCATCAAGCTCATCTGTACTGAAGAAATCATACTCTTCTTTTGTGATCCTATAATATCTGTTATACCAAGCTGTCCATGGAACAACGATACTCATCACATAAGAATCTAGTTCTTTAGAGAAACCAACACTATACAGCTTTTCACTTCTAACTTTCTCTTTATCAAGTCTCATTCTATTTACCTTAATATCAGCTGCGGTTTAAAATCCAGATAATCTCCTGACACAAGACTATACTTTACTCCATTAACATTACCTTTAAGACTGTCATTGAATCTTTCTTTTCCATGGCAATGAGCGTAGATTACCTGCTCCGCTCCATATATTTCAGCCATAAGGGTAAATCTACTTCTCTTCTCCCAAAGTGAAGTTGGCGGGTAATGCAAAAACACAATGAATTTCTCGTAGCCATCAGCCCTAGCCGCCTCAAATGATTCCTTAAGGCGCTTTGCTTCTCTTTCAACTAACATATCCGCATGCTCTTTGGTTCCTTTGTTCTCAAAGCAGAAGCCCTTTGTGCCTACAAGCGCATAATCTCCATACGGATAATAGTTGTTCTGAAGGAAAAAGAGCCTTCCAGCATAAAGGTCATTTAGCTTTTTGGTCTTCTTTGCATCCCAGAAAGTATCATGATTTCCACGAATAAGGACCTTTTTGCCAGGAAGGTTTTCAATAAACCTAAGATCTTCTTCGCAGTCTTCAAGCTTTCTTCCCCAGCTGTGATCTCCGACAAGGACGAGCGTATCATCATCCGTAAGGATCTTATTGCAGTTCTTTTCTATTTTCTTTTCATGGTTTCTCCACACTTTACCAAACATATCCATAGGCTTGTCAGCCTGAAAAGAAAGGTGCAGATCTCCAAGTGCATATAGCGACATATCCCATTATTCCTTACTTTTTATATCCTATGCCTTTTATGATATCCCTTTTTAGAATATTAATATACGCAAATATTTAGCTACAAACCCAAACTTTTAGATATAAAATATATTTAAAATTATATTATAACTAGGTGTTTACATTTCTTGCGGCATATGCTAATATCGTTATTGTTAAGTTAGTAAATAGTTTTTTGAATTGATTCAAATATTGTTGCCGAAATTCTTATGTTTAAGGATTTCGGCTTTTTTGCGTCTTGGAGGGAAACAATGGTTAGAAATGGTCTAGATAAGCTTATTTCATTATTCTGCGTACTGGTATTTGTAACATTCCTGGTTAACCACGGCCATATTAATTTCTGTGCAGTAGACTGGGTAAGAGAGAAAACAGTAGAAGCAGTACAAAGTGAGGAAGGACAAGAGTACATCGAAGAAACAAAGGAGATCTCAAAAGGAATCCTTAGCGACATATTGCATGCCATTGACCGGCTTGTGAACGGAAAAGAAGAAGAAAGTGAAAACAGCTCCGCGGGCTGACTTTAAATAAAAACTACTAAACAACGAAATGAGGACAGAACATGAACCTGAACCCAGTAGCAACAAAAACTATCGCAGCATTTTCAATCAACTTAAGTGACTGGTATTATGAAGGCCAGATTGTAGACATCAAGGACAGATCTGCTGGATATTTACAGAACGCCCTGATCCAGAGCATAAACGAAGATGAACGTACATTCATTGTCACAGCAAATGATCGCTCCTACACCCTTTCAATGCTTAAGATAGAGGATATTTCCTCTACAGGGAGTTGTAGATTTGCTGTTTGACAAGTATCCCAAAATGTAATAATATAATAAATGATTTAAGGTTGTGCTTTTGTAAAAATTGTTTTTCCTTTTTTTACGGGTACAAGAAAAGAAGCGGGATTTGCCACCGCTTCTTTTTATTTTACTCTTTTTTCTCGATGTATTCTCCAAACCTGTCATAAGGAATCACGTCTACTTCTGTATGACTGTGCTCACCCATCTTGTAATCCATGAATATCGCGCAGTTTTTCGGTGAATCATCAAGGAACATGTTTGCCGTGATAAGATCTGTGATGATCTTGGTTTCGAAATTATCATGGTCCATGAATTCCTTTTCTGTAGAAAAGAAATGAGTATATATGATAACTGCCTTTTTAAGATATATTACATGCTTCTCTCCTGAGAAAAACTTTGTAAAAGCCGGCTCATACATCTGCCTGATGTCAGCATTTGTATAGATTGCTTTGCTTGAACTATTGTACCTTTTTGGAAGAAGGGTTGGAAAAACAATGTGGAGCTTATCGCCTTCCATGGAAAACTTAAGTTCCTCTCCTATTATGCTGCTTATCTCATTTTTTCCGGTAAAACCAGAGTACCTTCCTATCTCCCCTATCTTATTTCCTGTCTTTTTAAATATAAGGCCTAGCTGCATAAACTCCTTATTTACAAGATATGAATTGGGAGAATCCTCAAACATCATGTCTTTAAGTGAATCTGAGGAAGTCTTGAGCGCACTGATATAGGAATCAAGTAGCTCAAACATCTTAAGAACTGCTCTTCTATTTCCCTTTTTCTCAAGCTCTTCTTTATCTAGTTCCTTCGAAGTCTCTTTAGAGATCTTAGTAAAAACCATTTATTCCTCCATGTTCACTGTGAACGTCCATTTAACTAATTATATTATATCTATTTGTTATAGCATTTTCTATCTAAATGTAGTATTATGGTTATGTTTAGTAGTTTGATTTTTATTATTGCAGGCAGTCAGATTTTTTATCTGGCTGCCTTTTTTTATTAATCAGCTGCCAAACAGCAAACAACCTTAATCACTTAACAACCCAAAAAAGGAGGTAAAACAAACATGTACAAAGGGTATTCTTGGAGTTGCTCCGACGTGTTATCACTTCTGTCAGTCCAATTCAACCCAAACAAAGAGGAACAGACTATCTACTGTCCATTCTGCGGAGGAAAGCGTTTCGGAATGAACATCAAAAAAGGGATCGGGCACTGCTTTAACTGCTGCGAAACTGCTGATTCAGCAAGCTATTATGCAGCACATACTGGCCTATCCCTAAATGATGCAAGAAACGACATAAGGAAAAGACTAAATATCCCAGATGAGAAAGGCAATCTCCCTGAGAGAATGGTCTACAAGGAAGAAACGCAGGAAGAACTTGCCCCTATCGAAGTACGGGACAGGACATACAGGGCATTTCTTGAAGAACTTATCCTATCGCAGAAGAACTACGATAACCTAAGAGCCAGAGGCTTCACAGATGATGACATTGTGGCCAAAGGATATAAGACATTCCCTTCAGCCGAAAACACATCTTTTGAGGACCTGTGCAGAAGGCTCTTAAACAAAGGCTGCACTCTTGCCGGAGTTCCTGGTTTCTATAAGAACACTAAGAACGAATGGACTTTCGTACGACTCACACCAGGAATCATCATTCCGCAGATTGGAATCCATAATCAGATCGAAGGATTCCAGATAAGAAAGGATGATGACCTAAGGCGCGAGTATGACGGAGAGCTTGAAGCCAAGATAGTGTGGTTTTCTAGTAAAGGCAAGTCCCACGGCACCGGACCTCATGTGACAGTCCACATTGCTACTGATTTTATCTATTACAGGGATAAAAAGCAGTACGAGCCAGTCCTTCACGGAAATAAGGTAACTTTGACTGAAGGCGGAATGAAAGCAGATCTTTGCGCATGCCTATTAGACAATCACGCTTCACTTATAGCTGTTCAGGGTGTGCATGCACTTAATCCGCTAAAAGAAGCCCTTATAGCACTTAAGCCATTTGGCCTTAAGACCGTAAATGTTGCTTTTGACATGGACTATCTGACAAACAAGAATGTCAAAGAAGCCATGGAAAAGGTAACTGCTCTCATAAAGGAACTTGGCCTTGAATATGAGAATCTGATGAACTGGGAATACAAACAAAAGGACGAATCCGGAAACGAGTTTTTCCTAAAAGGCCTTGATGACTACCTTGCATTCCAGCAAAGGGGAATAAAACCGGTCATCATCAAAAACTAAAAAGCAAAGGCTGCCCTTTAAAGGCAGCCTTACAAAAAGGAATCCATATGAATTATCTTATTTCAGCACTTATAATAACTTTGATCATCCCTATCTGGGGGCTTCTAATATACTTTCTAAATAAACTCCTTTATATCCTTCTATCAAAGATTTCCTCTGAGAAGGTAGCCATGACGGTTGTTAACTATCTCACCATCCCTGGTGTTATTCACCACGAACTATCCCATGCTGCCCTTGCACTTCTTACAGGAGCTATTGTCACTGAATTTAAACCCTTCTGGCCTGACAAAACTTCAGGAAGTTTAGGGCACGTAAACTTTTCTACAAGAGGGTCCCTTTTTACGAGATGCCTTCAGTGTACCTTCACATCAACTGCACCTGTGATACTCGGAACACTCTCATCCATCCTTCTTTTTGCCTACGCAGCAAATAATACGGTTCCATTCTACATACTTGTGCCAATGATATACCTTATCTTTTCAATCATCATCCATGCCTCAATGAGTTTTGCAGATGTAAAGATCATGCTGAAAGGTATATGGGCTCTTTTCATCGCAGCATATATCATCTGTCTGTACTTCCAGATCGATTTTTTGAACGTAATAAGGCTTCATCTTATTGCTCAATTGTAATAATAGTGATAAAATAACTTTGTTTAGTAGTGATTTACCATTCATACATTGTTGCTTATATACCTCGGTTTCTGACCGGGGTTTTTTTATTTTTACAGCAAGGAGTCTTTACTCTTAAGGCAAAAGAGTAAGGGCTCTTTTTGTATGTATGGCAAATTGGAACATAAAACCCCAATTAAAGGAGGACAGAAAGATGTCTAAAACAAAGTACAGACCCTTAGATCCAACAGAACTCATTGATACCACCGGAATGGACAATGAAACGTGGCTTCAAATCCGTGAGCACGGACTTGGAAAAGTACCAACTGATCCCGATTACATCCCATACACCATAACAGGTTCAGGTGCATCTGCTGCACTTGGAGTAAACCCTTGGCTGTCGGATGAAGAGTACAGGGATAAAAAGATGGGAATAAAGCCGGTACTTGAGGCTGCATTTTCTGAAGAAAGCAAGGCTGCAGGCCATGTATTTGAGCCTTTTGTAGCTATCAACTTTCTCCGCTACATGCACATGAACTTTCCTGAGACAAAAGTAAAACTCATTAAAGACTGCATACGTGACATACTTCCATATCTTGAGGATGCATGTCCTGACAAGACATCATACGAAGAGTTTTTAAGATCACAGGAAAAAGTCATTGAAAGCTTCAGAAAGAAATGGCCCATGAACCCATCATCCATGTGGCGCTGCAACACCAAAAATCCAGATGGAACTCTCAAATACCCCTTTGCTCTTGCAAATATTGACGGACTTGTTGAGATAAACGGACGCATAGGGATATTTGAAGCAAAAACAACTTCAAGAAGGCAGAGCATCAAAAACTACTGGGAAGTTGGGAAGATCCCGCCCTACTACTACTGGCAGCTGGTATTTTACATGGCAGTCATGAATGTAGATTTTGCATATATCACATGTATCTGGGGCGTGACATTGCAGGATATGGCAGTGATATATCTTGAGCGTGACTTAAAGATTGAAGAAGAGTTCATGGACTACCTCTCAAAGTTTGTAGAGGACATGGAGATAGGGCTTCCTCTTGAAGAATCAAAATCTGATCCTGAGCTTGTAAGTCAGTACTACTATAGGCTCTATGGCCCTGCTACAGGCACAAAAGACACCGCAGTTGAACTTCCAGCAGACTGTAGAATCCTAGTAGAAAGAGCTCTGGAACTAGACCTTGAGATTGAAGAGGAAGAAAAGCGCCTTGCTGAGCTTGAGGCAAAAAGAGCTGAGCTCTGCAAAGAGATACAGCCAGTCATGGGTACTAATGCCTATGCCAAGATTGAGATGGATGATGAATCTATCTACGGCATAAAGCTTAAGACACCTATGAAAAGAGCCCAGTTCGACGAGGAAAACTTTAAAAAAGACCATCCTGACCTTTACGATGAGTTCAGCGTAACCCAGCTTGATACAACAAGCCTTGGAAAAAAGTATAAGGAGATGAAAACAAAATACACTCTCCCCGCAGAACCAAACCCTAAAGGGCAGCCCTCATTTGAGATTTATAAATACGCAAAAAGGGCTTAAAGGAAAGCAATCACATTTGCATGGGGCCAGATTATTGGCCCCATTAGAAAGGAAAAAATGGACGTATTACAAACAGTCGAAAGCTACATAAACGATACCGGATCCACATGGTACAAGCCTTCACCCAAGTACAAAAGACTATTTGATGGAGGCGTAAAAAGAAAAGTACTGGTCGAAAAGAACGGTTACTACACTCTCCCATCCGTATGTTCAAGGGAAATAGAACTTGCAAAGCGAATAGTCACTCATCTTCACTTTGGTGAAGACGAAAGAAAAAGATACCCAAAAGAATTCATAGAAATCTACATAGGATTCTACGAAGAGCAGGAAGGTATCAGGCTTGATGAGTGGCAAAAGGATGCTGTTTTTCAGAGTGTGAACAATAACCTCTTTATCCTTACAGGTGGACCGGGAACAGGGAAAACTGCAACTCTAAAATGCATCCTTTACTGCCTTAAAAAGATCCTTAAGACAGAGGATATTATCTTTACTGCTCCAACAGGAAAAGCCGCACGAAGGATCACCGAGTCGGTTGGATGCCCTGCACAGACCGTGGCAAGAGCTCTGGGGCTTAAGGATGATAACTCAAAACCAAAGCCAGTCAATAATGCATGCATGATAGTTGATGAGATATCCATGCTGGATACCGTCACAGCCTGCGCGCTGTTTACCGCAATAAGCCACGAAACAAAGCTCATCCTTGTTGGCGATGCGGAGCAGCTTCCAAGTGTAGGCTACGGCTCTGTCCTTCGCGATCTCATTGATGCAGGGATTCCTACCACAAAGCTTGAGAAGACATTCAGACAGGCTTCTGAAAGCGGACTATTTGCCAACATTGCGCAGATAAAAGCAGGTCTTTATACCGGCTTTGAAGAAAGGGACGACTTTAAAGTATTTAAAGCAGAAAACACTTCCAAGGCAAAAGAAATCATGGTCAGGGAATACCTAAAGGCCACTGAAAAGTACGGTCTAGACCAGGTTGTATGCCTTACTCCCTACAGACGGAAAGGTGAAGCTTGCGCAATAAAGCTAAATAACATATTGCAGGCTATCATCAATCCTCCAAAGGATAATGGTCTATGTTTTTCATATACCACAAAAGAAGAGGACGGCTTTAGATACCAGACCAAACTAAGAGTCGGTGATCCTGTAATGCAACTAGCCAATGCTGAAAGAGTCGCAAATGGCGATGTTGGCACTGTCTGCGAGATTGACAAGGACAAGCAGCGCTTAAAGGTACAATTCTCAGACTGCATAGTTACTTACTCAAAAAAACAGCTATCTCAGCTGTCACTTGCATATGCGATGAGTGTATTTAAAAGCCAAGGCTCTGAATATAAGGCAGTTATAACCTCTGCTATTTCAGATGATCTGGACATGCTCTCACGTAACACCATATATACAGCAGTTACAAGAGCTAAGCAGGAATGCATCGTAGTTACAAATGAAGACACAGCGAAAAAAGCCTGCAAGAAAGAGTCCGGATATGATAGAGTTACACGTCTTTCAGAAGAGATAATGCATCAAAAAGCGCGATATGAACTGTTTATTAGCTTAATGTAAGCAACGCAACCTAAATCAAAGCGTAAAAAAAGGAGACAAAAAATGAGCGAAAGAAAGAATGAAGAAAAGAATTTATTAGCCGCTTACTATGGCAAAAAGGCATTTGTTAAGATTAAGCAGTGCCTTGAGATTGGAAAGATCCAGTTTTCATTTGTGGACCTTAATAATACAAAAGACCACATTGACTGCTACATGCTTGCTGAGGAGTTTGGTGCCATACTCATGGCATCCATAACGGATAAAAGCTTATTAAAAGCCATAATGGATGAAAAGGCAAAAGGTGAACAGTACCCTAAGCCCATATGGATGTCACCGGTTGGTGGAAATGCCACAGGTAACAACGGAAAACCTATATCAAGGTATTTTGAGATTGCCCCTGGTTCTTCCAGCGAGGTATTGTTCACTGCTTACAGTTTTCCGGCTGAGCAGAATGACAACGGTGCTTTCATCAAGGTAAAAGGCTCCAAAGCAATACTTACTCTCAGGGTTCCATGTACTTTCAACGACCTGAAAGTCCTTCAGTACAAATGGAGCTTTTTGGAAAAAGACTACATGTCAGAAAAGTATTCTCTTTTAAACATGAAGTCTGACTACCAGCCAAGATATGAAGACACTTACGCTTCAGAATCAGCAGAAGAAAAAGAAAAGGCTATAGAAGCCAAAATGAAGACCATAAGGCTTGTGGCAACAAGCGCCCTTGAGCCTGTAAAAGGAAAAAGCAATATTAAGGTGTGCCAGGTTACAGAAAACGGAAATATTCACCGCCTTATTTGCCTAATGGATAAGATTGCTGATAAAAAGAAACTTTCTTCTTTCGAATCTCAGCTAAATTCCAGAGTATCTGCAAATGGTACTTTAGAATTTTCTGCTGAAGTTGCAGAAAAAGACAGCGATTATTATCTTACTAGATTTGCATGATTTTTATTAAAGCTCAAAACAATAGCTGAGAAGGTTACTTTTGTAACCTTCCCAGCTATAAACATTTAATTAATAAAATACTATTCACCACCGATTTTTATAATACGGAATCCCTTTTCTTCTGCCATACCCTCTCCTTGCATTTTCCAAAGCACTGTCAAAATAGTCTTCATTTATGCTTCTAAAAAGTATCCTGCAAGGCTCTCTAAATGCATCATTCTGTGGACAATATCCTACATTTCTACAAACAACTTCCCCCTCCTCATCATAGAAATAATATCCCCAGCTAGCTCCATCTAATGCATCTATAGCAGACTCTGGATCTGTAGTCATGAGCTTTTCAATATCAATCTGCTCCATTACTTTATCAAAATCTTTCACATTTTCCTTATAGATGTTTTTGCCTTCAAATTGAAGGATGACATCGCCATTCGTGTAAAAGATAAGCTTCCCTGGCATACATTCTAGTATTGGTCCATATCCACATACATCGTAGTCTATGGCAATGAAAATATCATCTGATAGTTTCACCCCATCAGCCATAACTACAGGCTTATAGCCAGTATTCCCCTTTATATGAATCGGCATATGCTTTACCTCATACATCAGGGCTGACACAAAAATCAGTATCATTGCTACAAGCACAGTAATCTTGATTATCTTGCCTTTCAACTTGCGGTTTCCTCCTGATTCTTTTTCTCATAGATAAGGAATACCTGGTTATCTATGCAAGAGGCAGCTTCTATCACTTTCTGGTAATCAATTGGAAGGGCTTTTCCTATCTGATCAAAAAGAAAACTCTTATAGCACCTGTGGTCTGACATTATGAATATGACATTTCCATTTCCCACATCAACTGCAAGTCCCATATCACAGTACATAGGCCCCATATCGGTCGTAAGGATCACCATCTTTACAACATCCTCTAGATCAAAAATATACTCCTCACCTGCTGTGACAGCATGTATCTTCTCTCCCTCAAGAAAAAGCGAATCCTCATTAGTTTCAACTCTTATCTTTCCCATGCACATCCCTCACATCTTTTACTCTGAATACACTTTAAAATGGCGATATGTTTCAAATCCATCTTTTGCTTCAGACAACACATCCATTGTTTAAAAAAGCCCCTATCCACATTGGATAGGAGCTTAATTTTACTCTTTCGCATATACCTTAAGAATATCTCTTTCAAAACTGAAATCTATCTGGCCCATATATTTACCCACGATCTTGTTTCGTGCTACATAAGGCTCTTTCCAATATCTTGAGTCATTTGAATTTTCTCTGTTATCTCCAAGAAGGAAGTAACATCCCTCCGGTACTTCAAACTCTTTTGAACAATTGGTTTCTATCTCAGAAGATATATATGCTGTTTCATCACAGAACTGATTATTTACGACAACATATCCATCCTTGAATCTTATCTTATCTCCTGGCATACCTATGATTCTTTTTCCAAAATAGGAACCATATTCATCTGAGTAAAATACTATTACATCGCCTCTTTGCGGCTCAGAGTTAACATACGCAAGTCTGTTATAGAAAACAGTATTTCCTACTGAAAGCGTTGGTGCCATGGATCCTGACTGAATAACTGATACCATGACGATATACGAAAGGACAATGTATGCAGCTATAAGGGGAACCGCAAATGAAAGGATATCCCAAGCTATATGTGGACCTTTCATCAGATCCTTCTTCTCTTTCTTGGAAAGATGAGAGATATCTACATCATCGTACTCGCTGTGGTCCTCGTCATCCTTTTTCTTTTTCTCATATTTCTCAGGATTGTTTTTTCTCCTTATAACCTCAACCACATAGATTCCAAGGATGCCACCTAGAGTTGCACAGATTATTATCTTAAGCCATGGGATAGGCTTTTCTTCAGGAATAACACGCTCTACTGCTATATCGTATTCCGTCTCATTTCCAGCTTCATCTGATGCTATGATTGCAATCTGATTAACGCCTTCCTTGAGCTTATACTCATACTTGAAAGTATTGTCGCCTTCTATCTCAACCTCAGCGCTGTTGATCATGAGTGTTTTAAAATCATCTACAGCACCTTCAATGACTATTGATTCATTCTGTGTAACGATGTCTTCGTAGGATGAAACAAGTTCAAGAGAAGGGCCTATGACATCTTTATCAACGGAATATTTTGTAGAACGCATATTGCCGTCGGAATCAACTATGTATGTTACTAGCTCGTTTGTGCCAACCTCGATTGGAACCTGGAACTCATATATTCCGGTATCCAAAACATCAGTATTTTCAACCTGCTTACCATTTACCAGAATCCTTACACTGTACTTATCCCTAAGTTCACAGCTTACCAGCATACTGTCATGGTTTGTTATTGTAAGATCCTCGTATGTAACCGTAGCATCCGGATGATTATCGAACTTAAATGTGAAGGTATTTTCTGCTCCCTGTACTGAAGAACTTACAGCAGGAACTATCTTTACCATAATCTCCTGCACATTTGGTTCAAGCGGACAACAATATGAATTTCCTTGTACCTGCTGAGTATCTATCTTTTGAAGATTTTTCGCATTTACTACTTCAACATTTACAGTTCCACATGTTGTATCTGTCCATTCAGCTACGAAACTGTCATCCTTGAAATACATCTTAAGACCAGCAATGTCTGTAGCTACAGATATTCCTCTGTCAACATCAACTAGGTTTTCTGTAGAACCCTGGACCTGTACTTTGACTGGACTGATAGCTCTTCTTTGTACGCTCTCTCCTTCGTTTTCTTCTGACGATTCGGTTGAAGCTTCCTCAGAAGGCTCATCCTTAATTTCTTCCGGATATGAAATGAGTACCTGCCACTGCCCTATCTCGATATCATCAACTACGCACTGTACGACATTTGTTGATGCAAGTACTCCCTTATATTCCTTACCTGACGGCGACTTGATCACTACCACGTAATCATCATAGTACTCAAAGTTTAATGTGAATTTAGCTGACGTATAATTTTTGTTTATGGGTACCTGTATTGTCTTGCTTTCTTCGGCATGAGATGTAACTGCAAACCTAGGACAAAGAAGCATTAACACCATAATAGGCACAGCCAGATAATATACTAATCTTTTCATAAAAGGCTCCCAATTAAATTTTTAAGTATATTATATCTATTTATATATATGGTGTCAATTAATGCCGCCACATTTCGCCATCATTTTTTTCTGTTCACAGTGAACTATATTGCCCTCTCCCGCCCTTTTTCCGCAGGATTTACTCACAATTTCTATCAAAAAAGCTCTTTTAACTTCAAAACTATAACTATTTTTATACATAATTTATGTTATAATTTCATTATGCTTAAATCATATTGCTAGTTGATTATTCCAATATGACAAATTACAAGGAGAAACACCATGAATCCAAATGAAGTAACAGCTGCAAGAATCAAATTGTTAAGAAGTGGCCTTGGCCTCAACCAGCAGGAATTTGCCAATCAGTTTTCTGAGTTTATCAATCGTACAGAAACTCTTTCTATGATGACTATTTCCAACTGGGAGACAGGAAGAAAACTTCCTCCTACAGATACAATCATATGGATGTGCAAATTCTTTAACGTATCAGCTGATTACCTTCTTGGTCTTTCTTCTGAAAATGCACCATCCGGTGCTTCAAAAAGCAAAAAGAAGGTCACATCTATAGATGAGCAGATTGAAATTCCTTTTAACAAGCTTCAGGATTATGATGGAAAGCCTGTATTCATAACAGGACCTAACGGATCATTGAAGCCTCAGTGGGCAATCCTTGATTACAGCAAAAAGACTCTGATCTGCCATGATATGAAACTTGCTCTTTCACCAAAGTTAAAATACAGCACTATCACACCACCTGAACTGATTACTATTCAGAGTCTTGCGCATCACTATTTAGGTCTTGAGGATGTTCGCAAAATGAAGGATGTGTTTGTAGAGTCTATCTCTCCAGATCCATTTCTTAGAGGTCAGGTATCCGGTTGGTACCATCACACTCCTGACAAGACCTGCCTCGTAAATGAAAAAGGTATGACACTCAGCTACGAAGGACTAGATGTAGCCTACAGAGTTGTTGATACCAAAAAGTCATCAAAGAAATAATTAAGCATATACACCCCTTTTAGGACGTATCTTTATGGATACGTCCTTTTTTCTTGCATTATGTATATATTTTGATATAATATATCTAATTGTATAAGGAGGATAATCAATCATGTCACAGATTACATGCAATTGCGGAAATACATATGACTCTGGTTTTAAGTTCTGCCCTGAATGTGCAGCTCCTAATCCTGAGTATGCAAAAAGCAGTCCTGCAAAAAAGAAATTTACTAAAGTTGGAGAAAGCAGCTTAAATAAAGAGACATCTGAAAAGAAGCCTGTAGCTCCAGCCACAAAGATAAACGTTCCAAAAAAGACATGTACTATCATTCAGCCTGTTCCCGTTGTAAAGAAGCCTGTGCAGCCTAAGCCTGTTCCACAGCCTGCAGCTCTTTATGAAGAATATGAAGACGAGGAAGATATTGAAGAGCCTGTTCAGACTACTAACAACTACCAGGATTACGACTACGAAGACGAAGCTCCTGCTGAGGAAGAATACGAATCAGGCGACTATGAAGATACAGAAGACTACGAAGATGAAGTTGAAGAGGCTGATGAACCTGAAGCTGCCCCAGCAAAGCCTTCAATCAAATTCCCATCTAAAGGAAAAGTACTTTCTGCTCCAACTATAAGACAGAATAGAAATACTCCTCCAAAGATGCCGACTACAAAAAGGCCTTCACAGACAAAGTCTTCTCTTGGAAAGAAAAAGCAAGAATATGATCCTAATCATGACGGATATTATGACGACAGACTTCCTGCTATCCTTGATGAAGTAACCAAGACTTCTCATATGGACGTAATCTTAAAGATAAGCCTTTCAGCAGTTTGTATCGCTGCACTTATTACATATTGTATCTTCTACGTTCAGGTATAAAGGGGAATTGCTATGAAGATTTTCAATTACAGCTTTGAGAAACCCGAGCTATCTTTTTCCAATCTAGATGCTCCATATCAGAGCCACTTTATAAAAGAATTTGTTTTGACCGGATTAGGATTCATTGCTGCTACATTTGTATTTGTCATGTTAAAAGAATGGTTTTATATCTTTATTGCATTTCTTATAGCTTGTGGTTATGCAGTTTATATTCTTTGGCAGATATATAAGTCCCTCACAAACAGAGTCCTGGTTATTGATGCAAAATGCATTGACCTTGAAAGAAAAGAAAACAAGCTTCTTGGTTCATTCTCCAAAGATATGACCACTTCAAAAACTTGTACTCTCCTACTTGAAAATGAAGAAGGCATAAAGTTCAAGCAGCCTGTTGCATTCTCTTCATCATACAAGACTGGCGATATTGTAAGGATTTATTCAGATGAAGGTTCAATAAGCCAGCTTAACCAGAACACATACACTGTTCTCAATCCTATATTCATGCATGTTTTAAGGTCATAAACTTATCCTCATTTTTCCTCATAGTTAATGATCTCCAAATAATTATCAACGGGGCTGTCGCACTAATTTAGTGTGACAGCCTTTTTAACGCCCAGCCCCTCAGGCATCCGCACAGAAATGATTGTTTTCGTCTGCGGTGTGATTTTCTAAAACTCATTAAGCATCAAATGCCTCATTTCGACGTTGCTCAGAGAAATCGGCATTTGATGCTTTCTTCGTTTTGAAAATCATCATCCTCGTCCGAGAACTGCACATTTCCATGCAGATGTCTGAGGGGCTGGGCTGCTAGTAAATATCTTCACATAAAGCAAAAACCAGACTTCGAAAAGCCTGGTTTTTACTGTAAAATATGTTTATGCGACTAAACAAAATCTTACAAGGAGATTATACAGTTTCTTCCTTGTATCATCAAATCAAACTTCCGCTCGACATAGAAATTTCTATCCCATCCGATGATCCGGTGCGCCTGTTAAGTGCATTTGTGGAGGAAATGAATCTTTCTGATCTGTATAAAACTTATGACAGAATCAGAAAAGGCCAGGCTTCACCGCGTCAGATGCTTAAGATTGTTATCTATGCAGCAATGAACAGAATCTATTCAAGTCGTGATATTGAGTCCGCCTGCAAAAGAGACATCAATTTCATGTACCTTCTGGATGGAGCACCTGCTCCAGACCATTCCACAATAGCAAGATTTATATCAATGCATCTTTCACAATGCGCTAAGCAGATCATGGCACAGGTAGGGACCATACTGCTCGAACTGGGAGAAATATCAGGCGAAAACATCTTTATCGATGGAACAAAGATAGAGTCAGTAGCCAACAAGTATACCTTTGTATGGAAAAAAGCTGTGTCCAAAAACATGATAAAGCTCACTGAAAAGATATGTGTTTTCTGCGCCAGATGTGAAGAACTTTATGGAATAAAAGTAGTCTATAACGATCAGATATCATTACATACCCTTAAGCGTCTTAGAAAGAAACTGTACAAGCTCAAGGAGGATGAAGGTATTGAATTCGTTCATGGAATTGGCAAAAGGAAAACTCAGTTGCAACGTTCGTTGGAAGCTCTTGAAGAATACATAGAAAAACTCAAAGAATACAACCATAAGCTTTATGTATGCGGCACCAGAAATAGTTATTCAAAGACTGATACCGACGCAACATTCATGAGAATGAAGGAAGATGCCATGCTCAATGGCCAGCTTAAGCCAGCATACAATCTGCAGCATGGCGTGGATTCAGAGTATGTCACATGGCTGGATGTCTTTCCGGCTCCAACAGATACCATTACATTGATACCATTTCTGAAAGACATGGAGTCACATCTTACATTCAAGTATAAAAACATCGTTGCTGATGCAGGATACGAAAGCGAAGAAAACTACATATTCATCGAGTCCAACGAGCAGGCCGCGTACATCAAGCCTCAAAACTACGAACTTTCAAAAACAAGGAAGTTCAGGAATGACATAAGCAGGCGTGAAAACATGGACTATGATCCTGAGTCAGACTGCTACACATGCAGAAATGGTCAACAGCTCCCTGCAGTATCCAAAAGAACACAAAAATCAGCAACCGGATATCAGCGTGAAGTTACGATATATGAATGCAGTAGTTGCAATAACTGCCCCTACAAGAAAGATTGCATTAAAGGGAATAACTGTAAGACCGCATTAGAAGATAGAAATAAAAAGCTTTCTGTCTCAAGAAAAATGGAAGAAAAACGAGCAGAATGTCTTGAACGGATAACCAGTGATTACGGAACACAGCTGAGGATGAACCGAAGCATCCAGGCAGAAGGATCCTTCGCAAATGTGAAAGAAGACATGAACTTCAGAAGATATCTGTACCGTGGAAAAGAAAATGTTCTTACACAGAGCATACTTTTGGCAATCGGCTATGACATAAATAAGCTGCATCATAAAATTGCTGCTGAGCGAACAGGAACGCATCTGTTTGAATTAAAAAAGGTTTCATAATTTTTGAAACTTCAAAGCAGAAAAGGCAACAATGCACCGATTAGCACATCGGCTTATTAAAGTACTCTATTTTTGACAGCAGGAAAGATACCGACTTCTCAAATCCACTATTTAAGGCATAAAAATGGGGCCTCGCCCATATGATTTTATCATCTAGAGCGACAGCCCCATTTCTTTATATTTTGGCTTTTAAAAGCCTTCTTGTCATTCTTTGATATTTACCCACTTACATAAAAAAGTCTTTAAAACAGCCAAATAATGCTTTATTACTTCTTTGGCTTTCATTCCACTTTTCTCAAGGCATTTTTGTATATTTCTGCTTTACATATTCTCTTAACTATATTGCAATTTATGTAAAGCATATATTTACAAAATTGCTCTATTCTTCTAATTCACTGGATCCGCACCACCGATACATGCAGAGATCCTCCGATAATTCTTTCAGCACCGGCTCTTTGCTGGCTGTGAACTTTATTTATCAAATTAAATTTTCTAGATCAATAAAGCTGGATTAAAAACTATGAGAAGTTCTTATCCATATTTTTAAAGCTTTCCTCTTACATACACCTAAGCTATTAGCCTAAATCATACGTTCTTTTATTGTAAATATTATATTTACAAAATATTCCTATGATTTTGTGTATATTTGCTTTACATAATTCCCATTCCTTTGGTTTTTATGAATAAATGCTTTACAAATATTTATGTAAATATGTGCTTTACATAATAATTGTTTTTTGAGTATTTTAGCTTTACATATTATACATTTTTGTGAATTTAATATTTACATATTCATTTCTATTTATGTATATTTTATATTTACATAATGATTTTAGCTTACGTATATTTTTTATTTACATAATTGTTTTATTATGTGTATTTATTATTTACATTATTATTCTTTGTTTTGTAAATTTATTATTTACGTATTTCCTTATGTTTTGTGTATTTTTTATTTACGTTTTATATCTAGTTTTCTAGTCAAATCTTCCCAAATATTTTTGTAAAGCAATAATATACAAAATTTACACTTGTACTCATATTCTGTATTTGTTTTAGTTCATACTGAACACAACAAAAATACTTTTTCTCAACTGTTTTAGTCATATTTATGTAAAGCACATATTTACATAAATAATTTTGTGAATATTATCTTTACATAATTATAGTGATGTTATATAATATTTTTGTGTATTTTGTATTTACACAATTATTTAGTTTTGTAATACAGATATTTACATATTGTTTTGTGTATTTTAGCTTTACATTATTTATATAATTAAGCATTTTCATAAATATCTGCTTTACATATTTATTTGTGTATTTTTTATTTACATAATTCAAAGGAGAAACAAAAATGTCCGTAACAATAGCAATGGCAAACCAAAAAGGTGGAGTTGGTAAAACAACCTCAACTATAGAATTTGCAACAATACTTACAAAGCTAGGTAAAAGAGTACTTGCAATCGACTTAGATCAGCAGTGCAACCTTACAAAAAACGCAGAAGCAGATAGAACTGCTCCAACTATTTTTGATTTATTTAGCAGAGATGATGTTGATATGGCACAGGCAATTCAGACAGTAGATGCTGGTTATAGCATAATCGCAGGATCTCCTGAAATGTCAAAGGCCGACAAGATCTTTGATGATCCAACAGCTGTATATCTTCTTGATGACCTTATTGATGCACTTTCAGAGGATTATGACTATTTCCTCATAGACAATGCTCCAGCAAGAAATATTCCTCTAAACATGAGCTATATTGCTGCAGATTACTTCATCATGTGCGCAGATTCAGGAGAAGATTCACTTGATGGTATAGATGCAATTGTATCTGACATGATGAAATACCATAAATCAAACAAGAGATCTCTATCCGATGCAAAGATACTGGGAATACTGATTACAAGATTTAGACAGACAAACATTGGAAATGCAGTACTAGACATAATAAACGAAAAGCTTGATACCGATGTACCTGATGTTCTTAAGCCAGAAGAAAGACCCTTTATCATGACGGTAAGAGAAACAGCAGCAGTAGATGAAGCAAAAATGGTACACAAGCCACTTGAGCTTTATAAGAAATCATCTACAGCTTCAATGGACTACAGACGTATTGTTGATGAAATTGTCAGAAGAATAGAAGAGTGAGATAGGAGGGGTAAAAATGGCTTCTGGTAGACCAAATAAGTTTAAAACAATGTACAATTCACGAAAAGAATCAAACCTTACTGAAGATCTTGTGGAACAGCTGTACGAGCATGAAGAAAAGCAAGAAGTAAAAAAGCCGGCCACTCCTGCTAAGCCTATTGTTGAGCCTAAAGTTGAAACAGTAGCTGTGCCTGTGATTCAGCCTATAGTAGAAGTTCCTGTACAGCAGCCAAAAAGCGAAGCTCCAAAGCAAAAAAAGGTAGGCCGTCCAAAAAAGACTGACGAAGACAGATCCATGTTCAATTTCAGAATATCAGAGTCAATTAAAGAAAAGATAAACATAGGATCAAGTGCCAAGGGTCTTTCAAAAACAGATTATATTGAATTCCTTATCAATCAGGACTATGCACAGAACCAGCAGTATTACGAGATGGTTAAATCAAACATGAAACAATAAGGAGACTCGCAGCCATGAAAAAAGATGAAATTGTTGTAATGAACATCCCACTTGATAAGATCGATGGAAACCCTGAAAACGACAAGCTTTTTTCCATGAGGAGCGTTGACCATCTTGCAAAGATAATTGATGAAGAAGGCTATACAACGCCTATAGAAGTATACAAGAAAAAGAATGGCAGATATGAGATAACATCTGGACACAGACGTTATCAGGCCATGAAACTATTAGGCCAAAAAGAAATCCCATGTTATATCCATGCTGGATACAAAACAGAGATGGAAAAGGACAGAAAACTTCTTAGCAGTAATATTGCCACCAGAAGGCTTTCTCCACTCGAAATGGCCAACGCAATTAGCTTTTATAAGCAGATACTCAAAAAAGAGAATTTTAAGGGCAATACACGTCAAAAAATAGCAGAATACTTTAATATCTCCGAGTCAAATGTATTCCGCTATGAAGTTTTATTAAAACTTATCCCGGAGCTTCAGGAATTCTGTAAAAAACCTCAGTTCCCATATTCTTCTCTTCGCCAGGCTGCATCGCTCACAAAAGAAGAGCAAAGGCAGCTTTATAACGAGCTTATTAGACTTGAGGCAGATACCAAAAATATCAGCGAAGACGAAGTAGAAAAAGACGAGATAGTTTTCTCAAGAACAAGAATAGAGCAGATTATCAACGGAAAGATAAGAGCAAAGGAAAACGCTAAAAAGCAGGAAGAGCTGATTGATGATGATTTTCCAATGCCAAAGCCTGTAGAAGAAGATTCAAATGATTTGACAGATCTGATCATTAAAGACGATAGTGAAGAAGTTATAAGCATTGAAACTATCATCGAGAATAATCTAGCAGAAGAGAGCAGTGTTAATCTTACTGGATTTGACCAGTGCATTACAACCCTGAATGAATACCGAAAGAGTGCTAAGAGTATTGCAGATAAAAAAGCAGTACTTGATAAAATAGCTGAGTTAAAGAAAGCGCTTGAGAAACTAGAAAAAAGCTTATGATTACTAAGGAGCCCATATTTGTAATATGGGTTCTTTTATTTTTTACAGCAACAGCGGTTGTGTTAATTTGTTTATTTTATATACAACAGTTGTATTAATTAATATTAGGCCCTGGATAAAGCCCATAAATATGGGATTTTTACATGAAAGATGTGGTGTTTTTGGGAAATACTTGTGACCTAAATGGGATTAAGTTGTGGTGTATAAAGGTTATAGAAATGACTAAAAAGGGAACGTTTTTCATGACCTAAAAGGGAACGAAGAACTGATGAAAATGGCGCAAGTTCTGACGTTTTTAGGAATTTCATGTGATGTAAAAAGGTATTTATTATTAAACTTATGATGTAAAAGGGAAAATCAGTATATAAATAGTGGGAAATACTGATAAATACATGCTTTTTCCCTTCCAGGAGATATGTTCAATGCTATAACTTGTGACGTAAAAGGGAATGACATTTTTAAACTTATGACCTAAAAAGGAACTGGTCATTTACTTACACCGTAAAAGGGAATGATTTAACAATAAAACGTTGTTATTTTAGTATAAAAAAGGCATCTAATCAAGAATTTGACGTCTGGAAAATAATAAATACAAAATATTGAATGGAAAAAATTGTAAAACAAAATTTATGATCATTAACTTATGACGTAAAAGGGAATGAAAAAAGTATTTCATGACGTAAAAGGGAAGCAAAAAAGGTTACTTATGACGCAAAAGGGAATAAAAATAACCTAACTTGTGATGTAAAAGGGAATGAAAAGCAAATTGACCAATGAGGTTTGACCAAATAGGTTAACACATATTATTCCCATTTACGTCAGTTCTTGCCTAAAAAAGAAACTTATGACGTATTTGGGAATAAGATATATATATTATAGGAACAAGAAAAAAGGTTATAGTATTAACTTGTGACGTTGTGGGGTACAAGATATATAGAAATCGGG